>NZ_JAAAHS010000088.1 GCF_009908195.1 Streptomyces boluensis | reverse complement strand
CGCCTGGACCTGCCGTGAGCGAGCGGGGCGGGCCGGACGGGCCCGGCGGTACGCGAAGGGTGGCGGGCGGCGCGAGAGGGGCGGCGGGCAGCACACGCGGGTCTGCGGGCGGCAGGCGGCGGCATGCCCGGTGGCTGCGGCGGCGCCCGCTGCGGACCCGGCTCACGCTCGCCGCCTCGTGTGCGGTGGCGGCCGTCGCGGTGGGGGTGTGCGCGGCCGCGTTCCTGGTCATCCGGCACCAACTGCTGCACCAACTCGACCTGCATCTGGCCCAGTCGGCGCGCCTCGCCGCGCAGCAGTACCAGCCGGAGCCGCTGGGTGTGGTGCAGGGCGAGTGCCGCTATCTGGCGGCCCCGGCCTGCGCGCAGTTGGTGCCCGCGCGTGCCGGTGACGACCCGGCGAAGCCGTATCTGCTGCCGGTCACGGCCGCCACCCGTGAGGTCGCGGCGGGCGAGCACGGCGCGTTCTACAGCGAGACCCGGCTCGCCGGGCACCGCGCGCGGCTGCTCACCACCCCGCTCGACGACGACCGCGCGCTGCAGGTCGCGGTGCGTTCCGACACGGTGGACCGGGGGGTGCGGCAGGCGGCGTGGCTGCTCGGTGCGGTCGGTGCGGCCGGGGTGGTCCTGGCCGGTGCGCTGGGCTCCTGGGTGTCCCGTACCGGGCTCGCCCCGGTGACCCGGCTCACCGCGACCGCGGAGCGTATCTCCCGTACGCGGGACACCCGGCACCGGATCGAGCTGCCGCCCGAACGGCCCGGCCGGGAGGACGAGGTGACGCGGCTCGCGGCCTCGTTCAACGTCATGCTGGACGCGTTGGAGCAGTCCGTGAGCGCCCAGCGCCGCCTGGTCGCCGACGCCTCGCACGAACTGCGCACGCCGCTCACCGCGTTGCGGACCAACGCGGAGCTGCTCGGCCGTGCCGACCGGCTCAGCGACGCGCAGCGCGAACGGGCCACCGGTGCGCTGACCCGCCAACTGCGGGAGGTCACCACGCTGGTCAACGATCTGATCGAACTCGCCCGTGACGAGGAGCCGTCCCCGCTCATCGAGGACGTGCACCTGACGAGCGTGCTCACGCACGCGGTCGAGGCGGCCCGCGACCACTGGCCGGCCGTGCCGTTCAGCCTCTCCGTCGCCCCCGAGGCGCACCACGCCATGGTGGCCGGGGTGCCCGCCCGCCTTTCCCGGCTGCTTTCCAGCCTGTTGGACAACGCCGCGAAGTTCACGTCGGACGGCCGCCCGGTCGAGGTGACGTGCACGGTCTCCGGCGGGAGCCTGGAAGTACTGATCCGCGATCACGGGCCCGGCATCGCGGACGAGGACCTGCCGTATGTCTTCGACCGCTTCTACCGCGCCCGCGCCGCCCGCGCGCTGCCCGGTTCGGGGCTCGGGCTTGCGATGGCCCGGCAGATCGCCCGCGCGCACGACGCGGAGCTGACGGCGGAGCACGCGCCGGGCGGGGGCGCGCTGTTCCGGCTGCGCGTCCCGGTCGACGGGGGTGCGTGAACCTCCGGGACGGGTACGGCCGTTCAGTCGCCGCGTCCGAGGAACTCGGTCAACTCCCGGTTGAGTGCGGCGGGTTGCTCGGTGGGCAGGGAGTGGTGCGAGGCTCCCGGCAGGATGTCGACGCGCGCGTCGGGCAGCAGTCGGCGGGCCTCGGCGGCGACCCGTCGTACGTCGTGCGCGCGGCTGTTTTCGGCGAGGAGCACCAGGGTCGGCGGGTCCAGGGCGCGCAGGTCCCGCGCTTCGGGGCGGCGCATGGCGACGACCTTCGTACGCCGGGCGGTGGCGGAGCTGTCGAGGAACGCCTGCCAGGCGGGGTGCTCCGGGTCGCGGCCGGTCTCCCAGCGGTGGAAGGCGCGTACGCGTGCGGCGGTGGGGCGCAGCAGGGACGGCAGTGCGTGCGCCAGGTAGCCGGGCCGCATCGAGCCGAAGCAGTTGGTGGGGTCGAGGAGTGCGAGGCGCCGGACGCGGTGGGGTGCGTGCAGCGCGTACTTCAGGGCGATCCAGGCACCGTACGAGTGGCCGCAGAACCGCGCGCCTTCCAGGCCGAGCGCGTCGAGGAGCGAGTCGAGCCAGGCCGTCAGGTCGTCGGCGCCGCGCAGCGGGGCTCCGCCGGGCACGCTGCGGCCGAAGTCGCCCATCAGGTCGGGGGCGTAGATCCGCTGGCCGGCGGCGAGCGCGCCGCCGTTGGCGAACCACGAGACCGAGGTGGCGCCGCCGCCGGGCAGCAGCACGAGGGGCGTAGCGTCGGCGCGGCCGCAGATCTGCACCCGGGTGCTGCCGTGCGTGGTCGGTACGTCCGTGCCGTGCACCTCGACGGGCCACTGGCGCAGCACCTCGTCGTACGCCGTGCGGAATGCCGCGTCCGCCGTGCGGGGTGTCGTGTCGTCTCCCACCGCGCCTCCACTCCCGTGGTCACTCGACCACCGTCCGTACCGTTGGTCGATTTCTACAACTCCCTTGTTTTATAGCGGAGTTGAGGGGCAACGTTGTCAAGCCGGGCCGAACCAACGGCACGGCGCCCCACACTACGGACCACTGAACGGGAGACGCACGATGACCCGAGGTGCGCGCAGGACCTTACGAAGATTCGCCGTCGCCGCGAGCGCGACCCTGGCCGTCGCGGGCCTCGGCCTCGCGTCGGCCCCACCGGCCGCCGCGGCCGCGGACTACTACGAACTGCCGTACCCGGCGGGCGAGTCGTACACCGTCTCCCAGGGCCCCGAGGGCACGTACTCGCACACCGGGCCTTACAACGAGTACGCCTGGGACTTCGGGCTCCCCGCGGACTACGAGGTGTCGGCGGCGCAGGGCGGCACGGTCCTGGTCTCGGACTGGTCGCCGTACTGGCAGAACGGCATCGAGGTGATCCTCCAGCACCCGAACGGCCAGTGCACCCACTACGCCCACCTCAACAAGGCCATCTACAACACGGGCGACTGGGTGCCGCAGGGCCGCGTCATCGGCTGGTCGGGCGCGACCGGAGCGGCCGACGGCGCGCATCTGCACTTCCAGGTGATCGACTGCAACACCCGGGTCGGCGTCCCCGCCACTCTGCAGGGCTCGACCCCGCCCACGGGATCGGCGCCGGTCAGCGAGAACGTGCGCGGCTGACGCGCCGGGCACGACGCGGGGCCGGGAACCTACGAATCTGCGGGAGGTCGCCGACCACGCCGGCGTCAACCGCGGGCTCGTGTACCACTACTTCGGCTCCCGGCGGGATCTGCTCCGCTCGGCGCTGCGGCACAATGTGCGGGAGCGCATCGCGGCGATCCGGCTCCCGGACCGCCCGATGCGCTTCGGCGCGCGACTCCGGCACGTGCTGCGGGGAAGCGTCCGGTACTCCTCCGCCCTCCGCCTCGCGGTGCTGTTGCTGCTCGACGGGGACACGAGACTGCGGCTCATGCCCGATCTGGAGCGCACCCAGGAGCTGTTCCGCCGCGACCAGGAGGAAGGGCTGCTCGCCCCAGACGTCGATCCGGTGGCGCTGCACGCCACGGTCCAGTCCCTGACCACCGGTTACGTCCTGACGCGTACGCGCCTGGCCAAGGAGTTCGGCGTGGGCGTGCGCGAGCTTGACGACCGGGCTCGTCCACCACCACTGCGGCGCCCCCTGCATCACCGCAGGTCACCCCCTCAACTACGCCCGTACACACGCCTGTCCACGTTTAGCGTTCCGCTAAGAACCTTCCGCGCACCCCGTTGACGGAGCGCTAAAGGAACGGTTTCATCGGTCACGCCTCGGCATACCGCACGGTATGCCGGGCTTCCTCGACTTTTCCCGGCCGTGCCACCGCTGACGTTTCCCGACCAGACGTACGCCGAGTCGCTCACCCTGGGCAGTACGGGCCGCACCGTCCGGCTGCTGTGGGCGCCGTCGGAGACCGACGACGTGACCGCGGTGTGGCTGCCGGACGAGCGGATCCTGTACGCGAGTGCGGCCGTGATCAGCGGCATCCCCAACATCGGAACGCCGATGCGTACCCTGCGCGACCCGGTGCGCTGGGCGGACACTCTCGACCGGCTCGCCGCGCTCGACCCGGCGGTGGTCGTCCCGGAGTTCGGGCCGGTGATCCGCGACGGCGTGAAGGAGCAACTCACCGCTACCGCCGCCGCGTTGAGGTGGCTGCGGCGCGCGGTCGTCGAACGGCTCAACCGGGGCATGCGCGTCGACGACCTCGTGCACGACATCGACTACCCGGCACAGCTGTTCGGCGTGCCGTGGATGGCGCAGAACTACGGGCACCGCGATTTCATCGTGCGGGACATCGTGCGCTCGGAAACCGGTTGGTGGGACGGGAACCCCACGCATCTGCACCCCGCACGGCCCGCCGTCGCCGCGGCCGTACGGGCGGACGCGATCACCGACAAGCAGGCGGTGCTCGACCAGGCCGCCCGGCTCCGGGACGAGGGCCGCGTACAGGAGGCACTGCACGTCATCGACCTCCTTGCACTCGCCCCCGGCGACGATCCGCAGATCGAGCTGGCCCGCAAGGCGAAGGCCGAGCTGTGCGCGCTGCGCGGGGAGGAGGCGCTCAGCTATGTATCGCGCAGCTGTTACGGCCCGAGGCCTGACTGAACGGCTGCCTGACTGGACTGCTGCCTCACCGAACGACTGCCTCACTGAACGGCCGGCCGGCGGCGCGAGCGGCACGCTCCGGGGAACGTGCCGCTCGGGCGTCAACCCACGCCGTTCACACGGGAGTTACCTGAGTTGTCTCGCTCAGCAGTACGGCTTCGACGACGCCGCGAAGTCCTTGAAGGCGGCCTTCGTCCCCCGGCCCGCGACGCCGTCGATCTTGCCGTCGTAGCCGTGGTACTTCTTCAGGTCGCGCTGCAGGGCCTTGATCGTGTTCTTGCCCGCGATGCCGTCGACCTTGCCGGTGTAGCCCCAGTGCTCCTTGAGCCAGCGCTGCATGGCCTTCCAGCTGCCGGTGCCCAACTGGCCGTCCAGGGCGCCGTCGTAGTTCCAGCGGTCCTTGATCCAGCACTGGACGTGGCGGGCCTGTGTGGTGCTGAGGCCCAGGTTGTTCACCACGAGCGGCGCCACGTCCTTGACGCTCACCGCGGCGGCGCGGGTCTGCTTGGCGGGCTGCGCGGCGGCGGCGCTCGCACCGGCCAGGCCGCCCGCGGCGATTCCCGCCACGGCGGTGAGGCTGATGAGAGTCCGCGTCATCGTGTTCGGTCGCATCTCTTCCCCCTATGGGTCATCGGTCGCCGCCCCTCGGTGCACTCGGTGTGCTTGAGGCGGCCCGATGAGCGTGCGCCCCGGGACCCGCGGTGCGCCAGGTTCCGCCCGGCGGGTGCGGCCACAACGGGACGTCCCGGCGCTGACCTGCGGGGACACCGTCCCGCATGAGGTGATGGCGGGACGGGTGACGCGTCGGTCCACGAACTACGGGCCGAACACCCCTTTCATCTGGGGCTGTTGGCGCTGTTCCCGGTCGGACGGTCCTGCGGCCGGGGCAGTCCCGCCCCGACGCGCGCGGCGGTCTCCCGCAGCCAGATGTGCGCGGCGTCGTGCGTGTGCACCGGATGCCACCACAGGGCTTCCCGCAAGGGAACCGCCTCGTACGGAGGTTCCACGACCCGCACGGGGGCGATCGGCGCGAGCAGGCGGGCGAGCCGGGCCTGGACCATGGCGATGCGCCGGGTGCCGGCCACAAGCAGCGGCAGCAGCTGGAAGCTGTCGACGGACACCTCCACGCGCGGCTCCACGCCGAGCATCCCGAGCTGGCGCACGGCGGGTGCGTCGTAGGTCCGCTGGTACGTGACCCACGGCAGGTCCGCCAGGTCCTGCCGGGTGAGCCTGTCGGTGACGGACGGGTGGTCGTCGGCGACCACGAACACCCAGCGGTCGTCGTAGAGGTCGGTGGCGGGGAAGTCGCTGATGACGCCGTGCGGCATGAGCAGCCCGTCGACGGCGCTGAGCAGGGTGGCGGTGTCGTCGACCACGGTGGGCGGGGTCTGCGCGAAGCGCAGCCGGATCCCGGGGGCCTCCTCGTGGACGAGGCGGGCGAGTTCGGCGCCGAAGACGGAGACGGCGTAGTCGGAGGCCACCAGCTTGAACTCCCGGCTTTCCTCTGCCGGGTCGAACTCGGCCTGGCTGGAGAAGAGGCGCTCAAGGACGTCGTAGGCGGTGGACGTGCGGTCGAGCAGCACCTGGCCGAGGGCGGTCAGCTCGTAGTGGCCGCCGACACGGGCGAGCAGGTCGTCGTCGAAGTGGCGGCGCAGCCGGGACAGCGCGGCGCTCATGGCGGGCTGGCTGAGTCCGACGCGCTGCCCGGCGCGCGTGACGTTGCGCTCCTCGAGGAGGGCGCGCAGGGCGACGACGAGGTTGAGGTCCAGGCGGGCCAGATTCACGGACTTTCCCTTGCTGTACGGCGTCAGACGACGCTGACCAGGAGGAATCTGTCGAGCGGATGGTAGTTATCCATACAATCGATTTCCCTGATCACTGGTGGCGGGTCCAGATTAGTGCCACCGCCATCAGTGAGGACACGTCCGTGAAACCTGCTCCCGCATCCGCGCACTTCGCCGGTCCCTTCGCCCTCGCGACGCTCTCGGCCCCGGACGGGCCGACGTTCCCCGCCCTGGTCACCGCCGACGAGCTTGTCGTGGACCTGCGCGCCGCCCTGAACGACGACGGGCTGATCATCCGTCAACTCCTGGAGCAGTGGCCGACGTTGCTGCCGCGGCTGCGCTCCCTGGCCGAGGACGGCGACGTGAAGCGCGGGGCGCTTTCGGAGTTCCGCGTGCACGCCCCGGTCGAGCCGCGCCAGGTCTTCCAGTCCGGCGCCAACTACCGGCAGCACGTCATCGATCTGCACGTCGCCCACCGTCCGCCCGGTGATGACCGCCCCGAGGACGAGCGTCGCGCCGAGGCCGCCGAGATCATGGACCGGCGGGCGGACGAGGATCTGCCGTACGTCTTCATCGGGCTGCCGAGCGCGATCACCGGACCGTACGACGAGGTGGTCCTGCCGTCCTGGGCCGAAAAGCCGGACTGGGAACTGGAGTTGGCCGCCGTGATCGGCCGTCCGGCGCACCGGGTGTCCGCCGAGGAGGCCCTGGAGTACGTCGCCGGGTACACGATCGCCAACGACCTGACCGACCGGGGCACCGTCTTCCGCCGGGACATGCCGCAGATCGGCACGGACTGGCTGCGCAGCAAGAACGCTCCCGGTTTCACGCCGCTGGGCCCGTGGATCGTGCCCGCCGAGTCGGTCGCCGACCCCGGCGATCTGCGCCTGGTGCTCAAGCTGAACGGCGAGACCATGCAGGACGAGTCCACCAAGGACATGATCTTCGACGTGGCGCGCATGGTGTCGTACGCCTCGCAGACGTCTCAACTCCTGCCCGGCGACCTGGTGTTGACGGGTTCGCCCGCCGGGAACGGCCTGCACTGGGGACGGCTGCTGCGCGACGGCGACGTGCTGGACTCCGCCATCACCGGGCTCGGCGCCCAGCGCACCCGGTGCGTGGCGGAGGTGGCGTCATGACCACCGCATCCGTGGACCGCGACGATCCCGAGGGCGCGATCGCCGAGGCCGCCAAGTCGTGCTCGAACTGGGGCCGTTGGGGCGAGGACGACCGTCTCGGCACCCTCAACTTCCTCGACCCGGCCAAGCGCCGCGAAGGAGCGGCGCTGGTCCGCCGGGGCGTCAGCTTCTCCCTCTCGCAGCGGTTCGACATGGACGGCCCGCAGAAGGGCTGGCGACGGCGCACCAACCCGGTGCACACCATGCTCGACACCGGCACCGACGCGGCCCTCGGCAACCAGGGCTTCCCGCACGGGCTCGGTGGCGCCGACGACGTCATCGCGATGCCCCTGCAGTGCTCCACGCAGTGGGACGGGCTCGGCCACATCTTCGACCACGGCAAGGCGTGGAACGGCCGGGACGCGGCGGCCACCGTCACCTCCGAGGGCGACCTCGTCACCGGCATCGAGCACATGGCGCCGCGCGTGGCCGGGCGCGGTGTCCTCCTCGATGTGGGCCAAGTAACGGGCAAAGACGGTGAGTTGACGGACGGCTTCGCCATCACCGAGGCGCATCTGACCGAGACCGCCGAGGCGCACGGCGTGACCGTCGGCCGCGGCGACATCGTCCTTGTGCGCACCGGGCGGCTGACCCGGGCCCGGCGCGAGGGCTGGGGCGAGTACGCCGGCGGCCCGGCGCCCGGCCTCTCGTTCACCACCGCCGGCTGGCTGCACCGCACCGAGATCGCCGCGATCGCCACGGACACCTGGGGCTTCGAGGTCCGGCCGAACGAGTTCGAGCACGCCTTCCAGCCGCTGCACCAGGTCGCCATCCCCCACATAGGACTACTCATCGGCGAGATGTGGGACCTGGACGCGCTGGCCGCGGACTGCGCGGCCGACGGTACGTACGAGTTCTGGCTCACCGCCGCTCCGCTGCCCATCACCGGCGCCGTCGGCTCGCCCGTCAACCCGATCGCCGTCAAGTAGTCCTCAACCTCCTTGAGGCACAAGGGAGTTCATCCATGAGCACACCCCGCACGGTCCTCGTCATCGGCGGCGGCGCGGCCGGCAACGCCGCGACGATCCTGCTGCGTCGCGCCGGGATCACCGTCGACCTGGTCGAGGCCGACGACGACTGGAACGCCACCGCAGGATCCGGTATCACCCTCCAGGGCAACGCCCTGCGCGTCCTGCGCGAACTCGGCGTCTGGGAGCAGGTGGAGCAGTCCGGATACGGCTTCGACGCGGTCGGCATCACCGCCCCCGACGGCACCGTCCTGCACGTCGCCGAGGACCTGCGCACCGGCGGCGACGACCTGCCCGCCACCGTCGGCATGCGGCGCCCGCAGCTGCAGCGCATACTCAGCGACGCGGTCCGCGCCGGCGGCGCCACCGTACGCCTCGGCGTCCGTGCCGAATCCCTGGACCAGTCCGCCGACGGGGACGGCGTCACCGTCGGCTTCAGCGACGGCACCGAGTCCCGCTACGACCTGGTGATCGCCGCCGACGGCATGGGCTCCACCACCCGCGCGGCCATCGGCATCCCGGACCGGCCCGAGCCCACCGGCATGGCCGTCTGGCGCGTCGCCGCGCCCCGTCCGGCCGGTGTGACCCGCACCGACCTCGCCTACGGCGGCCCCGCCCATATCGCCGGCTACTGCCCGACCAGCGAGAGCACGCTGTACGCGTACGTCGTCGAGGCCGGCCGTGACCGCGCCTCCATCCCGGCCGACTCGTACGCGGACGAGATGCGCGCCCTGGCGCAGCACTACGGCGGCCGCCACTGGCCCGAGATCACCGCGAACATCACCGACCCGGCCCAGGTCAACTACACGCGGTTCGACCGGATGCTGGTCGAGGGCTCCTGGCATCGCGGCCGGGTCGTCCTCGTCGGCGACGCCGCGCACTGCTGCCCGCCCACGCTCGCCCAGGGCGCCGCCCTGTCGCTGGAGGACGCCTGGGTGCTCGCCCAGTTGCTTGCGGCCACCGGCACCTGGGACGGCGCACTCCTTCAGGCGTACTACGAGCGGCGCGTGGCCCGCGTACGTCCCGTCGTGGAGGCATCCGTGCAGCTTGGACAGTGGCAGCTCGACGGGGTCCGCGACGCGGACGTGCCCGGCCTGATGGTCCGCACCATGAGCATGCTGCGGGAGCTGCCGTGACGACGCCGCCCACCGTCGACGTGCACGCCCACGTTCTACTGCCCGAGATCGAGGCGCTGGTGGCCGGACTGCCGGGCCTTGCCGAGGCGAAGGACCTGGACGCCCGCCGCAACGGACCGGACGCGCTGAGGGTCAACGGCCCGATGATCGGCGAGCGCATCGCCCGCCTCACGGACCCGGCGGTCCGGCTCGCCGCGATGGACGACCGGGGCGTGGACGTCCAACTCGTCAGCCCCTCCCCCTCGCACTACCACTACTGGGCCGACGAAGAGACAGCCGAGAAGGTGTACCGGCTCGCCAACGAGGCGACCGCGGCGCACTGTTCGGCCGCCCCCGACCGGCTCCGCGGCCTCGGCCTCGTACCGCTCCAGCATCCGGACCTCGCCGTACGCGCGCTCGGACACGCCCTGGAACAGGGGCTGTTGGGGGTGGAGGTCTCCAGTCACGCGCCCGGTCGCGAGCTGTCCGACCCGGCGTACGAGCCGCTGTGGGCGCGGGCCGAGGAGACGGGGGCGATCGTCTTCCTGCACCCCTTCGGCTGCACGCTCGACGAGCGCCTGGACCAGTGGTACCTGTCCAACACGGTCGGCCAGCCGACGGAGAACGCGGTCGCCCTCTCGCATCTCATCTTCTCCGGCGTCCTGGACCGCCACCCGGACCTGAAGGTCGTCGCGGCGCACGGCGGCGGCTACCTCCCCACGCACATCGGCCGCTCCGACCACGCGTGGACGACCCGCGCGGACGCGGGCGCGGGCTGCGACCACCTCCCGAGCAGCTATCTCAAGCGCCTCTACTTCGACTCACTCGTCCACGACCCGTACGTGCTGCGGGAGTTGGTGCGGGTCGCGGGCGCCGGCCGGGTGCTGCTCGGCTCCGACTTCCCCTTCGACATGGGCGCCGAGGACCCGCTCGGCGCCTTGCGCGCGGCCCGCCTGTCCGACGCCGACTTCGAGGCGGTACGCGGCGCCACCGCGACCGCCCTCCTCCGGAAGGACTGACCCCTGATGAGCAACCGTCTGCTCACCCACCTGCGGCACGTCGACCTCGCCGTGCCGGATTACGACAAGCAGCTCGACTTCTACTCCGGCGTCTGGGGCCTGACCAAGGTCACCGAGGACTCCGGCATCTCCTTCCTCGCCGCCGAGGGCAGCCCGGAGAACTACGTCATCCGGCTGCGCAAGGCCGACGAGAAGCGCCTCGACCTCGTCTCCTACGGGGCCGCGAGCGCCGCCGACGTGGACACCCTCGCCGAGCAACTCCTCGCCGGTGACGTGCAGTTGATCTCACGACCGGGGAAGGTCGACACCCCCGGAGGCGGCTACGGCTTCCGCTTCTTCGACGTCGACGGGCGCACCGTCGAGGTCTCCGCCGACGTCGAGGTGCGGCAGCACCGCAGGATCGAGGAGAAGGAGTCGATCCCGGTCAAGCTGTCGCACGTCGTCCTCAACTCCCCTGATCTGAACCGGACTCGGGAGTGGTACGAGCGCCACCTCGGCTTCGCCCTGTCCGACACGCTGTCCTCGCCGCACATGGGCGAGGTCATGCACTTCATGCGGATCAGCAACCAGCACCACTCGATGGCGATCGCGCGGGGCCCGCACACCTCGCTGCACCACGTCTCGTTCGAGATGCGCGGCATCGACGAGTACATGCACGGCTCCGGCCGGGTGATGCGCGCCGGGTACCGGAAGATCTGGGGACCGGGCCGGCACATGGCGGGCGACAACACGTTCACGTACTTCCTCGACCCGCACGGCAACACCGTTGAGTACACGACCGAGTTGGAGTGCCTGGACGAGGACACCTGGCACCCGCACGTGTACGACTTCTCGCAGCCCGAGGTCACCGACCAGTGGGGCACGGCGAACGCGATGAACGAACTCGTCGCCAAGGAGTCGTTCAACGACCCCGACCGCGGCGTGTTCATCGCCCCGCCGGTCTGATCCGACCGGATCCACCCCGCCAGGAGCCCTGATGCGATTCGCCACCTACGAACACCAGCACCGCACCCACGTCGCCGTCGTCGAGGCGAGCGAAGCGAGATGGAGGTCCCCCCGGCCGGAGGCTGAAGGAGGCACCCTCCACCCGCTGCCCGGCACCTCATCACTCACCGAGCTGGTGCGCTCCGGCGGCGGCCTGCCCGCCCTCCTCGACGCGGGTACCGCCGCGCTCGACGTCCCACCCGGCCCGCACGTCTCCCAGGTGCGGCTGCTGCCCCCGCTCCAGCCGTCCTCCGTACGGGACTTCGTCACCTTCGAGGAACACGTGGAGGGCGTACGCCGCTCGGTCGACGGCGTCAGCGGCGTACCCGACCAGTGGTACGCGGCCCCCACCTTCTACTTCACCAACCCGCACGCGATCTACGGGCCCGGCGACGACATCCCGATGCCGCCCGGCTCCGCCGTCCTCGACTACGAGCTCGAAGTCGCCGCCGTCATCGGCCGCGAGGGCCGCGACCTCACGCCCGAGCAGGCCCGCGACCACATCGTCGGCTACACCGTCTTCAACGACTGGTCCGCCCGCGACCTGCAGTCCGCCGAGATGAAGGTCGGCCTCGGCCCCTGCAAGGGCAAGGACACCGCGACCACGCTCGGCCCGTACCTGGTCACGGCCGACGAGCTGGAGCCGTACCGCGACACCGACGGCTTCCTGCGCCTCGCGCTGACTGCCGAGATCAATGGGGTGGTGGTCGGCAAGGACCTGCTCTCCAACATGAGCTGGACCTTCGAGGAGATGGTCGCCTACGCCTCACGCGGCACCCGGGTCATGCCCGGTGACGTCCTCGGCTCGGGCACCTGCGGCAACGGCGGCTGCCTCGCCGAACTGTGGGGCCTGCGCGGCGAGCAGAGCCCGCCACCGCTGAAGCCCGGCGACACCGTCACCCTCACGGTCGAGGGCATCGGCTCCGTATCCAACACGGTGGTCGCCGGTGCCGCCCCGGTCGCCTTGGCCGCAGGGCGACGCCGCTCCCGGGAACGACCGTGAACGACCTGGACCTGCGGTTTGCCGCCGAAGCCCGCGCTGATCGTTAATTCGGCACGTCGGGCGGGCCGCGGCGGCAGAATGGCCCGGTGACTCCTCCCCCTCCGGAAGGAGGGGGCTTCTCGCTATGCCGGGGTGGCTTCGCGACGGACCAGCCCGGCCCGTAGAACGTTGAGTGCGCCCACCGTGTCCGCGTGCGCGGTATGGCCGCACGCGACGCAGTGGAACTTCTCCTGTGTAGGCCGGTTCTCCGCGCTCACGTGCCCGCATTCGGGGCAGGTCCGGGAAGTATTGCGGGGGTCCACGGCGATCACTTCCCGTCCGGCACTCTCAGCCTTGGCGTACAGGATCGTCAGGAACACCCCCCAACCGGCATCATTGATCGACCTGTTCAACCCAGCCTTCGCAGCGGCCCCGTTGGGCAGGAAACTGCCAGGCTGTTCAGGGTCGAGCTTCGGGACGGGGGCCTTGCTCATGTTGCGGATCTTGAGGTCCTCGTGCGCTATGAAGTCGTGTGCGCGGACCTTGCCGAGCGCGGTCTTGTGCGCGTGGTCAAGGCGCTGACGACGCACCTTGCGATGCAGATCGGCGACCTTCTCAACGGCACGCTGGTGATGGGCTGTTCGCCTGTCCCGGCGCACCCGAGGGTACCGGGACAGTGCCTGTTGTGCGGCTTCGAGTTTGGCGGCGGCCCTCCGGCTGTGGCGCGGATTGGGTACAAACTCGCCGTTCGAGTCGGCGAGGAAGTTGGCTATGCCCAGGTCGACACCGACCACACTGCCCGACTTGGGCAGCGGCTCGGGCCGCTCCTGCTCGGCCGTCAGGACCACGTACCAGCGCTTGCCCTCACGCTTGACCGACACGGTCTTGACCTTGCCGACCACCGGCCGGTGCTGGTTGACCCTGACGTGCCCCACACCCTGAAACCGGACACGGGTCACCGGGTCGTGCGGGGTGGAGTCCCAACGGCAACCGTCACCGTCCTTGGGAAAGTCGACCGTGTCGAACCAGTTGACGCCACGAAAACGGGGATATCCCGGTGTGTCACCGGACTTGACCCGGCGGAAGAACCCGGCGAACGCCCTGTCCAACCGGCGCAACGTCGCCTGCTATGAGGAGAAGGACCAGCGGCCCTGACGTTCCGGGTCGAACACCCGGATGTCCTTGAGCTGCCCGGACTGCTGCCCGTACTTGATACTCGTCCTGGACGGATGCCGGTAGGCGTCACGCCGTTCCTGCAAAGCACCGTTGTAGAGCGAGCAGTGATCACGCAGCATCTCACCCAGCGCGACCCGCTGGCCCACGGTAGGCCGCATGAGGAACTTGTACGCACGCATCACCCGACCCACCCCCTCCCAAGGCCGTTCCAACGACCATATGCCGCAGTTCACCTCACTGGGAGCCAAATCCTGATATCCGCACCGGCCGTCATGTCGCCCACCACCTGCACGCGCACTTGGTGTTCGTGACCAATCACCGGCAGGGCATCTTTGATGACGCCATGCTCACGCGCTGCGAGGAGATCATGCGGGAGGTGTTCGGAAGCTTCGAGACGGAGCTACGCGAGTTCAACGGCGAAGCCGACCACGTCCACCTGCTGGTGCACTACCCACCGAAGATCGGCCTGTCCAAGCTGATCAACAGCCTCAAGGGCCTCAGCTCCCGCTGCCTGCAGGCCGAGTACACCGGCCGGATCAACCAGAAGGGACAGAAGCAGCCAGTGGGCTGAGGTCAACAGTGCGGCCCCCTGCTGACAGCGCACGTCAAAGCAGTCCTGAGATGCGGTTCGCTCCCCGGCTGAAGCCGGGGCAAGATTAAGGGATGGATCATCAGTTCGTCGGCATACCGGAGTTGACCGGTGTTCCCCGTGCAGCGGTCGTCGTCGATGTCATGCGCGCCTTCACCGTGGCGGCCTGGGCCTTCTCCCGTGGGGTCGAGAGGATCGTCCTGGCCTCCACGGAGAGCGAGGCGCTCGACCTGAAGAAGCGGCACCCGGATTGGCTGGCGCTGAAGGACGGGGCGTCCGCGCCGGGCTTCGACGCGGTGAACTCGCCCGGCCTGCTCAGGTCACGCGACTTCACCGGCCGCACCCTTGTACAGAAGACGACGGCGGGAACCGTGGGCGCGCTGGCCGTCGCCGACGCTCCCCTGGTCCTCTGCGCGAGCTTCGTCGTGGCCGGACCGACTGCACGGTTCCTTCGGGCCGAGGGGGCCTCGCCGGTGACGTTCGTGGTCACCGGCGAGGACGGCCGGGCCGACGAGGACCGTGCCTGCGCCGAGTACATCAGCCGGTCCATGGCCGGGGGCGAGGTCGAGGCGGCTCCGTATCTCCACCGGGCCAGGACGTCTCGCGCCGCGGTGGACCTCGCCGGAGGGCTGCGGAGCGGATTCCACCCGGACGATGTCGAACTCTGCCTGGAACTCGACAGGTTCCCCTTCGCGATGGTCGCCCGCCAGGAGAAGGCGCGGGAGGGGGCGCGGGAAGGATCGCACGAGGGGGCGCCGACGGGATCACTGACGGTGCTCCGTCCCGTCGCCGTTCCGACCTCGCTGCACTGAGCCACCTCGTTTGGTGGGTCAGCAGCGGTTCTTGGGGGTGCGGCTCTGCGGTGGATCGTTGCGATCGACTCGTCGAGGGGTGCGCATGCGGGCGTTCTTGGTACGGCTGCCGTCCGGCACCCGGTACTGGACGGTGGTGGACGAGTGCTTCGAGGTGGTCGGGCCACCAGACAGCTTTCTGTTGGAGATGCGTCTGGCACGGGGCCGGGCGGAGACAACAACGAAGGCGTACGCGGAGGGCGTCTCCTTGTCCCTGCGCTGGTGCCTGCGCACGGGGCGGGACTGGAAGACAACAGCACGCGATATGGGCCTGTTCATCCCCTGGCTGCGATGGACGGGCGGTGACACAGGCCAGACGATCGTCGTTCCCGGCCCAGGCTCCAATCCGGTCCGCAGCGACGCCCGAATCAACAAGATCCTCACGGCAGTTCGCCTGCTTCTGTTGCATGCAGTGGCGAACAAGCAGGCGCCAGCTTGGGTACTTGAGCAGATCTACGAGATTGGCGGCACCTGTGATCTCCCGCTGGAAGCACGTGGTGAAGGCGGCGGCCTGCGGCACCGGTTGATGTCGATCTCGGCGAACGCTGTCTTCAACGCGCCTGCTGCAACGATGTCTTGACGGTGGGAAGGAACTGGACCCGAAGCGGTGGGATGTGCCCCCACCTGTATGTTCGAGGGGACAGAACAAGCCGTTCGGCTCCGACGGTGAACGCGGCGTGTGGGGTTGCTCAGGGCAAGGGGGATGCATGGATGCCACTGCGGTTTCGGCACAGCTGGCAGGGGCACGCGGCTTGGACGCAAGGGACTTCGGCCGTATCTGCGACGAAGTCTCAGCCGTGCTGGTGAACGCCGGGACTGCGCCCCCGTTCGAGATCCACTCCGCCGACTTCGATACGGACCCCTTCTTCGTGTGCGCCGACCGCTACTGGCGCCAGCGGTTCCAGAGCCACCCATCAGTTCGTACGGCTGTCGAGTGCGCCCGGTGGATTACTGGACACGTGGTGAACGAATGCCGTGCCGCGGTCGTTGAACAGTGGAGTCTGGGATACGCGTTCATCAATCGGGGCAGCATCGAATCCACGGTTCAACTAACCGACGTGGCGCAGGAGATCGCTGGTCTCGGAGAGGGTTCGTCCGACGTTGCGTTCTTCGTCACCCTCTACCACGCCGGCAAACTGCGAGCGGGCCACTGCTTCGACGAACTGCACAGCTTTCTCCAGTCCTCAGCCGTCGCCATGGCCGCCGGGCCGCACCGCCAAGATTCCCTCTTCGTAGCCCTGCAGTCCTTGGCCGCCTTCGGCAGCCGCGCCCTGACCATCGAACACGCCACCGATCTCTTCAACCAGGCATGGTCCTCCACCCGACGCACTCGGCGCGTTGTGGACATCTGCCTCCACGGGCTGGCATTCGCCGTCCCCTTCGACGCCCAGGCGGAAATGCTGCGCATGCACGCCGAGGAGGCGGTCGCCGCGTATCCCCGCGACCATACGTTCCACTTCCGGCTCGCCACCGGGCTGTACATGTGCGGAATGCACGACGCCGCTCTCCGCAGCGTCGACACCGCGCTCGTGCTGCTCACCGAGTCTGGATCGTTCAGCCACAACGTGATGCAGCAGCAGTACCTCGCCAAGCGGGAGGCGATCCAGGAAGGACGCCTGCGCGCACAGCGCGACGCGGAGTATCTGCGGCGGTGGGAGCAACAGGACGCTGCCAACAGCAAGTTGGAACAGACCATGCAGATGTCTTCCATACGCGCCGTCGAACTCGTGGCCGTCTTCACCGCTGCCATTGCCTTCGCCGTCGGCTCGCTGCAGGTCACCCTGAACGGCACGATGTCCCTGCGCGACCGCCTCTGGCTGCTGGCCGCGCAGGGAGCCGGGCTCGCGGTTTTCGCGCTGCTGATCGTCGGAGGCACCTGGTTCATCACCCGCACCCGCCACCACAGTTCACCCCCAGAGAACCGGTGATGAACTCACTCGATGAACGCCGCCACCAGCCCGGCGAACTCGTCCGGGTCGGCCAGGCGGATGCCCAGGTCCTCGGCCTTCGCGCGCTTCGAGCCCGCGCCTTCGCCGGCGACGACGAGGCTGGTGTTCTTGGAGACGCTGCCCGAGGACTTTCCACCGGCCCGCTCGATCAGTTCGTTCATCTGGTTGCGGGAGAGCTTCTCCAGCGGGCCGGTCATCGCGCCGGTCACCACCACCTTCATCCCGGCCAACGGGCCCGCGTCCGCCGCGAGTTCGGTGCCGTCCGCGCCCTCTTCCACGGGTGCGGGCGGGGTGGCGCCGGGTTCCGTCATGGCGAGGCCCGCCGCCGCCAGGCGGTCTATCTGGTCGCTCAGGTCGGCCAGTTCGGCGACGATGACCGGGGCCTTCTCCCCGCCGATGCCCTCGACCCGCTGCATCGCCTCCGCGTCCGCCGCCCGGATGCCGTCCATGGTGGCGAAGTACCGGGCGATACGGCGTGACATGGACCGGCCCGTTCCACGGATGCCGAGGGCGCACAGCACGCGCGACAACGGCTGCCGCTTGGCCTGCTCGAGCGCGGCGAGGAGGTTGTCCGTGCTCGTCTCGCCCATCCGCTCCAGGCCGAGCAGCTGGTCACGGGTCAGCCGGTCGAAGAGGTCCGGCAGGCTCGTGATGAGCCCGGCCTCGACGAGCTGGACGACACGGGTGTGGCCGAGGCCTTCGATGTCGAGCTGGTCGCGCCCGGCCGCGTAGGCGATCGACGCGACGAGGTGGCAGTTGCGGCCGCGCTCGCAGCGCCACCGCTGCTCGCTCGTGTCGATCCCGGAACCGCACTGCGGGCACACCGCCGGGAAGTCGATCTCCCGCTCGTCACCGCTCCGCAGGTGCGCGACCGGGGCCTCCACGCGGGGGATGATGTCGCCCGCCTTGTAGACCATGACGTGGTCGCCGAGGCGCAGGCCTCTGCGGGTGATGTCGGCGGGGTTGTGGAGCGTGGCGTAGGTGACGGTGGAGCCGTCGATCTCCACCGGTTCGAGTACCGCGCGCGGGGCGATGATTCCCGTACGGCCGACGTTCCACTCCACGTCGAGCAGCTTGGTGATCTTCTCCACGGCGGGCAGCTTGAACGCGACCGCCCAGCGCGGCGCCCGCGTCCCCGAACCGGCCGCCTGCTGGTCCGCCGCCAGGTCGGCCTTGATGACGATGCCGTCGATCCCGAACGGCAACTCCGCGCGCAGCCCCGCGATCTCCCGCACCTGCGCGCTGACCTGCTCGACCGAAGTGACCACGGCACCCGGCACCTTGGTGCTCGCCGGGGTGTTGATCCCGTACCCGGCGACCCGGTCCATGAGCGCGCCGTGTGCGTCCGTGCCGAGCTCGGCGGCGAGCGTGCCGTCGGTGCCGGGCAGGGGCAGCGCGCCGTACCCGAAGAACGTCATCGGCACCGTGTACGCACGGTCCTTGGCGCGCAGGGTGCCCGCGGCGGCGTTGCGCGGGTTCGCGAACGGGTCGCCGCCGTGCTCGGTGCGCACCTCGTTGGCGTACTCGAACTGGGCGTTCGTCATGAGGACTTCGCCCCGCACCTCGAGCGTGACCGGTTCGGAGAGCTCGGCGGGCAGGCCCTCGATCGTGGCGACGGCGTGCGACACGTCCTCGCCCGCGGTGCCGTCGCCCCGGGTCACCAGGCGGGTGAGGCGGCCGTTCTCGTACCGGGCGGCTATCGCCAGGCCGTCCAGCTTCGGCTGGACGTTCCAGGACTCCACCGGGCGGCCGATCCTGCGCTCCAACGAGGCGGCCCACGTGGTCAGTTCCTCGTCGGAGAACACATTGTCCAGGCTGAGCATGGGGACGGTGTGCGGCACATCGCCCTCCACGGCGCCGCCCGCCACCTTCCCGGACGGCGAGTCGGGCAGCACGTCGTCGGGGTGCTCGTCCTCGTAGGCACTGATCGCGCGCACCAGCCGGTCGTACGCGTCGTCGTCCAGGGTCGAGGTGCCGCCGTCGTAGTACGCGGCAGCGGCCCGTGTCGCGTCTTCCACGGCCTGGGCGTAGGAAGCGGCGTCGGACAGCACAACAGAGGGAACGGCTGAGTTCGTCGTCATGCCCCTATCCTGCCGCCCACCACTGACAATCGGCCCGGCAGCGCCTCCCGCCGGGCCCTCACCGGCCGCGACGCACCCACACGGTGACCGTCGCGCCGCCCAGGACCACGAAGCCGGCCGCTCCCGCCACCCCGGCCTCGAACGGCGGGCCGGAGATCGGTACAAGGACCGTCGCACCGGAGGCGGTGACGATCTCGCACCCGCGCTCGGTGACCGACGCCGCCTGCCCTCCGGGGTGCAGCCGCATGTCCACGCACTCCTTCGCCTTGTGCCCGGCGGCCACCGCCCCGACGACCGGGCCCGCGCAGACCAGCGCCCCCGCCAACAGGGCGCCGAATACGAGCAGTTGAGCGGGAGTACGGGGTGTCGCTGGGGCGGAGCGTGTGCTTCGGGGCCTGTGCGTCACCGTGTCTCCCTCGCCGTCCGGACGCCGGTCATCGTGCCACCCCTGAGCACCCTTGCCTTGGGTCGGGGTTTCCCCGGAGAGTACGGCCATGGCTAGCGTCGTACTACTGGGAACACTGGACACCAAGGGTGAGGAATACCGCTGGCTGCGGGACCGACTGCGGCGGTACGCCGTGCGCGTCGTGGTCGTGGACACCGGGGTGGCGGGCGAACCGCTGATCCCGGCCGACATACCGCGCGCCGAGGTGGCCCGCGCGGCGGGCGAGGACCTGGAGCGGCTGCGGGCGACCGGCGACCGGGGCGTCGCGGTCACCGCGATGGCGCGGGGCGCCGCCGAGGTGGTGGTCCGGCTGCACGCGGAGGGCCGCGTGCACGGCGTCCTGGCGGTCGGCGGCAGCGGCGGCACGTCGATCGCGAGCCGTGCGATGCGTGAACTCCCGCTGGGCATACCGAAGTTGATGGTGTCCTCGATGGCGGCCGGTGATGTGTCGCCGTACGTCGGTTCCGCCGATCTGACGATGATGCACAGCGTCGTCGACATCGCGGGGGTGAACCGCGTCTCCGAACCGATCCTGGCCAACGCGGCGGCCGCGATCGCCGGTATGGCCAAGGAGTTCGCCGCCACCGGGCAGGCGCTCACCGAGGTGCGGTCCGGCGACAGCAGGCCGCTGATCGCCGCGTCGATGGCCGGGGTGACCACACCGGGCGTGGACGCGGCCCGGCGGCGGCTGACCGAACTCGGCTACGAGGTACTGGTCTTCCACACCAGCGGTCCGGGCGGCCGTTCCCTTGAATCCCTCGCCGGGCAGGGCGTGTTCGCGGGGGTGCTCGACCTGACGCCGTGCGAGGTCGCCGACGAGCTGTTCGGCGGGCTGCTCTCCGCGGGCCCTGACCGGCTGGAGGCCGCGGGGCGGGCCGGGGTGCCGCAGGTGGTGAGCCTCGGCGCCCTCGACATGATCAAGTTCGGGCCGCCGGAGACGGTGCCCGAGCGGTACCGGGGCCGCCACGTCCGCGTACACAATCCGTCGATCACGGTCGTCAGGACCTCCGAGGGCGAGGTGGCCGAGCTGGGCCGGGTCATCGCCGCGAAGCTCCGCACGGCGACCGGCCCGACCGCACTGTGCCTGCCGTTGCGGGGACTCTCCACGCTGAGCACGCCCCCGTCGTACGGCAACGGGTCACCGTCGTACGACAACGAGTCGTCGCCGTCGCCCGTACCTGTCCAGGCGGCGGGCACGGCACCCGTACCGGCAGTGGGCGCGGCAGCCGCAGGCCCGTACCACGAGCCCGAGACGGACGCCGTGCTGTTCTCCGCGCTGCGTGAAGACCTGCGGGGCAGTGCGGTGGAGATCCACGAACTGGACACGCACATCAACAGCACGGCCTTCGGCAGGGCGGCGGCCGACCGGCTGCACGCCCTGATCGAAGCGCAGGCGGCGGGCGGCGCGATGCGCGCGACGGCCTGAGGAGCCCGAGCCGGGAAACCCGGAGCCCGGAGCCGGGTTTCTGTCGGAACCACGCCTGCACGGTTGCGACAGAAACCCCAGAACCGGTGTTCTATGCTGCCGTCGAAAAGACAAGACGCACCAGAGCGCCGCAACCCCCGCAACGCACCCCGCAACGAGATCGAGGACGACAGCGCGATGATCCGGAAGCAGCAGCGCGGGGAAGCCACCGTCGATCAGGTTCTGGACGCGGCGCTGCGCATCTACGCCGCGTCGGGCGAGAGCGGCCTCACCGTCGACGCCATCACCAAGGCAGGCGGCGTGAGTTCGGGCAGCATCTACCACCACTTCGGCAGTCTGCACGGGGTGGTGGTGGCACTCACGCAGCGCTGGCTGGGGCGGCTCCTGGAGCAACTCACCAACGCCATCACGCGGTCGGACGACGCCCGCTCCGGCGTGCGGGCCGTGATCCGCGCGTACCTGGAGTTCGTCCAGACGCACCCCGACGCGGCCCGGCTCCTGCACTCCGTCACCGCGGACCGCGAGGGCATGGACCGTGCGGAGCAGATCCGGGACGCGCAGGAGGCCCGCCTCTCCCCCATCGCCGAGTGGATCAACGCCCGTACGGAGTCCGGTGAACTCGCCGCGCTCCCCGCCCCGTTGATCGAGTCGCTCGTCATGGGCCCGGTCGTCGCCGTGGCCCGCCGCTATGTCGCCGTCGGGGACATCGACCTCGACGAGGCGGCGCGCGAACTGCCGGACCACATCTGGCAGTCGGTAGCCGGCCCCGCCGCCTGAACCGGCCGTTCCGCCGCCCGCCTGACGAGGGGTGTACCGGGGAGACGTCCCCTAGTCCCCCAGGAGCCGCAGCTAGTCCCCCAGGAGCCGCAGCGCCAGCGCCCGCAGTTCGGGCGCCCGCAGGACCCGCCCTCCGAACCCCGGCAGCGGTACGTGCAAGGCCTCGGTCCAGCGGGTCGGGATCGCGTCAGGGCCGTAATAGGCACCCGCGAGGCCGCCGGTGACCGCGGCGACCGTGTCCGTGTCACCGCCGAGGTCGACGGCCGCGCGGAGCGCGTCCTCGAAGGAGCGTGTGCTCCGCAGGGCCCAGACCGCCGAGCCGAGGCAGGGCCAGACCGCGCCGTTGAATTCGGTCGCCAGGTCGGGGTGCCAGTCGGCGGCGAGGACGGTGGCGTACCGCTGCCGGTGGTCGGGGTGGACGAGCTCAAGGACCTCGGGAAGGGTGTGGAGCGGGTCCGTGCCGTCGAGGGCGAGGCGGATGAGTTCGTGGAGGATGGCGGTGCCCTCCCACGCGGCGGGGTCGCCGTGGGTGAGGGCGGAGATGCGCCGGGCGGCCGTCGTCGTGCCCTCCCGGCCGCTGCCCGCGAAGCGGATCGCCGAGGTCGACGCCCGCATCAACGCGCCGTTGCCCGCGGCCAGTTGGTTGACCTCGAAGTGGGCGGCGGCCGCCTGGTCCCACGGCTTGCCGTTGGTCAGTACGTCCTCGGTCTGGAGGCCGATGTCCATGGGCCAGGCGGCTGCCCAGCGCTGGAAGCGGGCGAAGATGTCCGGCAGGTCGAGCCGGCCCCGCTCGAGCAGTGACTCCCCCACGAGCACCGCCATCTGCGTGTCGTCCGTGGCCTCACCGGGCGTCCAGCCGCCGCCCCCGCACATCTCGCCGCCGCCCCCCGCCTCGGGGAACCTCTCGGAGAAGTCACCTTCGAGGCAGAACTCGAACGGGGCGCCCAGCGCGTCCCCCACCGCCGAGCCGAGCACGGTCGCGACGGCACGTTCCGCACGGCTCATAGAAGCCGCGGGGGTCACAGGGGGCGTAGCAGTCGTAGCGGTCGCAGGAGTCATCCGGTTCGTACGGCGCATCCGCACAGGCTAGCGACGCCGGTGACGGGCCGCCCCGCTCTCCGACGAAGGCGAGCAGGAGGCCGGCAGGAACAGGTGCGTGGAGCGGTCGCTCAGTCTCCGTGAGGCCGGGGGCGGGGGCAAGGGCGGCCGGGACAAAGACATACGGTTCAGGTTGTGGCCCGCCACCAGGTACGTTGCCGCTGGTCACCGGCTGGGGTGGGGT
>NZ_JAAAHS010000087.1 GCF_009908195.1 Streptomyces boluensis | reverse complement strand
CAACCACCCCCACCCCAGGACTACTTCGGCAGCGCAACCGATGTGTGACGTCGTACGAACCAGAGGCCGAGGAGCGAGATAACGGCAACGCCCATGTAGTACAGGCTGGGTGAGTCGAGCGAGCCGGTGCGGTCGATGAGCCAGGTCAGTACGAGGGGCGCGATGCCGCCGAGCAGGGTCACGCCGAGGTTGTACGCGGTGGAGACAGCGGTGGTGCGTACCTCGGGCGGGTAGAGCGACGTGAGCAGCGCGGGCAGCGGAGCGAAGTAGAACGCCATGATGACGCCGAGCACCGCGATGACACACACAAGCGTGGGCACCGTCGGTGAGCTGGTCAGCGCCTTGAACAGCGGCCACGCGAGCGCCAGTGCGGCGACGGCCGCCCACGTCATCACACGGGCCGGCCCCACCCGGTCCGCCAGCTTGCCGACGAGCGGCACCCCGACGAGCGTGACGAGACCGGCGACGACACCACCGAGGTAGGCGGCGTCGGCGGGCACCCCGAGGCTTTTCACCGCGAAGGTCGGCATGTAGAGGATCAGGTAGACGGAGATCGTCGCGACGCCCACGCACGCGGCACCGGTGAGCACCCGGCCGAGGTGGCGCGTCAGCGTGGTCCGGACCGGCGTGCGCTCCCGCGGCCCCTGGCTGAACTCCTCGGTCTCGGACAGGCGAGCCCGGATGTACAGGCCGACAGGGCCGACGAGGATGCCGACGATGAACGGGATCCGCCAGCCCCAGGAGTACAGGTCGTCCTCGGAGAGGTACTTGAACAGCACGTAGCCGAAGGCCGAGGCGAGGAACATCGACACGCCCTGGCTGGCCACCTGCCAGGAGGAGTAATAGACCTTGCGGTGGGGCGCCGTCTCGATCAGGAACGTCGTGGCCGTGCCGAACTCCGCACCGGCCGAGAACCCTTGGACGAGCCGTGAGACCAGGATGATCAGGCCCGCCCAGGCGCCGATCGCCTGGTGGGTCGGGGCAGCGGCCATGAGCACGGTCCCGGCCATCATGAGGATGAGCGTCAGGGTGAGCGCCTTCTTGCGCCCGTACCGGTCGCCGTAGCCACCGATGAGCAGACCGCCGAGAGGCCGTACGAGGTACGAGATCGTGAAGGTGGCGAAGGTGAGGATGAGGCCGAGGCCGCTGTCACCGCCGGGGAAGAAGTTCTTCGCGATGACGACCGCGAACGACGCGTAGACGATGATGTCGAACCACTCGAGGGCCGCGCCGATCGAGCTGCTGATCACCGCCTTGCGGGCGGCCGCTATGCGTTCCGGCGAGACGGACGAGGCAGAGGCGTCGGCAGAGGTGTCGGCGGGATCGCCGGTGGGGGGACCGGTAGGGGTGCCGGCTGGTGTGGTGGTCATGGTGGGCGTGGCCCTCTTCTCTTCGGTCTTCTCTTCAGCCATCTCTTCAGTGGCGTGGGACGGCGCCGGCTGAACCGGACTGCTCAGGCACGCAGTTGCCGGACTGCTCAGGAACGCAGTTGGTCGATGAGGCTGTCCAGGAAGGCCTCACAGCGTGCGATCTGTTCGAGCTCGACGAACTCGTCCGGCGAGTGGGCCTGCGCGATGTCGCCGGGACCGCAGACGACCGTCGGGATCCCGGCCTGGTGGAACAGCCCGGCCTCGGTGCCGTACGTGACCTTCCCGGGGCTCACCTCGCCGCCCCACCGCGAGGCGAGTTCCATGACCTCGGCGTCCAGCGAGGTGTCGAGCCCCGGAGCCTTCGCGCCGACGGACACCTCGATGCGCGCCTCCGGGTTCTCCTCCCGCATCAACGCCTCGATACGCCGCACCTCGGCGCGGAACAACTCGATCGTCTCGTCCACATCGACGCCCCCGACCGCACGGAACTCGAAGCTCAGCGAGCACTCCGCCGGGACGGTGTTGACGGCGATACCACCGGCGATCTGGTTGACCGTCGCCGTCGTGAACGGCACCTCGTAGTACTCGTCGAACGGCCCCTCCACACGCTGCCGTTCGGCGAAGGCGCGTACGAAACGGACGAGTTGCGCCGCGTACTCGATCGCGTTGACACCCTGCGGCGTCAGCGAGGAGTGCGCGGCGACGCCGTGGAAGGCGACCCGGAGCAGGGTGATGGACTTGTGGCCGCGGATGACTCGCATGCTCGTCGGCTCCCCGACCACACAGGCACGCGGGCGCAGTTCACGCCGCACCATCTCGTCGACGAGGGACGGGGCGCCGACGCAGCCGATCTCCTCGTCGTACGAGAACGCGAGGTGCACGGGCTCGCTCAGCGATGCGCCGGTGAACTGCGGCAACTTGGCGACGATCGCGCCGACGAAGGACTTCATGTCACAGGTACCCCGACCGTAGAGCCGCCCGTCGCGCACCTCGGGCCGGAACGGCTCGCTGCTCCAGGGCTGCCCGTCGACGGGCACCACGTCGGTGTGCCCCGACAGGACGATGCCCCCGGTGGTCGACCCGTCGGCGGCGGGGATCGTGGCGAGCAGATTCGCCTTCGTACCATCGGAGTTGGGCACGAACACCGGCTCGACGCCGTGGGCACGGAGCTCCTCGGCGACGAGCTCGATGAGCGGCAGGTTGCTGTCCCGGCTCGTGGTGTCGATGCCGATGAGACGGGTGATCCAGTCCATCGTCACATCGGACGGGACCAGGTTGGTGCTGTCGGCCGGCATGGTCTGAGCCTCCAAGGCGTTGGGCGGTCTTACGCGTTGTGCTGATGACAGATGATCATCGACCACCCGGTTCACTGACAACTCGGTTCATTGGCAACACGGTCGGGGCCCGCCGATCAGCCATTCCGGACAAACCCGAGGTCGACAGGGGTCGCGGGTGCACCGTTCTTCCGTACGTCCGCGAGCAGCTCGGGCAACTGCGGCGGCCACAACGCCTCAGCGCCACCGGACAGTTCAGTCGGCGACCACCATCGCCACCGGAGGATCTTGTCGGCGGCATGCGAAGCGGCAAGGTCACCGACCGGGTCGCGGCGGGGCCCCTGCGCGAGAAAGATGTGCTCGTGCTGGCGAACCGGCACCCCGGCCCTGGTGAAGTCGTGCTCCCACAGACACAACAGGGTCCCGTCGACCACGATGTCGGCCCACCCGGTCTCCTCGCGCAACTCACGCTCAGCGGCCTGCAGCGGAGTTTCGCCCGGATCCATCCCACCGCCGGGCATCGCCCAGTGGACGCCGACTTCCTCGTTGTCATACCGAAGCAGGAAGACCGACCCCACAGGGTCCAGGACCGCGACTCTGGCTGCTTGTCTGGGTATCCGCATGGAGTCAGGGTGCCAGCGGGGAGGGGCACTGTCGATCAATCACTGCACTGATGCCCGTACCCGAGAAACCGTCAACGCTCGGTGGATCAAGCGTTCTAGACTCCCGGGATGACCAGCGATCCTTTCCGGCTCACCGTCCTGGGGAGCGCGACGCCCTACGCGAGCGTGGACAACCCCTGTTCCGGCTACTTGGTGTCCAGCGGCGATACGCGGGTCTGGGTGGACGCGGGCAGCGGGACGCTGGCCCAGTTGCAACGGCATGTCCGGCTGGACGAGTTGGACGCGATCTGGATCTCGCACCTGCACGCCGACCACAGCGCGGACCTGCTCACCGCGTACTACGCCGCACTCTTCGCGGACGTGCAACTCGCCGCGCCCATCCCGCTGTACGGCCCGCCGGGCATCGTTGACCGCCTTGCGCACTTCCTCACCAACACCTCGACCCGTAGCCCGGTCGAATCAGCTTTCGCGGTCCATGAACTACACGACGGGCATCAAGTGCACGCAGGCGCCCTCACTTTGACCAGCCGGGCAGTGGCACACGGCATCCCGGCCTTTGCCGTACGCATCGAGGCCGGGGGCCGGTCGCTGGTCTACTCCGGGGACACGGCACCGTGCCTCGGCCTCACGCAGCTGGCCGAGGGGTGCGACGTACTGCTGTGCGAGGCCGAGAGTGCGCAGGTGCCGGCCGAGGGCGAACAGGTGCACCACACACCTGAGGACACCGGCGACACGGCCGGCGCAGCCCGCGCGGGCCGGTTGATCGTCACGCACGTCGGCCGCTCCCTCACCCCGCAACAGGCTGTGGCACGCGCTTCGGCCCGGTTCGACGGTCCCGTCGACTACGCCGCTCCCGGTGTCACCTTCTCGATCGGCTACGTCGCGGGTGCGGCCCGCGACGCTCTGCCCCGTGCCTACGCCACCGAGGTGGTCGTCCACTGCCAGGACAACCCGGCGGTCAGGGTGAGGTTCTGTGACCGTTTCCGTCAGGACGAAGACTGCGTGCACTACGCGGTTGAGGCGTGCGCGCCCGGGCTGAACGCTCGTGTCGACGAAGTGGTCGCATGGATCTGGGACGCGGACCTGGTGCGCTTCCTGGAGGAGCTGGCTCGGGACTTTCAAGGGTGGGACGGAGAGCGCGTCTGGCAGAACAACGATCGTGACCTCACCCTCAGAGCGGCCTTCCGGTCGGGCGGGCACGTTGGGTTGACCTGGACTCTTCGGCCCTGGCCGACGGCCGCAGGCGGCTGGGAAAGTTCCGTCACCACATGGCTGGAGGCTGGTGAGCAGATGTCCGCTCTCGCCGCCGAACTCCGCCACTTCCTTCACGAGGATCGGGGCGATCGTGGCTGACCCGGGGTGGTCACCAGAGTCGACGAGGCGCTGATCCTGGCAGAACGTGAAGACCAGTGGCCGCGGGGCCGCGAAGTCTTCGACCGAATCCGGCAACGCCGCCTCAGCAGAGCAGACCCACCGGCGGACGCACGCGCACTGTGCTCTGCTCTGCACGCGCGGAACTGGTGGCCAAGCTCGCGCACAACGCAGCGGGACAGCGGCCGCCCTTCGACCACGACTCGGGTTGGCGCGTCGGGCCGACTGCGTATCGCCTCGCCGCGGCAAGCGGGAACACCTCCCGGCGACCATCACGAGCGCGTAGCCCCCAGTCCGTACGAGATGACTGCCGCTGACGCCACATCAGGCCAACACCTCCCGAAGCCAGGACCTTTCCGCACGGCTGGTGGCTCGGGCGATGGTGAGCATGCCGCGCCGGTAGGGATCGTCGACGTCGTCGGCACCCAGTGGGCGGTCGCCGTCGTGGAAGAAGCTCGCGGGCTGTTCCAGGAAGTGCAGCCGACGGCGCAGTACCGCGTGTTGGTCGGCGGTCTCGGGCAGGTGCGAGAGAAAGGCCAGGACCGTGAAGTACCGGGTGCTGTCGCTGATGTCCAGCTCGTCGGCGTCCCGCAGCCGACGCAGCAGCTCGCGGCGGCCAGAGTCGGTCAGGCTCAAGGTGTGCCGCTGAGCGGCCGAGGCGCCCGGTTCGGTCCGCCGCTCCAACAGCCCGGCTTTGACCAGCCGATTGATCGCCGGGTAGAGACTGCCGTCGCTGACGGGGCGGACATGGCCGGACAAGTGCGCTATCCGGTGGCGGAGTTGATAGCCGTGCAGCGGCCCCTCGGCCAGGAATCCCAGGATCGCGAGTTCGAGCATGCTGCTACTCTCGCACATCGAAACGAGGTACCTCGAATCGATGTAGGGAGCTCAGGGGTGATGTACACCGAGGAATGGGTGACCACGAGGGCACGCAACTCCTACGAGCACGGCCGGGCATCGTTCGGCATACGGCCTGAACGGGCGGCGCTGCTGGTCATCGACATGCAGGACGAATTCGTCCGGCCCGGCTGGAGCCCTTACTGGGTGCCTGCGGCCACCCGGATGGCGCCCCGGCTGCACCAACTGGTCGGAGAATGCAGGGCGGCTTCCGTCCCGGTGATCTGGACCATCTTCGACGACACCCACCTCGGCCTTGACCGGCCGCACACCTTGCGATTCCTCCCGCACGCCGACACCGACTGGCACCGGCCGGGCCCTGCCGAGGTGTGGGCCCCGATGGACCGCCACCCCAACGAGGCCGTGATCCGCAAGCCCTCCTACGGGGCGTTCTACGACACCCCGCTCGACACGATGCTGCGCAACCTCGGCCGCGACACGGTCATCGTCACGGGAACGCTCACCAACTACTGCTGCGGCACCACGGCCCGGCAGGCGTACGAACGCGGCTACAAGGTCGTCTTCGGATCCGACGTCACGGCCACCGACGACGAGTCCCGGCAGGAACCTGAACTCGCTGTTCTGCGCAAGGGATTCGCGCTGGTGCTCACCGCCGAGGAGATCGCCGAGCGACTTGCCGCAGCCACCTCAGTGTCAGATGGCGAGGGAGCTGGCTGACCACGCTGAGCCGCTGGACATCGACATGGTCAGCGTCGAAGAGCGCACCGCGAGAACCCGTGCTGGAGATCAATGCACGAAGCCCTCTGACCGCTGGCGGATGCCAGGGATCGTTGCACACAGGTGAAGTGCTCAGTGCTGCCAGTCGATTTCGCCGCCTGGACCGACCAGGACTGGTTCGAGTCCTGAGCCGGTCAGGCTCCAGGACTCGTAGTCGGGATCTGGGTCGATACTCAGTCGAGTGCTGTCGTCGAAACCGAGGGACAAGGTGCCGTGCCCGGTGACCTCGGCTTTGGTCACGGTTGTGTTGAACAGCCCGAGGAGTGGTGCCAAAGCCGTTCCCGTCCCAGGCAGGAGGATGGCCTGGGCCCCGGCGGCATCGGTGAGGGTGATCGGCGTCTCGATGACGAGTTCGCCATCGAGACGGATCCGGCCGTCGGGCTCCTGATCAGTGAAGCTGATCCGGACCTGGTGGTCGAAGGCGGTGCGTATGACACGGGCACCGACCAGCGCTGTGGGGACTTTCACCACACCTCCAGAGGCTCAGTGCGTCGTGAGCAGTGTAGACAGGCGGTCAGCAGGGTTTGCCAGAGTGCCCCCGCCAAGGCACACGAGGCACGCCACGCCAGGACCCGCACCGGCACAGAGCCATGAGCACCGGTACCCACCGCAGCCGCGCAGCTCAGTAGCGGCCGCGCCGCCGACTCGCCACACGAGCAAGCCCATACGGAGGCACACCCCCTCCGTAGGCAGCCATGTCGGCCAGGACGACAATGAGCAAGCGGGCCGCGAGTTGGGCCGCTTCGTGGTACGCGAACGCGTCCTGGACGCCGAACGCTACGAATACGTCGTCACCCGCCAGCGCACTCAATCACGTGCGCCGCGGCCAGAGAAGAAGGTGAACGCCATGCCGGAGACGGCCGACACTCTCAACCCTGCGGCCGAACTCGCCGCGTGGCTCGTGGAGTTCAGCGATCTCGGATTCTGTCTGACCCTGACCAGGGACCAGAAAACTGACGATGTGATCCGTGCCTACGGGATCGACCCGGCGCAGGCCAGGTCGCTTTCCCTGGACGACTTCCTGGAGGTCGACCCCAGCGGCACCGGCGGAGACGAGGGACCGTCATCCGGTTCGGGAACAGCGGCGTCTGCGCTTTCTCGCTCGAATACATCGGCATAACGGGCGGCCAGGATCCAGTGCTCTCCCACCTGTCCTCACGCACAGAGACCGTCGCCCTCACCCATACCGCCGACGGCATGACCTCGTCCAAGCACGCTCGTGACGGCGTCAGACTCAGCGACTTCGAGCCGGACGCCCCTCAGGAGACCCGGAGCGGCCCGGGCCCACACACCTTCGCGGAACGGCTGCAGCACGTCATTGCCCAACGGGCCACGGATGACGAGGCCGACTGGACGACGGACCTCCAAGACGTCTTGCATCTGGTACATGACCAGTACGGCGAGCTCCCGGACCCCACCACGCTCCGTGGAGCGCTGCTCACGGCCTTTCTGCCGGACGCCCCGTAAGAATGCAGACGCCATGTGGGTTCCCGTCGAAGTCGCGCACCGTCGCGGGGCAGCGACCGTGTAGGGCGTGTACACATTCCGCGATCCGCCCGGAACGGAACAGTGCTCCGCTCCGCGCCGCCTGACAGGGCGGCGGGAGCCATGACGCCCCGCCCCGGCCAACTGGAGGCGGACGCAGTGCTGTTGGCGGCTAAGGGTGATCGGCGGCTGCATACACCGACACGGACGCGGCACGGGGCCGAGTCGCGCGGCCTCGCGTCGTAGGTCGCCGCAGGCGGCCCAGCCGGGCGATCTGGCCGAATCCGTCATGTGGACGCATAGTTGCGGCCAGGATGGGCGGTATGAGGCAAGAGGGTGTGGGACGGCCGGGCCTGCGGCCGGTGACGGTCAGGGTTCCGGTGGAGCCGGTGGAGGCCGCGGTGGAGGCCGACGCGCGTGACGCCGCGGTGCGCAGTAATCGTCTGGCGGTCAGAGGCCCGCTGTTCGGCGTGGCCGCGCAGGACACCGACGACGGGTCCCGCTGGCGGGTGGTCGTCGAGGTCACGCACGGCTACTCGCAGCCCGCTCGCGACGCGTTGAACAGTTTGCTCTGGTTCAGGGCGAAGGACGAGGCCAAGGACCGGGCGGAGCGGCGCGCGCTGCTGGAAGCGGTCACCCGCCTGGAGACCGAGCGCGTCGACGAACTCGCCGTGCTCGGCACTCGCTACCGCGTAGTGAGGGCCGAGGAGTACATGACCATGGGCGAGCACGGCGACATCGAGATGCCGCGCGCCACCGACCCGGAGCCGCTCATGCCCGACTGGAGCCACGAGTACCGCGACGCGAGGGTCGACGACGGCCTGGTACTGGACCCGGACGCACCCCTGTCTCCCGTCACGGCGGCGGAACGCCTGTCCCTGCGCACCCTCGCCTACACCGGTGCCAGGTTTCCGGCCGAGGTGCTGCGCGAATCCGCGCAGGCCGTGGAGAGCCATCCGGACATTCTGCTGATGCCCGTGGCGTTCCGGATCGTGGAGCGGTTCGGCGACGAGTCCTGGAGTCCGGGCAGCCGCCTGGTGGTCACCGCCCACGACGCGCGCCGGGTCCTCGACTTCGACCTGGTCTGGCTGCTGCCCCGCGAACACGGCCTGATCCCTGAGGACGCGGAACACATCGGCCCGATCAGAGTCGACGCGCGCACCCTGATCGAGGAGGGCACCGACCCCGCGGTGACCGAGCTGACGGTGTTCGCCGACGCGGCGGACCGGCTGCGCACCGAACGCCTCAACGAGGTCGTCGTCCACGCCAGGACCTCCCGGATCTGCCGTGCCCGCCGGCTGCTGCGCTGGGGCCCCGACGGGCCGGAAGGCCCCCGCCCGTCCGACGGCATCGGCGACCACGAACCTGAGGTCATCCACCCGCGCCTCGACGAGAACGGGACCATCCATTACGAGGATGATCCCGCAGAGGACGACGCCGCCGTGGGGCCATCGGCGTAGGCCATCGGCCGAACGGTGAGTCACCCGTCGATGACCTCCGCGCCCTCGCCTCACCGAGTCATCGACAAGACACGGCTCAGGGCGTGACCATGCTGAACACCGGGTAGATCCGCGGTTGCACGCCCTCCGGGACGCCGAGTTCCCGCAGGATCGGGATGATGGTCTCGCCGAACTTGCGGAATGCCTCCTCGGACTCCCAGACATCCACGACGAGCCAGCCGTTGTCGGTAGGGGCGGCAGTGTGCGAGATGAGGCCGGTCACCGGCCAGTCGGAGGCGGTCTTGACGGGGCCAGGACGGCCGGCCACCATCTCGGCGCTGCGCTCGTACTGGGCCTGGGTCATCCCCGGCATTTCGAAAATCGCGACGATCGCCATGCTGAGTTCCCTTGCGAAGAGGTACAGAGTCCTTCGACAAGCTGACCATCCTCGCGAGCTGCCTGCGCGTCGGGCTGGGCCGGAGGAGGCATACGTGGCCGGTGTGCGCTGAGCGTTGTCCGGCCTCTCCCGGGAGCCAGACGTCCGACGCCGGGCCGACCCGAACGCACGTGAACCGCAAGGGAGTTGACCGCCTACGACTACCCGCACACGCTCCGGGGTCAACCCGTACCGCCGTCGCCGTCCCAGTCGAACGGGAAGTGCTTGCTCGACTTTCCGGAGCGGTCCCAGGAGAAGCCGAACGCGTCGGCGCGGTCGGTGGTGGCCCGGCCCCAGGTGGCGACCTGGCCCGGCCCGACCTCGGCGCCCGGCGCGTTGAGTACCTGTACCCGCGCCCCGTCCGGGGTGGTCGGCCCGGTCAGCGCCTCGGCGGTTGCCGATACGCGTCCGGGAACCTCCGCACGCCAGCCGCTCAGGTCCTCGTCGACCTCGATCCGGATCGGAGCGAACTCCATGCCCCGCATCTCCGGGCCGAACATCTCGCCGAACTCTGCGGGCCAGCCACCCGCCTCACCGCCGAAGATGCTCTGGAGGGCGGCGCGCTGCCGGTCGTCGGCACGCTCGTCGAAGAAGACCGCGGCGTACGCGTCGGTGTGCGTACGGGCCCAGGGGTTGCCGACAAAGGAGCCGAGCATCAGCACGTTGAGACCGTCGAGCCGTACGTCGCCGAAGTTGCCTTCCCGGATGTGCCAGGCCAGTACGCCTTCGCAGTCGCCGTAGGTGGGAGGCTGGGCGAACGTGCAAGGGCACGGGATGGCGCACTTGCACACATCGAACCAGTCGCCGGTCAGGTGCCAGCGCGTATCGGTAGTTACCTGCTCAGTCATCGTCGCTTCTCTCCCGTCGAGCCCTGGAGGCTCACGTGGAGTGACGAGACCGCGCCCCGAGCCCGCTCCCGGGATCGCAAGCGGCCTCCCTTCCATCGTGCGCCTCATGGGCCGAGGACGCGAGCGGCCGGGCTGCGGCTCGGCTACATCACCATCGGCGACTCGGACATCTGAAGGCCGGGCAGCAGCCAGTCCTGGAAGGGAGCGAGTACGGCCAGGACCAGGAAGGCGAGGCCGACCAGCCAGGTGAGCCACGGGCCCCACCGCCACAGCTTCTCCAGGAAGATCACCGCCGCGAGACCGGCCATGGCCGCCACGTTCATCACGCCGAGCGGCAGGAGGACGATCATCAGGCCCCAGCAGCAGCCCACGCAGTAGAGCCCGTGGTGCATGCCCACGCGCAGGTCCCGTGCCCACGGCCGCCAGCGCGAGTACTGGACCAGGTGCGCCAGCGGGTTCCGGCAGTGGAGCAGACACACCCGCTTCAGCGGCCCGAACTGGTACAGCCCCGCGAGCAGGAACGCGGCGGCGCCCAGCCAGCGACCCGCGTCGGGATGGTCGTCCACCAGGTTCCCGGTCGCCGCCAGTACCCCGTACGCGGCCAGACCGAATACCGCCCAGGAGACCAGGTAGCCCGCGGCGAACTGGGCGATGCGCGCGGCGCGCGCGACACCGGTCGACTGCCGACCGATCGCCCGCGCCCAGGCGATGGCCACCGGCGCCACCGACGGGAACATCATCGCCACCATCATGGTCACCCAGAGCAACAGGAAGAGGGGCAGCGCAAGCCCCATCGTTCCCGGTTCCACGCCCATGTCGCGGGACTGGGCCACCGTGAGAACCCATGCCAGCCCGGCGAGCACGACCATGAGGATCCACGCGGCAGCCAGATCACGCCGCAGCGGGAGGGTGCCGAACTGGGCCGGCGCGGGGGCCGCGACGCGCTTGTGCAGCATGGCGTTCCTTCCAGAGGCCCGGTTCCTCCAGCAGAACACAGAAGCGGGCGCTGGAGGAACCGGAACCGGGCCGTGGATCGTCGGCGTCACGCCCCGTCGCGAAGGCGGTTCGAAGGCGGCTCGAAGGCCGTGGGCCACTGCAAGAGTTCTATCAAGTGATTCAAATCCGTGATAGATAACCACGCGACGTCGAGTAGTGAGGAGATCTCAACCATGTGGACGGCCGACTCACTGAACTTCGGGGCGTTCCTGGCCCCGTTCCACCCCCTGGACGCCGACCCCGCGCTCCAACTGCGGCGCGATCTCGACCTGATGGAGCACCTCGACCACCTGGGCTTCGAAGAGGCCTGGATCGGCGAGCACCACTCCACCGGCGCCGAGATCGTGCCCGCACCGGACCAGTTCATCGCGGCCGCCGCCGAACGCACGTCCCGTATCCGCTTCGGCACCGGCGTCGTGTCGCTCCCGTACCACCACCCGCTGATCACCGTCGACCGCATCACGCAGCTGGACCTGCAGACCCGCGGCCGGGTCGTCCTCGGCACCGGGCCGGGCAAGATCCCGCTCGACGCCCGCATGATGGGCATCGACCCCGCCGAGCAGCGACGGATGCAGGGCGAGGCGCTCGAAGCGATCCTGCCGCTGCTGCGCGGTGAGTTGGTGAACATGGAGACGGACTGGTTCACGCTCCGCGACGCCCGCGCCCAGCTGCCGACCTACGATCCGGCGGGCATCGAGGTCGTCGCCGCCTCCACGATCTCCCCGAACGGCTCGGTCCTCGCCGGCCGCAACGGCCTGTCGCTGCTCTCGCTCGCCGCGAGCTCCCCGTCCGGTTTCGACGCGCTCGGCCGGAACTGGGAGATCTACGAGAAGGTCGCCGCCGAGCACGGACACGTCGCCGACCGGGCACGGTGGCGTCTGGTCAACCCGATGTTCCTCGCCGAGACCCAGGCGGACGCCGAGCGCGCGGTCCGCCGCCGCATCCAGGCCATGGCCTCGTACGCGAACCGGCAGGCCGGCCGGAGCCCGGAGTGGGGCGAGACCCCGCAAGGCGTGATCGACCACTGGCGCCGCGACTCCCTCGGCGAGTTCGGCCAGGCCGTCATCGGCACCCCGGACCAGGCGATCGCCCAGATCGAGCGGCTGATCGAGCAGACCCGCGGCTTCGGCACGCTGCTGATCCTGCATGTGGACATGGCCAACTGGGAGGACACCAAGCGGAGTTACGAGCTGTTCGCCTCCGAGGTCGTCCCGCACTTCCGCGGCCGCAACCGCAACCGCCAGGCCAGCCTGCAGTACGCCGAGGACCACCGCGAGCAGCTCATCGGCAGCCTGGCAGGCGCGATCACCAAGGCGCACACCGACTACTACGGCGAACAGCCCACCGGGAACGGAGCCTGAGCATGCGCGCAGTGCAGTACCTGGACGGCACCTTCACACTCGCCGACGTACCCGAACTGCCCGCGCTCGGCCCGGCGCAGCTGCGTATCAAGGTGGCCGCGTGCGGTATCTGCGGCAGTGACCTGACCGTGTCGAAGGACCCGTGCCGCTTCGCCGAGGTCGTCGAGGGCGCCGACTACCAGCTCGCCCGGTTCGACCCGCGCCGGCCTGTGGTCCTCGGGCACGAGTTCGCCGGAACCGTCGCCGAGGTGGGCGCCGTCACCGACTTCGCGGTCGGGGACCGGGTGGCGGGTCTGGGCATCGTCACCGACACCTCCACCGGCATCCCGAAGATCATCGGCTACTCGAACGAATACCATGGCGCGTTCGGTGAGTACATCGTGGTCGACAACGCGTGGGCCCGCCACGTTCCCGACCAACTCTCCCTCGAACACGCCGCGTTGGCGGAACCGCTGCACGTGGGCGAACTCCATGCGCAGTACTCGGGCCTCACCTCGGCGGACTCGGCCCTCGTCATCGGCTGCGGCACCATCGGACTCGGCGCGATCATCGCGGCGAAGGCCCGTGGAGCGCGGACGGTCATCGCCTCCGAGCCGTCACCGAAACGCCGCGAACTCGCCGCCAGAATGGGCGCCGACCACGTCGTCGACCCCACCGAGCAGGACCCCTTCGACCTGTGCAAGGCGCTGGCCGCGGACGGGGCGACCGGCGACGGCCACCTCATCGCCTTCGAGTGCAGCGGCCGCCCCGGCATGCTCAACACGCTGCTGCACCGACTGCCGTACGACTCACGCATCCAGGTGCTCGCGGCACCGTTCGCCGACGAGACGATCATTCCCGTCGTCGGACAACTGCGGCGCATCGGGATCAATTTCGGTCACGGCCGCACCGACCGCGCGTACGAGATCGTGCTGCAGCGCCTGGCCGACGGCGAGATCGACGCGGACGCGATCATCACCGGCCGAGTCGGGCTCGACGCGGTGGCCGACGCGTTCACGGCCCTGCGCAACCCTGAGGAACACGTCAAGGTCATGGTGATTCCGTAGCGGGAGGGGGGAGGGGCCCCGTCCTGATACAGCCCCCTCCGTCAGCCCTTGGGGCCCAGCATCCGCTCCGCGCCGCCGATCGTGAAGTTCACCAAGTCCTCGTGGAACGCGGCGAGTTGCTCGCGGTCCAGGCGGCCGCCCCGCGTCGCCAGATCCTCGGCGTTGCTCAGCGTCTGGAGGTACCCCATCACCACGATCGGCCAGCGCAGTTCGAGCCGGTCGTCGTCGCAGTCGGGGAACGCGCGCCGCACCTGCTCGCGCAGACCCGACGCGACGGCGTCCTGCCCGGTGGCCTCGACGGCGGGCCGCCCTCCCCGCGACACCTGCACCACGATCCGCACCCAACGCATGCCGCGCACACGGTGCTTGAGGAGCAGTGCCAGATAGGGATCCGTCAGCGCACGCACCACCTCGGCCGCCGTGGGCGCCGCGCGCCGTGCGGCCAGCGCCGCCACGTTCCCGGCGATCTGATCGCGTACGGCGGCCCCGACACCGAGCAGCACCTCCGCGACCAGGTTCTCCTTGGAGCCGAAGTGGTAGTGGACCGAAGCGGGCCCCTGCCCTGCCGCGGCGTTGATCGCACGGACCGACACGGCGTCCACACCCTGAGCGGCGAACAGCCGCTCCGCGGCCCTGATCAGCCGCTGCCGCGTGGCCTCGCCCTGTCGGTTGTTCGAGGTGACGGCCATGAGCGGCAGCTTAGCCATGGATCACTCGCCCCAACCACACGCCCCGACCACACGCCCCACGCGAGTGTTCCCGACGGGGCGCCCTCACAGGACACGTGACGTTCGTGACACACCGCTTGAACGCGGCGCGTCCGCCCCGGGCCAGGCACTCAACTTGAGCCAGAATCAGCCGAGTTGACATCGCCTCGAACTCACCGAACTCACCGAACTCACCGAACTCATCGGACTCACCGAACTCATCGGACTCACCGAATTCATCGGACTCAACGGCAAGGAGTGCCTCCCATGACGGCCACGCCCGGACTGCACATCAGCCCGGAATTCCCCGCAGTGCTCGACCGGATAGCGGAACTCGGCGCGACCCTCGACGCGCAGGCGGGACCGGCCGAGGAACTCGGACGGCACACCGAGGACACCGCGCGGGCCCTGCTCGACGCGGGGATCGTCCGGGCCGAGCTGCCGAGGAACCTCGGCGGATACGAGTTCTCCCCGCGCCAACTGCTCGAAATGGTCGAGCGGGTCAGCTACCACGACGCGGCCGCCGGCTGGACGATGCAGGCGCTGCAGGTGATGACCGCGACCACCGCGGCCTACCTCGGTCCCACCGCGGCGGCGGACCTGTTCCCCGATGTCGCGAACGGGAAGTACGCGCTGCTCGCCGGTCACGGCACCCGACCCGGCCGGGCGGTCCCGGTCGACGGCGGCTTCCTCGTCAGCGGCGCCTGGCAGTTCGCCTCCGGCATGGCGCACGCCTCCCACGTCCACAGCGCGATCCAGGTCGAGGGCACCGGGGAACTCCGCGTACTGGCGATGCCCAGGTCGCAGGTGGTCCTCGACGCCAACTGGGATGTGCTCGGGCTGCGCGCGACGTACAGCGTGGACTACCACTGTGCCGACGTGTACGTCCCGTCCACGCACACCTATCCCGCCACCACGACCACCCCGGCCAACGGAGGCGCGATCTACCGGCTCGGTCTGGTCAACCTGTCCGCGATCGGGCACACCGGCTGGGCGTTCGGCGTGGGGCGGCGCCTGCTCGACGAGCTGAAGTCGGTCGCCGCGGCCCGCACCGGCACCCGTAACGCCGCCGTCGACACCTCGCAGTTCCACGCCGAGTACGCGACCGCGGAAGCCGGACTCCGTGCGGCACGGGCCTGGGCGTACGAGGTGTGGCAGGGCGTCGAAGTCACCCTGGACGCAGGGGAGTTGCCGAGCACCGAACAGGACACCCTGCTGAGGCTGGCGCTCAACCACGCGACGTCGACCGCCCTCGACGTGGGCAGGACGGTCCACCGCTGGGCGGGCACAGCGGCGATCCGGCGAGGTCCCGTCGAACGCTTCCTGCGCGACCTCGCCACGGGCTCCCAGCACATCACCTCGAGCCCGGTGGTCCTGCAGAACTGCGGGACCTGGCTCAGCGGGGCGCGGCCCGAAGCGCGGTGGACTTTCCTCGACTTGGCGTAGCGCGCGGCGTGGCCGCACACGGAAGCTGAGCCAGAACCCGTTCCATGTACAGAGCCGCTCGCGGGTCTGCGGTAGCAGTGGCAGGAACAGGACATCAGCGGCCACCACCGGCCGCACGGCGAAGCAGGAGAGACCACCATGGCGATTCAGCGGATGGACAACGTCGGCATCGTCGTCGACGACATGGATGCCGCCATCGCGTTCTTCGTGGAACTCGGTATGGAGCTGGAGGGCAGGGCGGAGGTCGAGGGTCCTGTCGCCGACCAGTGCACCGGACTCGACGGCGTCCACTGTGACATCGCGATGGTCCGGACCCCGGACGGTCACAGCCGGCTCGAGCTGGCGAAGTACCGCAGCCCCGCGGCGACCAGCGACGGTCCGCGCAACAAGCCGCACAACATCCTGGGCACGCACCGCGTCATGTTCGCCGTCGACGACATCGAGGACACCGTCGCCCGCCTGCGCCCTCACGGCGCCGAACTCCTCGGCGAGATCGCCCGGTTCGAGGACAGCTATCTGCTCTGTTACGTCCGCGGCCCGGAGGGCATCATCGTCGGACTGGCCGAGCAACTGAGCTGAGAGGAGGATTCGCGCTCACGCCGGGCGCTGTCGTGCGAAACCGTGCACGGTACGCCGAGGGCGTCACCCCCAGGTGGCGCAGGAAAACCCGGCGCAGGGTCTCGTCGCTGCCCAGGCCGCTGAGGTGGGCCGTCGCGGTGACCGTCTCGCCCGCGTCAAGCAGCGTCTGTGCGGCTTCCAGGCGGACCGCCTCGACGTAGCCGCCGGGTGTGTCACCGATCTCCTCGTTGAAGAGGCGGGTCAGGTGGCGGGCGCTGAGCCCGGCCCGGCGGGCGAGTTCCGGCAGGGAGTGGTCCGCAGCCGGGGCCGCGGCGATCGACCTGAGCAGCGCGGCGAGGGTGCCGTGGCGCGGCGCGGGAGTGCGCGCGGCCACCGAGAACTGCGACTGCCCGCCCGGACGTTGGAGAAAGACCACCAGGTCGCGGGCGACTTCACGGGCCAGCTCGTGGCCTTCGTCGGCCTCGACGAGGGCCAGGGCCAGGTCGAGTCCGGCGCTCACACCCGCCGACGTGTAGATCCGCCCGTCCCGTACGAAGATCGCGTCGCCGTCCACGTCGATGTCGGGGTGGCGTCGCGTCAGCGTCGTCGTGTGCCGCCAGTGCGTGGTGGCGCGCCGGCCGCGCAGGAGCCCCGCCTCGGCGAGCGCGAAGGCGCCGGTGCACACGGACGTGGTGCGCCAGGACACCGAGTGCAGGGTGCGGACCGCGTCGAGGAGGCCGGCCGGCACCTCCTCGGGGAGACCGGGGGAGCCGGGCACGATCAACGTGTGGACTCGCGACGCCGCCAGTTGGCCGACCGGGTCCGTGAGCAGCCGGGTCCCGGCCGAGGTGGTGACGGCACCGCCGCCCGGCGACAGCAGCGCCACCTCGTAGCGGGCGCCCAGGCCGGCCGCCGTGCTGAACACCTCCAGCGGAGCCGTGACGTCGAGCAACCGCACGCCGTCGTACGCGAGCACGGCGACGGTACGGGGGAGGGGACGCTGACGGGTTCGCATGCCCCCAGGTTAGCGCCACGGCATGTCTGTATGTGTGGGATTCCTGTCCGAAAGGACATGGTGCGCAGGCGTGCGCGGGCGGCAGCCTGAAGGCATCGCAGCAACGGCGGCAAGCGGTCCGTCGACACCGACTGGACCGCAGCAACCGACAAGGAGCCGACCGACCATGACCACACGTATCGCCGATATCGAGATCCCCGACAGCGCGCTCGCCAAGGAGGCGACCGAGCTGGTCCGCGACACCGCGGGCGCCCTGCTCTACGACCATTCACGCCGCGTCTACCTCTTCGGCGCCCTGCGCGGCCGCCGTCGCGGCCTGGACTTCGACCCCGAACTCCTTTACGTGGCAGCCCTGTTCCACGACTTGGGGCTGACGCAGAAGTACGCCACGTCCGAGCAGCGCTTCGAGATCGACGGCGCCGACGCGGCCCGCGACTTCCTGCTGCGGCACGGTCTGACCTCCGAGCGCGCCCGGACCGCGTGGACGGCGATCGCCCTGCACACGACGCCGGAGATCCCGTACCACATGGAGCCGGAGGTGGCCCTGGTCACCGCGGGCGTCGAAGTCGACGTCCTGGGCCTCGGCTTCGACGAGACCACGCAGGAACAGCGGGACGCGATCGTGGCCGCGCACCCGCGCCCGGACTTCAAGCGCCGGATCCTGGCGGCGTTCACCGAGGGCATCGCGCACCGCCCCGACACCGCGTTCGGCAACGTCAAGGCCGATGTGCTCGCCCACTTCTCGCCCGGCTTCGTACGCACCGACTTCGTGACCGTCATCGAGAACTCGGAGTGGTCGCAGTGAGCAGTTCCCCGGAAACCCGAATCCACCAGGACACCCAACTCCGCCCTCCCGTACCGCCGTTCAGCGAAGCAGACGCCCTCGCCAAGGTGCAGGCCGCCGAGGACGCGTGGAACACCCGTGACCCCGACCGCGTCGCGCTCGCCTATACGCACGACTCGGTGTGGCGCAACCGCGACACCTTCGTGACCGGCAGGGAGGAGATCCGCGCCTTCCTCGCCGCGAAGTGGGAACGGGAGCTCGACTACGCGCTACGCAAGGAACTGTGGACCTTCGGCGACGAGCGGATCGCCGTGCGCTTCCAGTACGAGTGGCGGGACGCGGCCGGCAGGCACTGGCGTTCCTACGGCAACGAACTGTGGGAGTTCGACGCCCACGGTCTGATGCGGCGGCGCGAGGCGAGCATCAACGACGTTCCGATCCAGGCGCATGAGCGGCGGATCCACGGTCCCCGCCCGCCGCAGGAGCACGGGGCGGCACTCCCTCTGGCGTGAGGGGAGTACGGACGCTCCGATCCGTCGACCGATGACGCGGCCCCGCTCGAGACGATCGAGCGGGGCCGCGGTCGTGCGGAGCCCAAGGGCAGGCAGAGACGAGTCAGCTACCGAAGGGGATGTCCCGGCCGGTGGCCATGCGGCGCGTCTCCGGATGCGCCTCGACGTAGTCCTGGATGTACGAGAGCGACTCCCGTACGCCACTGGCGTCCGTGCCGCAGCCCTTGAGGCCGCGGACACCGTCGGGGTAGCAGGACATCCGGTTGCCGTAGATCAGCGCGTCCACGGCGGCGCCGGTGTCGGAGTCGTCGAGCAGGGTCTCGGCGCGCTTCCGGTCGCCGGGGCCCACGGTCCAGCCGACCGTCTGGGCGAGTTCCCCGCGGTCCCGGGCTTCCCCGCCTGCCCGCAGCTCCTCGCGGATGGTGCCGAACTTCAGCGCCATGCTGAACAGGCCCTGGTCCATCACACGCTGGTTCTGCGCGATGGCCGCCCCGTGCTCGGCGTAACCGTCTCGGACGTCCGCGTAATCGCCGCTGTAGGCGACGCCTTCCTTGCTGTTCAGGCTGCCCGTCAGGTCCTTCCAGCCGCTGCCGCCCTCGGTCCCGTAGAAGCCGTACAGCACCCGGATGCCCTGGCTCTCCAGCTTGCTGCGGGCCAGATCCCGCAGGGCGACCGCGGAGCACTGCTCCTTCTCCGGATCACGGCTGTCGCACCAGTCGGGATTCTTCATGTCCAGCCAGACGAACGAGACTTGACGCCCCGTCCGGTGCTCCTTCGCCACCCGGTCGAACATGTCGGCCATCGTGTCGCCGTAGCTGGTGAGGGTGCCGTCGTGGTCCGCCCACCAGCCTTCCTTCCAGGCCGTGGCGTCGATCTCAAGCGCGTTGGCGCCGTCCCCGAGTGCCGCGGTCACTCCCTCGGTGGTGAGCACCCGGTGGGCGATGGCCCAGGTCGGGCGCTGCTTGCCGGTGCCGGACCGCTCCGCGGGCGTATCGGTGGACCCCTTGCTGGACTTCTTGCCGGACGCCTTGCCGGGGTCAGTGCCGGACCCCTTGCCGGACTCCTCGGCGGGTGCGGCGCTCTGGGCGGCGGCTGCGGTGCCCAGGGCGGCCATGGAGAAGGCCAGGGCCAGCGGAATCAGTGTCCTGCGGCGTCTGTTCACGGCGCTCATCCGGACGGGTCCTCTCTGTTGTTCCGGGCTGCTGTGGGGACAGCCCGCTCGCTGCGCCCAGGTGCGGCCAAGGCGGACAGCAGGCAAAACTCGGAGGAGCTTATGCTGACTTACCGTCCGGTAACCAGTAAGTGTGACGTAAGTAACCGGTCAGTAACCTGGCCCTCGCCGTGCCGCCGAGATTCACTGCATCTCCCCAGACCGTCTGAGCCCCGTTCGTCTTCCCAAGATCGTCTACGTGGCATCCGACAACGAGGAGACAGCAGGATGCAGTCGCAGGGAATCAGCAGGCGCGCGATGCTCGCGGGGGTCGGCGGCGTCGGCACCGCCGTCGCGTTGGGCGCGGTCGGGTGGCAGGCGGCAGCGGCCGAGAACGGCACGGCCAAGTTTCCGATACCGGACAAGTCCGAGCTGAACGTGCTGATCACGGGAGACGCGGGCACCGGCACGCCCGAACAGTTCGCCGTCGCGGCCGCCGCGCGAAAGCTGTGCGAGAAGCGCGGCGTCGACCTCGCGATCGGGCTCGGCGACAACATCTACGAGAACGGCCCCGAGGACGTCCTGGACGACGAGTTCAGCACGAAGTTCGAGGAGCCCAACAAGGGCATCGACGTCCCGTGGTTGATGGTGCTCGGCAACCACGACACCAGCGGCATCATCCCCGGCAGCGGCGGCCGCCCGTCACGCGGCGACCACGAGATCGCGTACCACCAGCACTCGGCCCGCTGGTACATGCCCGACCGGCACTACTCCGTCGCTGTCCCGCAGCAGGACCCGGTGGTCGAGTTCTTCGGCATCGACACGACACCGCTCTCCTCGTACGTCCTGCAGACCGACCCCGAGTACCACTGGGACGGCCCCTTCGTCCACAAGCAGCGCGCCTGGCTTGCCGATTCACTCGCCGCCTCCCGCGCCCGCTGGAAGTTCGTGTTCGCCCACCACCCGCTGCGCAACAACGGCACGCACGGCAACGCGGGGGCGTACGAGGGCATCACGTGCGGCGACTACATGAGCGGGAAGCACGTCAAGAAGCTGTACGAGGAAGTGGTCTGCGGCAAGGCCGAGTTCATCCTCTCCGGCCACGACCACACGCTCCAGATCCTGGACACCGGGGCTGACTACCAGGGCACCCAGCAGATCGTCTGCGGCGCCGCCGCGAAGACCAAGGGAAAGGCGAACCGGCCCGAGAACAAGGAGTTCTGGGCGGCCTACGACACCCTCGGCTTCATGATGCTCTCGATCAACGCGGGCCGCGTCGTCACGGACGCGTACACCGTCGACCCCGAGACGGCCGACTACCAGCACGCCTACCGCCACACACGTACGGACCGGATCGGGGCCTGATCCAGAAGGGGTTTCTATGTCGCGGGCGGGCCCGTTGTGGTCCGCCTTCGCTTATGGACCGAGTAGACCAGCACACTTTGGCTCTGTCCTGCGGACCATGACCGGGTCAGGGTGAGAGGACCCCAACTCGTGCGGAGGTCCTCTTGAGTCTCGCGTTCCTGCTGACCACCCTGATCGTGGTGGTCACCCCCGGCACCGGAGTGGTGTACACCCTCGCCGCCGGACTGTCCCACGGCCGCCGGGCGAGCGTGATCGCCGCGTTCGGCTGCACCCTCGGCATCGTGCCGCACCTGGCAGCGACGATCACCGGCCTGGCCACACTGCTGCACACCAGCGCCGTCGCCTACGAGGTCGTCAAGTACCTCGGCGTCGGCTACCTGCTGTACATGGCATGGGCCACCCTGCGCGACAAGGACGCGCTGACCGTCGAAGCGGCCGAGGCGCGGCCGGCGGCCCGCGTGATCGCCTCCGGCGTGCTGATCAACCTGCTCAACCCGAAGCTGACGATGTTCTTCGTCGCGTTTCTCCCGCAGTTCGTCCCCGCGGGCGAGCCCGGCTCCCTTGCCACGATGCTCCAACTCAGCGCCGTCTTCATGGCGTTGACCTTCGTGGTCTTCGCCGCGTACGGCATGTGCGCCGCAGCCGTACGCCACCACGTGCTGGCCCGGCCGCAGGTGATGACCGGCATCCGCCGGGTGTTCGCCGCCTGCTTCGTGGGCCTGAGCGCCCGGCTGGCGGTGGCCTGAGCATGCACTTCCGGCACGCAGAAGCGATCTGGTCCGACTACCCCGGACTCGCCGCAGGCGCCCTCCACGCCACCGGCATCAGCTCCGCCACCGCCACCGCCGTCGGCCCGCGCATCGCCGAGCACACCGCCCGCGCCGTAGCCCGACTCACCGACACCACCGAAGGCCAACTCCCCGAAGTGCTGGCCTGGCGGCGGGTGTTCACCCGGATGGGACTGAAGCCGACGCAGTACCGGTGCGCCTCGGAGTCGCTCCTCCGGCGGCTGAGGAAGGAGGGCACCCTGCCGCACATCCACCCGGTGGTCGACCTGTGCAACGCGATCTCCGCCGCGTACGCGGTCCCGGTCGCGGTCCTCGACGCCGACCGCATCACCGGCCCCCTCCTCGAAGTGCGCTACGCCCGCGGCGACGAGCACTACACGACCTTCACCGCCAGCACCGAGCACCCGGCCCCCGGCGAGGTCACCTTCACCGACTCCGCCGGACGGGCACACGCCCGACGCTGGACCAACCGGCAGAGCGGCCACTCCGCGGTCGGCGAACACACCAGCCGGATCCTCGTGGTCACGGAAGCCATGCACGACGGCGGCACGGAAGCTGTACCGGAACTGCTCAAGACGATCGCCGAGGAGCTGGCCACGCACTGGCCGACCGACCCCACGACCGCCGTACTCACCTCCTCCGCACCGGAGTTCACCTTCGGAAGCTAGGCCGTGACCGGCGCTCGGACGTCGCAGAAGTACATGGCACCATGGGCGCCCGGTGCAAGGATGGGGCGGACGAAGGAGGGGAACGGGTGACCGGCGGCACGGCCGAGGTGTACACGGCGGCAGCCGCGTCAGCGGACAGCGGTTCCCCCGCGTACGGCTCCGACTTCCTTCAACTCGACGCCGCGGACGTGCCGGTGGGCGCCAAGGCGGACTGGCTCGCCCGTCGGCTGCGGCAAGCGATAGCCGATGGCCGACTGGCGGTGGGCAGCCGCCTGCCGGCCACCCGGGTACTCGCCGCTGAACTACGCGTATCCCGCGGGGTGGTCACCGAGGCGTACCGGCGACTGACCGAGGACGGCCACGTCGAGGGG
>NZ_JAAAHS010000086.1 GCF_009908195.1 Streptomyces boluensis | reverse complement strand
ACCCCGAGGACCCCCGTGGCTGGTCGCTTCGCCCCGAAGCCGGCGCACCCGGACCGCACCGCCGTGCGCGCCGCCGGCCCGCCCCGCGCGGCCACCGCGGCCACCGCGGCCACCGCCGTGCCGCGGCAGGCGACCGCCGAGTCCCGCCGCTGGACCCCGCCGGGCCCCGTCGACCTGGGCCTGGTCCTCGGTCCGCTGCGGCGCGGCCCTGGCGACCCCACGTTCCGTACCGCGTCCGACGGCTCGTTGTGGCGGGTCAGCCGTACGCCCGAGGGGCCCGGCACGCTCCGGGTCGCGCTGCGGTCCGGGACGGCCGAGGCGCAGGCGTGGGGGCCCGGCGCGGGCTGGCTGCTCGACCGGCTGCCGGCGCTGCTCGGTGACGCGGACGACCCGGCGGCCTTCGCGCCCCGGCACCGGCTCGTCGCCGCCACCCACCGCCGCCGCCCCGGCCTGCGCCTGGCCAGGACCGGGCTTGTCCTGGAGTCCCTGATCCCGTCGATCCTGGAGCAGAAGGTCACGACGGACGAGGCGTACCGCGCCTGGCGCCTGCTTGTCCGCGCGTACGGCGAACCGGCACCGGGCCCCGCCCCCGACCGTATGCACGCGATGCCCGACGCCCGCACCTGGCGCATGATCCCGTCCTGGGAGTGGCACCGCGCGGGCGTCGACAACAAACGCGCGTCGACGATCCTGCGCGCGGTACGAGTCGCGTCCCGGCTTGAGGAAGCCGCCACCATGGAGCCCCAACAGGCCCAGGAACGCCTGGAGTTGGTCCCCGGCATCGGCCCGTGGACCTCGGCGGAGACGGTCCAGCGCAGCAACGGCGCCCCGGACGCGGTCACGGTCGGCGACCTGCACCTGCCCGGCATCGTCGGGTACGCCCTGGCCGGTGAGCGGGACAGCGACGACGCGCGGATGCTCGAACTCCTGGAGCCCTACCGGGGCCAGCGCCACCGCGCCGCCCGCTACATCCTGCTGTCCGGCCGCACACCGTCGCGCCGCACCCCGAAGATGCCGCGCGTCGACATCGGCAAACTCTGACTCTCCCCGCGCGCCTCGGGCTCAGCGCACCTCGACGAAATCGTCCACCACGCGCGCGGGGCGCGTGCGTGGCTCCTCGGCGGCCCGCCCCACCGCGACGGCCCCCATCGGGTCCCAGCTGTCCGGCAGTTCGAGCACCTCGCGTACGACCTCACGGCAGAACATCGTCGACGAGATCCACGCCGAGCCGAGCCGCTCCCCGGCGAGCGCCACCAGGAAGTTCTGGATCCCGGCGCCCGTCGCGACCACGAACATCTCCCGCTCGGCGGCATCCCGGCGCGCGTCCCCGTAGGTGTGCGAGCCGTCCATCACCAGGCAGGGCACGACGAGATACGGCGCGTTCCGCAGCACATCCCCGCGGCGCACGCGCTTGGCGATGGACTCCTCGGACTTGCCGTCGGCGCGCAGGTCCGCGATCCACCGGTCGCGCATCGCGTCGAGCAGCCGCGTACGCGACCCGGCGCTCTCCAGGAGCACGAACCGCCAGGGCGTGGTGTGGTGCGGGGCGGGCGCGGTCACCGCGGCGGCCACCGCGCGGCGCACGGCCCCGGGGTCCACCGGCTCGTCCGTGAAGGCCCGTACGGTGCGCCGCTGCGTGACCGCTTCGCGCACCGCCTCCGAGGTGCCGAGGCGGAACATGTCGTCGGCGGCGACCCGCACCAACGCGCGCGCGCCCGTGTCGTCGCCCGCGCTGTCGTCCGCCGCGTCGCGCACGGCCTGGGGCAGTCCGCGGACCACGGCCACCGGCAGGTCGGCGGCCTTGCCCTTCACCAGGTCGCCGGCCGCCGCCAGTTCGTCGGCGGTGGCCACGACGGTGGCGCTCAGCGGGTTGCCGTGCGCGTCGGTGCCGCCGCGCAGATCGTCGAGGACGCGCACGCCCGCGGCGCCGATGGCCACGTCGGTGAGGCCGTTGCGCCAGGGGCGGCCGAAGGTGTCGGTGACGAGCACGCCGACGTCCACGCCGAGCGCGTCCCGCAGGCCGGTGCGGATCGCGCGTGCCGAGGCGTCCGGGTCCTCGGGCAGCAACAGGACGGTCCCGGCAGGGGTGTTGGAGGCGTCCACCCCGGCCGCCGCCATCACGAGCCCCTGCCGGTTCTCGACGATCCGCAGCGGGCCCCGGCGGGCCACCACGCGTACCGTCTCGGCGTCGATGGCGGCCTCGCGGTCTTCGGCGGCGAGTGTCCGCCCCTCCGCCTTGGAGACGATCTTCGAGGTGACAAGCACGACGTCACCGTCGACCAGGCCCGGCTCGGTGGCGGCGATCAGCTTGGCGACATCGTCACCGGCCCGCACCTCGGGCAGACCGGGCACGGCCCATACGCGGTACCCGGGCGTGCTCACGCGCGTACCTCCTCGGCGAGGGCGAGCGCCTCGCGCGCCATGGCGGCCGCGGCGGTGCCCTCCTCCGGGTCGGTCATGATCAACGGCACCGCGCGGCAGCGGATCCCGGCGCTCTCGACCCGCTCAACGGCGCCCGCGTCCACGGTGTCCACGAGCCAGCCGTCGAGCAGCCCCGAGCCGTAGTGCTCGGCGACCGCCGCGGCGCCGGCCTCCACGCCCACGGCCGCGAGCACCTTGTCGGCCATGCCGCGCACCGGGGCGTCCCCGACGATCGGGGAGAGCCCGACGACCGGCACCCCGGCCTCGGCGATGGCCTCCCTGATGCCCGGCACGGCGAGGATGGTGCCGATGCTGACCACGGGGTTGGACGGCGGGAACAGCACGACGTCGGCCGTGGCGATGGCCTCGAGGACGCCAGGCGCGGGCTTGGCCTGCTCGGCGCCGACCGGCACGACAGCCAACGCGTCCACCGACGCGCGCAGCCGCACCCAGTACTCCTGGAAGTGGATGGCCTTCTGCTCGCCGTCGACCTCCACCGCGACATGGGTCTCGACCCGGTCGTCGGTCATCGGGATCAGCCGCACCCCCGGCTGCCAGCGGTCGCAGAGCGCCTCGGTGACGGCGCTGAGCGGGTACCCGGCACCGAGCATCTGCGTCCGCACGATGTGCGTCGCGAAGTCCCGGTCGCCCAGGCCGAACCACTCGGGTCCGACGCCGTACGCCGCGAGTTCACTCTTGACCTGGAACGTCTCGTCCGTACGACCCCAGCCCTGCTCCTCGTTGATGCCACCGCCGAGGGTGTACATCACCGTGTCGAGGTCAGGGCAGACCTTCAGGCCGAACAGGTGGATGTCGTCACCGGTGTTACCGATGACGGTGATGTCGGCGTCAGGCGCGGCGGCCTTGAGACCGCGCAGAAAACGGGCACCACCGATGCCCCCGGCCAGAACCACAATGCGCATGGGGCCAAGCATGTCAGGTGGGTACGACAGCCGGTCAGGCGGTGACGGCATCCCGCACGGACTCGCCCTCGGCACCGGCGCACTGGGCGGCGTGCATCGGCATCTCGGTGAGGCCCGGGTAGTACACGTGCAGGCTGACGGCCGGTTCGAGCGCGTCGTTCACGACCTCGTGGACGTACCCGGGAGCGAAGACCCGCTGCGTACCGGCCTCCACCGCGCGCGTGCCGCTCTCGGTGCGCTCGGTCAACTCACCCTGGAGGACGGTCAGTACGCCGGAGGAGCCGCCGTGGTCGTGCATCCCGCTGCCCTGACCGGGCACCCAGCTGAGCAGCCACACCTCGTATCCGGGCCCGGTGCGCAGGCGGTGGTACCAGCGGCTGGTGGCGTCGTACTCCACCAGGTGCTCCCACTGGGAGCGGTCGGCCGCGATGGCGCGGGCGAGCCCGGCGAATTCGGCGACGGTGGTGGGGTGTTCACGGGCCGGCTGCAGGAGGTGGGTCACCTCGAGGATGTCGCCGGCGATCTGCAGGTCGCTGTCGCTGTTCATCGGTGCGGAGGTTCCTCAGCGGGAGAGGTGCGGGGATGTCACTGTCGAAGACAGCCGCTCGGTTCGCGAGCGGGGAGCGGCCCGGGTGCGGGCGCGAGGGGTGCGGGCCCCGACAGGGGCTCGGCGGTGCGGTACAAGCTGGAGCGCGATGGGCTCAACAGCTGTGACAGCAACAGCGACAGCTCTCCTGGGCAGCACTGTGGGACCCACCGGTGTGGGTCCGAGTAAGCGCCAAGTTCGCGAGCATGCCCAACAGGAGACCGGTTCACACGTTGGATGTCAACCTGATGTCCGGATTGCGGGATATCGTTCACCGTATCCGGTTGTTCTTTATGCCGAAAGGTTTGTGCAGGCGTCATATCGGACAGGTGGCGCTGCATCCGACCATGTAAACGTCGTTGCCGTCCCGTGATCTGTTCGTGATCCGGTTCGCTTCGGTGTGCGTCGCGGCAACGGGGTCAACCTCCGATGCGTCCTTTCGGGTGTCGTCAGGACGTACGGAGGGGGCGCTGCGATGTGTCCATGTTTATGGCGATTTGAACACTTTCGGCAAAGCCTTGGTTCCGCAGAGTGAATAAGGGACCCAATAGCAGATCTCGGCTTGACTGGCCCGGATCGGCACACTTGTAATTTCACTCGTGTCGTTCGGCCGAAATCGGTAACGGCAGCATCACGGGGACTGCACAGACAGACGAGGGGCGCACATGACCGAGCTGTTCCAGCAACTGCTGGTCGAGGACGCGGACGAAGAACTCGGCTGGCAGGAGCGCGCGCTGTGCGCCCAGACCGATCCCGAGTCCTTCTTCCCGGAGAAGGGCGGCTCCACCCGCGAGGCGAAGAAGGTGTGCCTCGCCTGCGAGGTGAGGTCCGAATGTCTCGAATACGCGCTGGCCAATGACGAACGATTCGGCATCTGGGGCGGCTTGTCCGAGCGAGAACGGCGGCGACTCAAGAAGGCCGCCATCTGATCGCTTCCTGAGCGCTCGGTGATCGTTTCCGGCCGACGCTCGACCGGTGCCGACCAATCGGCACACACCCCGACGTAACGAACGGTCCGCCGCCTGTGGGTTGTCCACAGGCGGCGGACCGCGTTGTTTCGCAGCCGTTAGTGTGGCCCCGTCCGAGACGCCCCCGAGCCTCAGCCCGGCACAGCGTCCACCGCAGTCCATCGAACCGGGGCCCGTACCTCGATGTCCGTGCACAGCCAATCGGCAGGCCAGTACGACGCTTCCGCGGCAGCGTCCCCCCAGGCCCAGACGCCAGAGTTCCCCCGGCACGTCGTCACCGCGGTGCTCGTCTCCCACGACGGTGCCCGCTGGCTGCCCGACGCCCTGAACGGCCTGCTCGGCCAGGAACGCCCGGTGCAGAACGTGATCGCGGCGGACACCGGCAGCGCCGACGACTCCGCCAGGATCGTCACGGACGCGCTCGGCGCCGAGCGCGTCCTGCACCTCGCCCGGCGCTCCGGCTTCGGTACGGCCGTCGACGAGGCGGCCCGCACCGCCGGCGTCCTCACCCCCGACGACCTGCCCTATCTGAAGCGGCCCAGCGGCTGGGACCCGGTCACCCGCACCTGGCGCGACGACGCGTACGACATGCCGGAACTCCCGTACGGAGAACCGGTCCAGTGGCTCTGGCTGCTGCACGACGACTGCGCGCCCGAGCCGGACGCGCTCGCCGAGCTGCTGCGCGTCGTCGAGCGCGAGCACGAGATCAACCGCGAAGTCGCCGTCGTCGGCCCCAAGTTGCGCGGCTGGTACGACCGCAGGCAGCTCCTCGAAGTCGGCGTCTCCATCGCCCACTCCGGCCGCCGCTGGACCGACCTGGACCGCCGCGAGCAGGACCAGGGCCAGCACGACCAGGTGCGCCCCGTCCTGTCGGTGTCCACCGCGGGCATGCTGATCCGGCGCGATGTCTTCGAGGAACTGGGCGGCTTCGACCGGCGCCTGCCCCTCATGCGGGACGACGTCGACCTGTGCTGGCGCGCCCAGGCCGCCGGGCATCGCGTACTGATCGCCCCCGACGCGATCATGCGGCACGCCGAGGCCTCCGCGCGCGAGCGCCGCACCGTGGACTGCGTGGGCCGCACCTCCACGAGCCCGCACCGCGTCGACAAGGCCGGCGCGGTCTACACACTGCTCGTCAACACCCCCGGGGCGCTGCTCCCTTGGGTGCTGCTCCGCCTCGTGCTCGGCACGCTGCTGCGCACCCTCGCCTATCTCGTCGGCAAGGTGCCGGGACAGGCGCTCGACGAAGTCGCCGGTCTCTTCGGCACGTTGCTGCGCCCCGGCCGCATCCTCGGGGCCCGCAAGCGCCGCGGCAAGCCCAAGGTCGAGGCCGCCGAACTGCGACCGCTGTTCCCGTCGCCCGGCGCCACGGTGCGCCTGACCGTCGAGCAGGTCGCCTCCAACCTCGTCGGCCGGTCCGACCCGGAGACCTCCTCCGGGGGCCGGCACGGTGCCGTGGAGAGCGGACCCGGTGGGGACGACGCCGAGTTCCTGCAGATCGAGCAGTTCGCCCGCCTCAAGCGCATCGCCCGCAAGCCGGGTCCCATGCTCTTCGCGGTGCTGCTGCTCGTCTCCCTGATCGCCTGCCGCGCGCTGCTCGGCGGCGGTGCCCTCGCGGGTGGCGCCATGCTGCCCGCCCCGTCCGACGCGTCCGACCTCTGGGCGCGGTACGTGGACGGCTGGCACCCCGTCGGCACCGGAGGCACCCAGTCCGCGCCGCCGTACCTCGCGTTCGTCGCCGCCCTGGCGTCGGTGCTGTTCGGCTCCACCGGACTCGCCGTCACCGTGCTCCTGGTCGCCTCCGTACCGCTGGCCGGTGCCGCCGCCTACTTCGCCTCCCGGCCGCTCGTCGAGTCGCGCCTGCTGCGCGCCTGGGCGGCCGTCGCGTACGCCTTCCTGCCCGCCGCCACGGGCGCGCTCGCGGGCGGGCACCTCGGCACCGCCGTCCTCGCCATGCTCCTGCCGCTCATCGCGCGCGCGGGCGTCGCCGCGAGCGGGCTGCTGCTCAAGTCGCCGGGCGCACGCGGCAGTTGGCGCGCCACCTGGGCGTACGCACTGCTGCTCAGCTTCGCCACGGCCTTCACGCCGATCGTGTGGCCCATCGCCCTCGTCCTCGGCCTCGCGCTCCTGGTGCTGCGCCGGAGCGACCTCACCGCGTACGGACTGCGGTTCCTCGCCGCGCTCGGGGTGCCGCTGCTCATCCTGGCGCCCTGGTCGCTCTCGCTGCTCCCGTTCGGCTTCTTCCGCGAGGCCGGGCTCGAGTACGGCGCCGGTGCCGCCTCCGGCCTCGACCTGCTCGGCATCAGCCCCGGCGGGCCGGGCGCGGGCGGCGGGCTGCTGCTGATCGGCTTCGTCCTCGCGGCCCTCGCCGCGCTGCTGCGTGCCGAGCGCGGCCTCGCCGTCCACACCGCCTGGGCCGTCGCCCTCACCGGCTTCGTGTTCGCTGCCCTGTCCAACGGCTCCACCTGGGCGGGCCCCGCCACGCTCGTGTACGGCATCGCGCTGCTCACCGCCGCCACCGTCGGCGCCGAGGGGGCACGCACGCGTGTCGCCGAGCAGAGCTTCGGCTGGCGCCAGCCCGTCGCCGCGCTGATCGCCGCCGCCGCCGTGATCGGCCCGCTGCTCGCCGCCGCGGGCTGGATGATCCGTGGCGCCGACGGCCCGCTGGAGCGCCGCGACCCGGCGCAGGTGCCCGCGTTCGTCGCCGAGGAGTCCAGCACCGAGGACCAGCCCCGCACCCTCGTCCTCGGCAGCGAGTCCGAGGCCGAGGTCGGGTACACGCTGGTGCGCGGCGCGGGTGCCCGCCTCGGCGACGCCGAACTCGCCGCCGCCGACGAGGGCAACGACCGGCTCGACAAGACCGTGGCCCACCTCGTCGCCGGCTCCGGTGCCGACCAGGCCGACGAACTCGGCGCGTTCGCCGTGCGGTACGTCCTCGTGCGGGACGGCGCGCCCCGCCGGATGAGCCGCGTCCTGGACGCCACCCCGGGCCTGACCCGGCTCAGCCAGCAGGACGGCAGCTCCCTGTGGCGGGTCGACCGCCAGGTGTCCCGCGCCGCCATGGTGTCCGGGACGGGCGAGCCGCAACCGGTCGCCGCCGGCCCCGTGGAGATCCACACCGACATTCCCGCGGGCCCCGAAGGCCGCACCCTGCGCCTCGCCGACACGGCCTCCGACGGCTGGACGGCCACCCTGGGCGGCGCCGAACTGACCAGGAAGACCGTCGACGGCTGGGCGCAGGGCTTCGAACTGCCCCCGTCCGGCGGCCGGTTGGACGTCACCTACGACAGCCCCGGCACCCACGTCGGCTGGCTCTGGGCCCAGGGCGCGCTCGCCGTCGTCCTCGTGGTCCTCGCCCTGCCGGGCCGCACCCGCACCATCGACGACGACCTGCCGGACGAGCCCGCGGCCGTACCGGCGCAGCCCGTGGAGGGCGAGGGCAGGCGGGCCCGCAGGCTGCGCGCCGCGCAGGAGGCCGAGGCCGCGGCCGAGGACCGGTCCGCCCCGGCGCCCGACCCGCAGACCGCACCGGCGGCCCCGGCGGAGCAGTTCGGCACGATCCCCCCGCAGCAGTCCTACGACCAGCGGTCCCACGACCAGCAGGACCAGTGGGGCGACAGCAGCGCGTACGCGGGCGTGGAGCAGGGCGCGTACGGCACGGAGAACCCGTACCAGGCCGCGCAGTACCCGACGGGCGGCCACGAGCAGCAGTACGTACCGGACGCCTACCCCGCCGGGAACGGCACGCAGGCCGACGCCTACGGGGCGCCCGCGCCGTACGGCTATGACGCGCAGGCGCCCGTGGACTACGGATACGGGGCGCAGCAGTCCGGCGCGGTGCCCCCGCCGCCGCCCATGCCGCCGTCCGCCCCGCCGCAGCCGCCGACGTACGAACAGCCCTACGGCAACCAGGACTTCGGCCCCGACTTCAGGCCCGACAGCGAGCGCCCCGACGGGAGCCAGCAGTGAACCGCACCACCCTGTCCCTGATCGGCGCGGGCGGCGCGCTCGCGGTCGTCACCGGCTTCGCCGCGCTCACCGCGCCCGACGGCAGCGCGGACGACGGCGCGGCCCAGGCGGCGGCCCAGCGCCCGGTCGAGCGCAGCAGCGTGCTGTGCCCGGCGCCGAGCGCGTCGGAGCTCGCGGACACCTCGTACGTGTCGTTCACGCCCAAGTCCTCGCAGGGCGCGGGCAAGGGCGCGGCCGAACTCGTGGGCGCGGCCGACGAATCGGCGGACGACGGCAAGCAGGACAAGGACGACAAGAAGGCGAAGGAGCGGGCGGACAAGCCCGTCCTGACCGCCAAGGGCACCGGCAAGCCGCTGACCCAGGAGGCCTCCGGCTCGGACGCGCCCGCGCTCGTCGGTTCGGCCGACGGCGCCCTCGCCCCCGGCTGGACGGTTCAGCAGACCACCACGATCACCGCGGGTGGCGGCCGCGGTGTGCACGGGCTCGCCTGCGGAACTCCGGACACCGACTTCTGGTTCCCCGGCGCGAGCACCGCGAAGGAGCGCAGCGACTACGTCCACGTGACCAACCCCGACGAGACCGCGGCCGTCGTCGACATCGAGCTGTACGGCCCGCAGGGCGCCATCAAGTCGGAGGTGGGCGAGGACATCACGGTGCCCCCGCACGCCACCGTCCGGGTGCTGCTCTCCACGCTGACGGACGAGCCGCAGACGAACGTGACCGCGCACGTCACCGCCCGTACGGGCCGGGTGGGCGCCGCCGTTCAGGCCGCGGACGAGAAGCTCGGCGGCGACTGGCTGCCCGCTTCGGCCGACCCAGCAGGCAGCGTGGTCCTGCCCGGCATCCCCAAGGACGCCACGTCCGTGCGCCTGGTGGCCTTCGCGCCGGGCGAGGATGACGCCGACCTGAAGGTGTCCCTTGCGGGTCCGAACGGCTCGATCACGCCCGCGGGCAACGAGACGCTGCACGTCAAGAGCGGCATGACGGCCGCGGTCGACCTCGGCGACGTCACCAAGGGCGAGGCGGGCTCGCTCGTGCTCACGCCCACCGAGGACGCCATGCCCGTCGTCGCGGCGCTGCGCGTCACGCGTGGCAAGGGCGCCCGGCAGGAGATGGCGTTCATCCCGGCGACCGCGCCGGTCGGCGACCGCGCGACGGCCGCCGACAACCGCGCCAAGGGCTCGTCGCTCTCCCTTGTGGCCCCCGGCAAGACCGCCAAGGTCCGCGTCACGGCCTCGGCGGGCGCCGAGGGCGGTGCGGCGAAGAGTCAGACGTACACGGTCAAGGGCGGCACCACGCTCGCCGTGGAGCCTCCGGTCCCGGCCGGCCTGAAGGGCCCGTACGCGCTGACGGTGGAGCAGCTCTCCGGTACGGTGCACGCCGCGCGGACGCTTGAGCTGCCGGAGGACGGCGTTCCGATGTTCACGGTGCAGACGCTGCCGGACGACCGGGGCACGGTCGCGGTGCCGGAGGCCGAGCAGGACCTGTCGGTGCTGCAGAAGTAGCTACGCGCGCGGCGGTGGCCGCCGTGCACAGCGAAGGGGCCGTCCCTCCAGGTGGAGGCGGCCCCTTCGGCGTGCTCCGGCGCTGGTCAGTCCTCGCCGTACCGGGGGTCGACCGACTCGGGGGAGAGGCCGAGCAGCTCGGCGACCTGCTCCACGACGACCTCGTGCACCAGCGCGGCGCGCTCGTCGCGGCTCTTGGTGCGGATCTCGACCGGGCGGCGGTAGATGACGATCCGCGCGCGCTGGTCGTCGCGCGCGGGGGAGATCCCTCCCAGGGGTACGACCTCGTCCGCCAGCGGCTCGTCGGCGCTGCCCGTGCCGTCCATGAACGGCACGTCGAGGATCAGGAAATCGACGTCGGCCAGCTGCTGCCAGCGCCGCTCGAGCCGCTCCACGGAGTCCTGCACGAGGTCCGCGAAGACCTGGCCCCGGCTCGCGGACAGCGGCACCTGGGGCGGCGCCACAGGGCCGCGCATGCCTCGGCCGTGGCGGTCGCGGCGGCGGGGCCTGGGCTCGGTGGCGCGGGGCGGTACGGGCTTGTCCATCACTGGTGAAGCGTAGTCCTCCGGACTGACAACCGGCCGTCCACGCGCGCGTGCGGCCCCGGCACAGGCCCGGTACGGCGGGAGGCGGTGCGCCCGGACGGCACAGGAGATGTCGCTCGATGACCATTCCGGCCAACCTTGGGCTCGATTGCGTAACCCACCGAGACCACCGGACTCATGGCAAATGACGGCATTTGGACGGAGTCATGGCTGGATCCAACACCCGTGATTCCCGCGCCCCTTGGGGTCGTCGCAGGTCAGAAAGGCATCTCTGGAAGGTGCTGTGCGAGGGGTCACACCGCGACACGGGGGAGTGACCTCAGGGAGAGTCGTCGCGGCCCGCTCAAGAGTGCGGTACCGTCCAACGTCGTGAGCCCTGTACGTCGCTGTTCGCGCACCGCTTGCGGCCGTCCCGCCGTCGCGACGCTGACGTACGTCTACGCCGACTCGACCGCGGTCCTCGGCCCCCTCGCCACCTACGCCGAACCCCACTGCTACGACCTGTGCGCCGAGCACTCCGAGCGCCTCACCGCGCCGCGTGGCTGGGAGGTCGTCAGGCTCACCGACGGCTCCGGCCCCTCGCGGCCGAGCGGGGACGACCTGGAGGCGCTCGCCAACGCCGTACGCGAGGCCGCACGGCCGCAGGAACGCGCGGCGGGAGCCGGTGGCGGTGCCCGCGCGGCGGACCCCATGGAGGTCGCACGCCGCGGCCACCTGCGGGTGCTGCGCTCGCCCGACAACTGACGCGGCCCGGTGTTTTAAAAGCCCTCTGGTGCTTGATGTTCCGTCTTCAACAATCGTTGCTGTACGGAGCATTGACTTCGCCTTGTCGCGGACACGACGATTCCGCCACCCGTGAGTGATCGCTTTCCGCATGCCGGAAATGACGGGAAGCGACGGAGCCTCATGGGGCCCAGGAGGCCCGTGTGTTCGTACAGGAACTGGAACCCGTCGCCGACTCCCTAGGTCTGTCCGCGCTGATCGCCGCGCTACCCCTGGTCACCGTTCTCGTCCTGCTCGGCGCCGTCCGCATGAAGGCCCACCGGGCGGGCCTCATCGGCCTCGCCGTCGCGGTGCTCGTCGCGTGGCTCGCGTACGGAATGCCGCTCGGGCAGACCCTGTCGAGCGGCGCGCAGGGCGTGCTCTTCGGGATCTTCCCGATCATGTGGATCGTCGTCAACGCCCTGTGGGTGTACCGGATGACGGTCCGCACCCAGCACTTCGACATCCTGCGCCGCTCCTTCGGGCGGCTCTCCGACGACCCGCGCATCCAGGCGCTCGTCATCGCCTTCTGCTTCGGCGCGCTCCTGGAAGCGCTCGCGGGCTTCGGTGCGCCGGTCGCGATCTGCGCGGTGATGCTGGTGGCGCTCGGCTTCGACCCGGTGCGCGCGGCCGTCGTCGCGCTGGTCGCCAACACCGCGCCCGTCGCCTTCGGCGCCATGGGCACGCCGGTCGTGACGCTCGCTCAAGTGACGGGCCTGCCGCTGGACTCGGTGGCCGCCGTCGTCGGCCGCCAGACCCCACTGCTCGCCCTCGTCGTACCGCTCGTCCTGGTCGGTCTGGTCGACGGCAAGCGCGGGCTGCGCGAGACCTGGCTGCCCGCGGTGGTGTGCGGACTCGCCTTCGCCGCCGCGCAGTTCGTGGCCTCCAACTACGTCTCCGCGCAACTGGCCGACATCGGCGCCGCCCTGGCCGGTGCCGCCGCGCTCGTGGCCCTCCCCGGCTCCCGCAAGCCCGCCGCCGAGTCCGTGCGCACCGCGGTGCTCACCGGCGTACGCAGCGAGGACCTGGACACCGAGGACCCGCGCCCCGAAGTGCTGCGCGCCTACGCCCCGTACGCCCTCATCGTGGTGATCTTCTCGCTCGCCCAGATCCCCGCGGTCAAGGACTTCCTCGCCGAGGCCACGCAGGTCTTCGACTGGCCGTTCCTGAACGTCACCGACGCCGACGGCAATCCGGTGGGTGCGAACGCGTTCACGCTGCCGCTCGTCTCGACCGGCGGCACGCTCGTCCTCCTTGCGGGCCTCCTCACGGCCGGCGTCATCGGGGTCCACGCGCGCGTGGCGGTACGTGAGTGGGCGGCCACGGTGCACGAGCTGCGGTTCGCGATCCTCACCGTGACCTCGGTGCTCGCCCTGGCGTACGTCATGAACCTCTCCGGACAGGCCGCCGTCATCGGGCACTTCGTGGCCGCGGCGGGCGCGGGGCTCGCCTTCCTGTCGCCGGTGCTCGGCTGGTTCGGCGTCGCCGTCTCCGGCTCCGACACCTCGGCCAACGCGCTGTTCGGCGCCCTCCAGGTGACGGCGGCACGGCAGTCGGGCCTCTCACCCGAACTCCTCGCCGCCGCCAACAGCTCCGGCGGCGTGCTCGGCAAGATGATCTCGCCGCAGAACCTCACCATCGCGTGCGCGGCCGTCGGACTCGCGGGCAAGGAGGGCGACTTGCTCCGCAAGGTGCTGCCCTGGAGTCTCGGCCTGCTCCTGGTGATGTGCCTCATCGTGGTCGCGCAGAGCACCTTCCTGCTGGGCTGGATGCTGCCCTGAACCAGGCGTTCCGGCCCACCTGTTGCGGTACGCGCGTACGGGCCCGGAGGGAGCGGCGGGAGCTGCCGTCGCCCCTCCGGGCCCGCTCCGTGCGGGACTGTCGGCGGCGCCGGGTACGTTGGGGGACCGCACTGAAATCCAGGAGGGTTGGCCGTGGCTGATCTGTCGCAGATCGTGAAGGCGTACGACATCCGCGGGGTCGTCCCCGACCAGTGGGACGAGTCCTTGGCGGAGCTGTTCGGGGCGGCCTTCGCGCAGGTCACCGACGCCGACGCGATCGTGGTCGGGCACGACATGCGCCCCTCGTCGCCGGGCCTCTCGCGGGCGTTCGGCCGGGGTGCGGCGGCCCTCGGTGTGGCCGTCACGGAGATCGGCCTGTGCTCCACGGACCAGCTGTACTACGCCTCGGGTGCGCTGAACCTGCCGGGTGCGATGTTCACGGCGTCGCACAATCCGGCGCAGTACAACGGCATCAAGATGTGCCGCGCGGGTGCCGCCCCGGTCGGCCAGGACACCGGCCTCGGCGAGATCCGGCAGCTGGTCGAGCAGTGGGCCGAGAGCGGCGCCCCCGCCCCGGCCGCCACGGCGGGCGAGACCACCCGGCGCGACACCCTGAGCGACTACGCGGAGCATCTGCGCGGCCTGGTGGACCTCACCGGGATCCGCCCCCTGAAGGTCGTCGTCGACGCGGGCAACGGCATGGGCGGCCACACGGTGCCCACCGTCTTCGAGGGCCTGCCGCTCGAACTGGTGCCGATGTACTTCGAGCTGGACGGCACCTTCCCCAACCACGAGGCGAACCCGCTGGACCCGGCCAACATCGTGGACCTGCAGAAGCGGGTGCGCGCCGAGGGGGCCGATCTGGGCCTCGCCTTCGACGGGGACGCGGACCGTTGCTTTGTGGTGGACGAGCGCGGCGAGGGCGTCTCCCCGTCGGCGATCACCGCTCTGGTGGCGGCCCGCGAGCTGGCCAGGAACGGCGGCAAGGGCACGGTGATCCACAACCTGATCACGTCGTGGTCGGTGCCCGAGGTCGTCAAGGAGCACGGAGGCGATCCCGTGCGTACGCGCGTGGGGCACTCCTTCATCAAGGAGGAGATGGCGAAGACCGGCGCGATCTTCGGCGGCGAGCACTCGGCGCACTACTACTTCCGCGACTTCTGGAACGCGGACACGGGCATGCTCGCCGCGCTGCACGTCCTCGCCGCGCTCGGCGGTCAGGACGGCCCCCTTTCGGCGCTGGTCGCGGAGTACGACCGGTACGCGGGCTCGGGCGAGATCAACTCCACTGTCGGCGACCAGGCGGGCCGGGCCGCGGCGGTCAAGGCGGCCTACGCGGGTCGCGACGGCCTCGCCCTGGACGAGCTCGACGGCCTGACGGTGGCCGCCGAAGACTGGTGGTTCAACCTCCGCGCCTCCAACACCGAACCGCTGCTCCGGCTGAACGTGGAGGCGCGCGACGCCGACACGATGGGCCGCGTACGCGACGAGGTCCTGGCCATCGTCAGAGGCTGACCCGCCCGCGACCGCCACCCGCGACCGCCGTCCGCGCGGAGCATGGTCCCGGAGCCCCGCCATGGCCCCGGCGACCCGGCGCCACGCCCCGTGCGGCGGTAGGCTGACCAGGCCGCATTCCGTAGTTTCCGACCGTCGGTTTCCACCGCCGGTCAACCATCCGAAGGGAACCGTTCCATGCCGCTCGAAGCCGGCCTCCTGGAGATCCTGGCCTGCCCGGCCTGTCACGCCCCGCTCAAGGAGGCGGACACCGAGCTGCTCTGCACCGGAGAGGGCTGCGGCCTTGCCTACCCGGTCAAGGACGGCATCCCGGTGCTCCTCGTGGACGAAGCCCGCCGCCCGGCCTGAGGCGGCGGCCGCCACCCCAGGGCGGCCGTCCACCGCGCGACACCAGCCGCACGCACCAACGACGACGTACGCGGACGCCGCACCCGGCACCGGCGATCGGAGGCCCACCCCGTGCTCGACGAATCGCTGCTCGACGACCCGGAAGCACTTGCCCGAGCCGACCGCCGCGGTCTGTTGCGCGGATGCGCGGAAGCGGGCGCCAGGGTGCGTACCGCGCTGCGGCACGCCGCCGAGGCGGGCCTCACCGAGCTCCAGCCGGACGGCCGCCCCCGAGCCGTCCTCGTAGCCGGGCCCGGAACGGTGGCCGCAAGCGTGGCCGACCTGCTCGAATCGCTGGCCGGCAGCGCCTGCCCGGTGCTCCGGCTGCACCCCACCGGCGTCGCCGCCGCGGCGGGCGCCCTGCGCTGGGACCTGCCCGGCTGGGCCGGCCCGGTCGACCTGCTGCTCCTCACCACCCCCGACGGCACCGAGCCTGGGCTCGAACTCCTCGCCGACCAGGCCTACCGACGCGGCCTGAACGTCGTCTCCGTCGCCCCCGCACGCACCCCGCTGACCGAAGCCGTCGGCGGCCGGCACGGCCTCGCCTTCCCCATGGCGACCCCGCTCCACGAGGAGTACGAGGAGCTGGCACTCGTCGGCTCCGACGTCCTGTGGGCGCTGCTCACCCCGCTCCTCGCACTCCTCGACCGCGTCGGGCTCCTCGAGGCGAAACCGGACGCCCTGCAGCAGGTCGCCGACCGGCTCGACGCCACCGCCGAGCGCTGCGGCCCCGCCGCCGCGACGTACAGCAACCCGGCCAAGACGCTCGCCGCCGAGCTGGACGAGGAACTTCCGCTGATCTGGACCGAGGGCCCCACCACCGGCTCCGTCGGTCGCCGCCTCGCCGCAGCCCTGGCCGAGCTCGCCGGTCACGCGTCGCTCGCCGCCGAACTGCCCGAGGCGCTGCCCGCCCACGGGGCCCTGCTCATCGGGAACTTGGCGGCCGGAGCGGACCCCGACGACTTCTTCCGCGACCGCGTGGAGGAGCCCCAGGCGCTACGCGCGCGTGCCGTGCTGTTGCGCGACCGGCCCACGGGCGCCCTGAGCGCCGCGCCCGCCGCCCGTGAACTCGCCCTCGGCCACGACATCGCCATCAGCGAGCTGGAACCCGAGGACGGCACCGAACTGGAAATGCTCGCCGAGCTGATCGCCGTCACGGATTTCGCCGCCGTTTACCTGGCGCTCGCTTCGGGCGCCCGATGATGACCAACGCCGACCGACAGCACCACCCGGCCGAGCAGGACACCGCCCATGACGACGTGGACAGCGCCGCTGCCCACGACAGACAGTGCCCCTGTCCAGGAGACAGATAGCGCCGCTATCCAAGCCGGATGGCACGCCTGTCCCTGTCGGACAGGGACTGTCGGTCGGACGGCCCGGTGTCCTGACCGACCCGCGTGGCCCCGTATGAAAGAAGTCCCGCATGGACCGCCTCTCCAACACCATCCGCCCGTACGCCTGGGGCTCGACCACGGCGATCCCCGAGCTCCTCGGCGTCGAGCCGACCGGTGAACCGCAGGCCGAGATGTGGATGGGCGCCCACCCCGGCGCGCCCTCGCGCCTCGCGCGTGGACCGTTGAACGAGGTGATCGCGGCCGACCCCGAGGGCGAGCTCGGCGCGGCGGCGGTCGCGAAGTTCGGGCCGCGACTGCCCTTCCTGCTCAAGCTCCTCGCCGCCGGCGCCCCGCTCTCGCTCCAGGTGCACCCCGACCTCACGCAGGCGCGGCAGGGATACGAGGACGAGGAGCGCCGCGGCGTCCCGATCGACGCCGGGCACCGCAACTACAAGGACGCCAACCACAAGCCCGAACTGATCTGTGCGCTCACGCCGTTCGACGGCCTCTGCGGCTTCCGCGACCCCGACGACACGGCCCGCCTCCTCGAAGGCCTCGACGTAAACTCCCTGAAGCCGTACGTCGATCTGCTGCACGCGCACCCCGAAGAGGCCGCGCTGCGCGAGGTCCTCACCGCGGTGCTGAGCGCCGACCGCGACGAGATGGCCGCCACGGTCACCGAAGCCGCGGCCGCCGCCGAGCGCATCGGCGGCCACTACGAGCCGTACGCGCTGATCGCCCGCGACTACCCCGGCGACCCCGGCGTGATCGCCGCCATGCTGCTCAACTACGTCCAACTCCAGCCCGGTGAGGCCCTGTTCCTCGGCGCCGGCGTGCCGCACGCGTACCTCAACGGCCTGGGCGTCGAGATCATGGCCAATTCCGACAACGTGCTCCGCTGCGGCCTCACCCCCAAGCACGTCGACGTGCCCGAACTCCTGCGCATCGTCCGCTTCCAGGCCACCGACCCGGGCGTGCTGCGCCCCGAGTCCGACCCGAACGGCGAAGAGGTCTACGAGACGCCGATCGACGAGTTCCGCCTCTCCCGCTTCGCCCTCGCCGAGGGTTCGGCGCCGCGCGACCTCACCGCTCGTACGCCGCAGATCCTGCTCTGCACGGCCGGCACGGTGCGCACCGGGGAGCTGGAACTCGCCCCGGGGGAGTCCGTTTTCGCCTCTGCGGGGGAGAAGACGGAGATCTCCGGAAACGGCACCCTGTTCCGCGCGACCGTGGTGGCCTGAGACGCCGAGGTTCGGCCGTGCTGCAACAATGGCCCACCGCACGGCATGGGCACGGCGAGTTTTGGGACGTACGAGACGTACGTGACGTACGAAGGGACAACGGGCACTCATGAGCGCGTCAGGCGGGACCAAGGCGATCGTGGCGGCACTTGCCGCCAACCTAGCGATCGCGGTAGCGAAGTTCGTGGCGTTCCTCTTCAGTGGCTCGTCGTCGATGCTCGCGGAGAGCGTGCACTCGCTCGCCGACTCCGGCAACCAGGGCCTGCTCCTGGTCGGCGGCAAGAAGGCCAAGCGCGAGGCGACCCCGCAACACCCGTTCGGCTACGGGCGCGAGCGCTACATCTACGCCTTCCTAGTCTCGATCGTGCTGTTCTCGGTCGGTGGCATGTTCGCCATCTACGAGGGCTACGAGAAGATCAAGCACCCGCACGCCATCGAGGCCTGGTACTGGCCGGTGGGCGTCCTGGTCTTCGCGATCATCGCCGAGTCCTTCTCGTTCCGTACGGCGATCAAGGAGTCGAACGCCATCCGCGGCAAGCAGTCGTGGAAGGAGTTCATCCGCCGGGCCAAGGCTCCCGAGCTGCCCGTCGTGCTCCTGGAGGACCTGGGCGCGCTGGTCGGTCTGGTCCTGGCCCTCGTCGGCGTCAGCCTGGCCCTCGCCACCGGCAACGGCGTCTGGGACGGCATCGGCACCCTCTGCATCGGCGTGCTGCTCATCCTGATCGCCATCGTCCTCGCGGCCGAGACCAAGTCGCTGCTGCTCGGCGAGTCCGCGGGCATCGACGAGGTGGCGAAGATCGAGAAGGCGCTGGTCGACGGCGACACCGTCACCCGCGTCATCCACATGCGTACGCTCCACCTCGGCCCGGAGGAGCTGCTCGTCGCCGCGAAGGTGGCCGTCGAGCACGACGACACCGCGACGGAGGTGGCCAACGCGATCAACGCCGCCGAGGAGCGCATCCGCGCCGCCGTCCCGATCGCCCGCGTCATCTACCTCGAGCCGGACATCTACAGCGAGTCCGCGGCCGCCGCGGGCGTGAACCCGGCCAAGTCGCCGGGCGGCGACGGCCCCGGCGCGGAGCACTGACCGCAGCCGCTGTTCGGCACGCAACGCAGGGGAAGGGCCCCGCACCTGTTCGGGTGCGGGGCCCTTCCCCTGCGCTCTATCGCGCTCTATAGAGGCGGTTATCGAAAACCGGCCCTATAGAGCCTGATTCCGTTGCCGGCCCCGACTCAGGGCCTCACTGAATCTCGCGCAGTACGTCGACGACCTCAGCCTTGTCCGGAGCCGCCATCAGCCGCTCGCGGAAACCGGGGTCCATGAGCTTGCGGGAGAGCAGCGCCAGGATCCGCAGATGCTCGTCACCCGCGGCCGCCTCGGGCACCGAGATCATGAAGATCAACTTGGCCTTGGTGCCGTCGAGCGCGCCCCACTCGATGCCCTCGCGCGAGCGCGCGAAGCCGACGACGGGCGAGGTCACCGCGTCGGTCTTGGCATGCGGAATCGCGATCTCCTCACCGAGGCCCGTGGTGCCCTGCGCCTCGCGCCGGAGCGCGGTCTGCACCAGCTCCTCGGTGTCGGCGACCTTGCCGGTCGTGGCCAGCATGGCGGCCAGCTCCCGGATCGCGGCCTCCTTGTCGTCCGAGTCCAACTGGAGCTTGACCGTCCGGTCGTCGAGGTAGCCGGAGAGCACCTCGCCCTCGGAGCCCGCGCCGCCCTCGGAGCCCTCGCCGCCGGGCACGGCATCCGTGACGCTGCCCGCGCCCCCGCCGCCCACGGTCTTCGCCGGAGCCTCTCCGAACCCCGCGGCCCCGGCGCCGGTCGCCGTCGGCGGCTCCAGGGTCTGCACGGGGGACGAGCCACCGCCACGCGCGAGCTCACCGGCGCCCGTGCCCGGACCGCCGACCACCGCGCTGCCACCGGCCACCACGCTGCCGCCGACCGCCGCACCGGCGCCGGTGCCGACGCCCACCAGCGCCGGCTCCAGGCCGCCGCTCGCCGTCGCCCCACGCCGCTTGCGTTCGCTGATGTCGACGAGCGTGACCGTCGTGAGCGCGGTCACGACCGAACCGATCGCCACCGCCACGAAGAACATCGCCACACCGCCCACGGCACCGAGCACGGCGACGATCGGCCCACCGTGCGGAACCGCGTCCTCGACCCCGGCCTGACCGGCGATCGCACCCGCCACGGCACCGCCGAGCATGTTGGCGGGGATGACCTGCGCCGGCCGCGCGGCCGCGAACGGAATCGCACCCTCCGAGATCCCGAAGAACCCCATGAACAGCGCCGCCAGTCCCGTCTCGCGCTCCTGCTCGGTGTAGTGCTTCTTCCGGATCAGCGTCGCCAGCCCCTGGCCGAGCGGCATGACCGGAATGGCAGCCGCGCACATGCCCATGACGGTCTGGTTGCCGGACGCGATGAGCCCCGCGCCGAACAGGAACGCCGTCTTGTTGACCGGTCCGCCCATGTCGAAGGCGATCATCAGGCCGAGGATCGCGCCGAGCAGGATCGCGCTGGTGCCCGTCATGCCGCTGAGCCAGCTGGTCAGATGCTCGAAGATCCACGCGATCGGTTTGCCGATGACGTAGATGAAGAACAGGCCGAGCGCCGTTGTCGACACGATCGGGATAACGATGATCGGCATGATCGGCTGGGCGAACTTCGGCACCTTGATCTTCTTGATCCACAGCACCAGATAGCCGGCCAGGAAGCCCGTGACGATCGCCCCGATGAAGCCGGCGCCCGCCTCGGAGTCGTACAGCTCACCGGTGTTCGCGATCCAGCCACCGATCATGCCCGGCACAAGCGCGGGCCGGTCGCCGATCGCGTACGCGATATAGCCGGACAGGATCGGCACCATCAGCGTGAAGCCGATGACGCCGATGTCGTTGACGTGCTTCCAGAACGAATCGTCCGGGATGACCAGGCCGCCCTGGGGGTCGGTGTGACCGCCGAGCGACAGCGAGATCGCGATCAGCAGACCACCGACCACGACGAACGGGATCATGTACGAGACGCCGTTCATCAGCGCCTTGTACGCGAGGCTGCGCTCCTTGCCGCCCCCGCCACCGGCGCCTATCGCACCGCCCGGAGGCGCGGAACCGCCCCCTCCGTGCACGGGCGCGCCCTGCACCCGCTCGATCAGCTCCTCAGGGTGCCGGATGCCCTCGGCCACCCCCACGCTCAGGATCTTCTTGCCGGCGAAGCGCTCGAGGTCGACCTCCTTGTCGGCAGCGATGATCACGCCGTCCGCGTCTCTGACATCGTTGTCGGACAGTGCGTTCTCAACCCCGATGGAGCCTTGCGTCTCCACCTTCATGTCGATGCCGAGGCCCTCGGCGGCCTGCTGCAGCTTCTCGGCCGCCATGTACGTATGGGCGATGCCGGTCGGGCAGGCGGTCACCGCGACCAACTTTCTCGGCCCCACCTGGCCCGCGCCCGTCTGCGGGTCACTCGGACTGGTCACGTGGATCTCCTTACGCCTTCTTCTACAAGGTCGCGCATATGTTCCCGATCTCAAGGCATCCTGCAACAGGTACGCCCATATTCAAAAGAGCAAAAGTCCTGATTGTTGCGGTCTGTGCCGGTGCCGTTCAGCGCTGGCGCGGCTGAACGCGGACTGGGGCTCACTGGGCCGATCGGTGTAGATTCGTCACTCAGCCAGACGTCGCTGCTGATGGCGGTCGGGCGGTCCTCGAAGGGACCGTCCGAGGGAGAGAGGGCCTCGGACGACTGCGCTGCGGGTGCCGGGCGTACCTTGCCCGTCGCCGCAGAACAGCCATGCCCAAACCTCGACCGATTACGAGGAGCAGCTCGCCATGACGACTGTCGCCAACCGACAGGACTTCAAGGTCGCCGACCTCTCCCTCGCGGAGTTCGGCCGCAAGGAGATCACCCTCGCCGAGCACGAGATGCCCGGCCTGATGTCCATCCGCAAGGAGTACGCGGCCACGCAGCCGCTGGCCGGGGCCCGCATCACCGGCTCCCTGCACATGACCGTGCAGACCGCGGTCCTGATCGAGACCCTCGCCGCCCTGGGCGCCGAGGTCCGCTGGGCCTCCTGCAACATCTTCTCCACCCAGGACCACGCCGCCGCCGCCATCGCGGTCGGTCCGAACGGCACCCCGGACGCCCCCGCCGGCATCCCGGTCTTCGCCTGGAAGGGCGAGACCCTCGAGGAGTACTGGTGGTGCACGGAGCAGGCACTGACCTGGGCCGACACCCCCACCGGCGGCCCGAACATGATCCTGGACGACGGTGGCGACGCCACCCTCCTCGTCCACAAGGGTGTCGAGTACGAGAAGGACGGCAAGGTGCCCGCCGTCGACACGGCGGAGTCCGACGAGCACCGCGTCATCCTCCAGCTCCTGCACCGCACCCTCGGTGAGGCCCCGCAGAAGTGGACCAAGCTCTCCTCGGAGATCCGCGGCGTGACCGAGGAGACCACGACCGGCGTCCACCGCCTGTACGAGATGCACCGCGACGGCAACCTGCTGTTCCCGGCGATCAACGTCAACGACGCGGTGACCAAGTCGAAGTTCGACAACAAGTACGGCTGCCGCCACTCCCTGATCGACGGCATCAACCGCGCCACGGACGTGCTCATCGGCGGCAAGACCGCCGTCGTCTGCGGTTACGGCGATGTCGGCAAGGGCTGCGCCGAGTCGCTCCGCGGCCAGGGCGCGCGCGTGATCGTCACCGAGGTCGACCCGATCTGCGCGCTCCAGGCGGCGATGGACGGCTACCAGGTCACGACGCTGCAGGACGTCGTCGAGACCGCCGACATCTTCGTCACGACCACGGGCAACAAGGACATCATCATGGCCGCGGACATGGCCAAGATGAAGCACCAGGCCATCGTGGGCAACATCGGCCACTTCGACAACGAGATCGACATGGCCGGCCTGGCGGCCATCCCCGGCGTCGTCAAGGACGAGGTCAAGCCGCAGGTCCACACCTGGACCTTCGCCGACGGCAAGGTCATCATCGTCCTCTCCGAGGGCCGTCTGCTGAACCTGGGCAACGCCACCGGCCACCCGTCGTTCGTCATGTCCAACTCGTTCGCGGACCAGACCCTGGCCCAGATCGAGCTGTTCACGAAGCCGGAGGAGTACCCGACCGACGTCTACGTGCTCCCCAAGCACCTGGACGAGAAGGTCGCCCGCCTCCACCTCGACGCCCTGGGTGTGAAGCTCACCGAGCTGCGCCCGGAGCAGGCCGAGTACATCGGCGTGCAGGTCGACGGTCCGTACAAGCCGGACCACTACCGCTACTGATCCGACCGCGGAGCCCCGACAGTCACTTCCGTCGGACACCGCCGGCCGTAGCCTGAAGCAGGCCCTCGCCCTTCGGGGCGGGGGCCTGCCCGCTTGACGGCCCCTCGGC
>NZ_JAAAHS010000085.1 GCF_009908195.1 Streptomyces boluensis | reverse complement strand
CTCCCCTTGTAGCCCGGTCCGCCCGGCGGGAGGATGAAGGTCTCATGGGTCAGCCGCTGATACTCGGCCGCGGGGCGCGCCTCGTCGGGAGGGGCGCCTGCGCGGTGGTCGCGCTGGTCTCCGTCGGGTGGATCGTGCGGGACGTGGTCGCCGTCGGTGGCCCCGGCCAGGTGTGGTGGATGTGGGCGGGCGTGCCCTCGGCGGGCGACGCGGGACAGGGCGTCGGGGCCAGCGGTCCGACCGATCTGACCCTGGCCCTGGTCTGCTCAGTCGCCGCGAGCACCGCCGCGAGCGCGCCCTCGGTGCTCGTCGCCGCCGGAGTGCTCACCGTCGCGCTGCGCCTGCCCAGCCTGTGGATCCTGACCTCCGACTGGACCCGGCTCTGGGCCGACGAGGGCCTGCGCACCCTCGCCCTGACCGGTGCGGCCGTCTCCGTGGCGGGCGGTGTCGTCATGCTCGGGGCGGCCGTCGTGGGGCGGCGCGCACCCGGCCACGGTGCGGCGGCCGTCCGGCCCGTCGCCGTCTTCCTGCTGCTCGGCGCCACCGCGTGCGTGCGGGCCGCGTGGGAGGTCAACCGGTTCCGGGAGTACGGCTGGGAGGTGTACCGGGGCGCCCTCGTCGGCAGCCGCAACAACGTCCTGTCCCTGCTCCACACCCCGGCCGCCTGGCAGGCGCTCACCTTCGTCGCGTTCGCGTCCGTCGCCGCCGTCGCGGCGCTGCGGCGGCGAGGGTCCGCTCGCCCGCTCGGCCTGGCCGCGGCCACCGTCGCCGTGCTGTGGGGCGCCCTCGGCCTCAGCGCGGCCGTCAAGGGCGGGCTCTACCGCGACCTCGGCTCGCTCCCCCTCAACGCGCAGCTCAGCCTGGCCAGTTCGCTCTGGTACGTCATGGCCGGCGCGCTGCTCCTCGTCCTGCTCGCCCGGCGCGGGACTGACGCCGCGCCGCCCGGGTAGGCGCCGGAGCGAGTTCGCGTACGCACCCCGTACGCGGTTCCGCTCCGGCCCGCCTCCCGTCTCACCTGCCGAGCGGATCACATGCCGAGCGGATCACATGCCGAGCGGATCACATGCCGAGCGAACGCTTCAGGAAGTCCACCTGGAGCAGCAGCAGGTTCTCCGCGACCTGCTCCTGCGGCGTCATATGGGTCACCCCCGACAGCGGCAGCACCTCGTGCGGGCGGCCCGCGGCGAGCAGCGCGGAGGAGAGCCGCAGGGTGTGCGCCATCACCACGTTGTCGTCGGCCAGGCCGTGCACGATCATCATCGGCCGCGCGGGCTCCACCGCGCCGGACAGCCCCTCGTCGGTCACCAGGGAGTTCTCCGCGTACACCGCGGGCTGCGCCTTCGGGTCGCCGAGGTAGCGCTCCGTGTAGTGGGTGTCGTACAGCCGCTGGTCCGTGACGGGCGCACCCACCACCGCCGCGTGGAAGACGTCCGGGCGGCGCAGCGCGGCGAGTCCGGCGAGGTAGCCGCCGAACGACCAGCCGCGGATGGCGACCCGCGACAGGTCGAAGGGGAAGGTCTCCGCGAGCGCGTGCAGAGCGTCGACCTGGTCGTCGAGGACCACCGCGGCCATGGTGTCCCTGATCTCCTTCTCCCAGGCGGGACTGCGCCCAGGCGTGCCCCGGCCGTCCGCGATCAGCACCGCGAAGCCCTGATCGGCGAACCACTGCGACGTCAGATACGGGTTGTGGGCGGCCACCACGCGCGCGTGGTGCGGCCCGCCGTACGGATCCAGGAGAACCGGAAGCGGACCGTCCTCCTCGCGGTAGTCCGTGGGGAGCAGGACGGCGCACGGAATCCGCCGTGCGCCCGCCTCGGTGAGCGTCAGCCGCGGCGTGATGCCCGGCAGCTCCGCGTACGAGGCGATCTGCGCGAGCTGCTTGCCGTCCCGCAGCACCTGCACCTGCGCGCCGGGGTGTCCGGGGCGTGCCGAGACGAGCACGGTCACCCCGCCGGAGCGCACCGCGGAGTGCACGCCCGGCTCCTGCGAGATCCGCTCCACGCCCAGTTCGTTGACCCGGTACACATGCGTCTCGCCGGTCTCGGCGCTCTTGGCCGCCGTCCCCGCGGACGCGGCGACGAGCACGTCCTCGTCGGCGATGTCGAGCACCGCGCGGACCTGCAACTGCGGTCCTGTCAGCGGCCGTTCGCCGACGCTCAGGACCCGCGCCCCGCCCTCGTCCGCGATCCGCACCAGCTGACCCGACGGCGTCCACGCGGGCGCGCCCGGCGACAGCTCCAGCCAGTCCGGGTCCTCGTCGGCGTGCACCATCCGGGTCGAGCCGGTGTCCGGGTCCACCGCCAGGTACAGCTGGCCGCGCTGGTCCCGCGACTGCACGAGCAGCAGCGGCGCCCCCGCCGACGACCAGTGCACGCGGTTCAGATACGGGTACCTGGCCCGGTCCCAGGCGACCTCGGTGCGGGTGCCGTCCAGACCGAGCACGAACAGCCGCACGTCCGCGTTGGGCGTGCCCGCCGCCGGATACGCCACCGGCGCGGGCTCCCGCTCCGGGTGCGCCGGGTCGGCGATCCACCAGCGCTGTACGGGGGCGTCGTCCACCCGCGCGACGAGCAGCCGGTCCGACTCGGGCGACCACCAGAACCCGCGCGAACGCCCCATCTCCTCGGCCGCGATGAACTCCGCGAGCCCGTACGCCACCGTGTCCGCCGCCGCGTCCGGAGCCGGGTCGGGCGCGGCGAGGGCCCGGTCGTCCTCGCCCTCGGCACCCACCACGCGCAGGGCGCCGCCGCTGACGTACGCGACATGGCGGCCGTCGGGGGAGGGGCGCGGGTCGATCACCGGTCCGGGGACGCGCAGTTCACGTGCCGTGCCCGCGCGCAGCTCGGCGGTGAAGAGGCGGCCCGACAGCGCGAAGGCCGCCAACTCCACGGCGGCGTCCGTGGCGTAGCCGACGATGCCCGCGCCGCTCTCGCGGCTGCGCTCGCGCCGGGCCCGCTCCCGCGCGGACAACTGCTCGCTCGCGCCGCGCAGCAGGGCCACCGGATCCGCGGCGACCCGCTCCGCGATCTCGGAGTCCGCGGCGGCGTCGGCGTCGAGGACCCAGAGCACGGAAGCACGGTCCGTACCGGAGCGGGAGCGCAGGAACACCACCCGCGCGCCGTCCGGCGAGACGGTGAACGCGCGGGGCGCACCCAGGCTGAAGCGCAGGGTGCGCGCATGTCGGCGAGGAAACGACGGCGGAAGGGCCTGTGGGGACAGTGGGGAGGTCATGCCCCGAGGCTACTGATCGCGCCGCCGCCATGCGCCCCTCGTGCTGCCATGCACCGATCCATGCCTTCACACGGAAAGTTATGATCCGTAGCGCTGGGTGGGTATACCCCTACTGAGTCCGAACGGGCTTACGAGCACCCGGTGTTGAGGCGGCCCATGCGGCCGCCCGCTTGCTGTCCGACGTCCTTTCGTCCCCTGGAGGTGAACCGCCGTGGCCCTGTCGATTTCGGCGGTGGTGCTGTTCGCGATCATCGTCGTCATCCTGGTCAAGAAGTCAGGGTTGAAGGCGGGTCACGCGGCTGTCTGTGTGCTGCTCGGTTTCTATCTGGCCAGCTCCTCGATCGCTCCCACGATCAGTGAGGTCACGACGAACGTGGCGGGCATGCTGGGTGACCTGAAGTTCTGACGGCGGGGGTGCCGCGGGCTCGTAGGCTTGGGGCATGACGGATTTGGCGGACCGGCGTCTGCTCCTGGTGCACGCGCACCCCGACGACGAGTCGATCAACAACGGCGCGACCATGGCCACGTACGCCGCACAGGGCACCCATGTCGCGCTCGTGACCTGCACGCTCGGGGAGGAGGGCGAGGTGATTCCGCCTGCCCTCGCCCACCTCGCGGCCGACCGCGAGGACGGGCTCGGCCCTCATCGCGCCGTCGAACTCGACGCGGCGATGAGGGAACTCGGCGTCACCGACCACCGCTTCCTCGGCGGCCCCGGACGGTTCCGCGACTCCGGGATGATGGGCGTCGAGCAGAACCACCGCGCGGGCGCCTTCTGGTCCGCCGACGTGGACGAGGCCGCGGCGCTGCTCGTCGAGGTGATCCGCGAGCTGCGCCCCCAGGTCCTCGTCACGTACGACCCCGACGGCGGTTACGGCCACCCCGACCACATCCAGGCCCACCGCGTCGCGACCCGCGCCGCGGAGCTCGCCGCCGACCCCGCCTTCCGTACGGACCTCGGCGCCCCGCACGAGATCGCCAAGATCTACTGGAACCGGGTGCCCCGCTCCGTCGGCGAGCGCCTCTTCACCCGGCTCCGCGAGGACGCCGGGGTGCCGTGGACCGCCGCCGAACTGGCCGACGTACCGGGCGTGGTGGACGACGACCGGATCACCACCGAGATCGACGGCCGCCCGTACGCGGCCCGCAAAGCCGCCGCGATGCGCGCGCACGCGACCCAGATCGCCGTCCGGGAACCGTGGTTCGCGCTCTCCAACGACCTGGCGCAGCCGCTGTTCGACATCGAGTACTACGAGCTGGTGCGCGGCCGCTCGGGCGCGGCACCCGGAGCGCGCGAGAGCGACCTCTTCGCGGGCCTGCCGGAGCACGCCGCGACCGCCGAGCGCCCCCAGGACGACCGAGGAACGGTGACGACGTGAGTACGACAGGAAACGCCCCCGGAGGCTTCATGGCCCAGCCCCTCAGGCCCGGCCGGATCGCGCTTTTCGTGGTCCTCGTCGCGGTCGGAGCCGTCGCGGGCGCCGCGGGCGCCCTCGTCCAAGCCGCCTGGTTCCCGGGCGGGTTGGCGCTCGCGCTGCTCGCCGCGGCCGGTGTCTGTTACGGCGGGTCGCGGGCCACCGGCACCCGCAGCGGCGGCTTCGCGGCCGGGGTGGGCTGGCTGGTCGCGGTGATCCTGCTGACGACGAGCAGGCCCGAGGGCGACTTCGTGTTCGGCGCCGGAACCGGCTCGTATGTCTACTTGTTGGGGGGTATGGCCGTGGCTGTGATGTGTGCCACGGTTGCGGTGCCTTCGCAACCGGTGCGCCCCACCGGCCGACTTGGGAAGTGACGTACCACTTTGGGCCTCCGGGCGCACGGGATTGACTGCGGTCGCCCGCTGCCCGCCGGGAGCGGCCAGTATGGTGGTGCGCGCCGCCGAGCTGCCCGCGCAGGCACTGTGCTTATTCCGATAGAGGATCGGCGGGCGGCGGAGCCGATCGGGAGAACCTGCCTTGAGTCGTGAAACTGACAGTTCGTCCTCCGGGCCCCAGGGGCGCGGTGGAGCCGCGTACCCCTCGGGGACACCGCCGTACGGACAGCCCGGCGGCGACGGTGCCGACGGCGCCGACCCGTCCCCCTGGCGCCAGCTCCCCGAGCACGAGGCCGAGCAGCCCGCGACCCCGGACGGGCCGGAGACGCAGACCACGCTGACCACCCGCATCCGGATCAACATCCCCGGTTCGCGGCCCATCCCGCCGGTCGTGATGCGCACCCCCGTCGGCGACAGCGACAGCGCGGAGCCCGCGGGCCCCTCGTCGCCGCTCGCCGGCCGCGAGCCGGCCGGACCGCCGTCGGGCGGCGCCCCCGCCGGTGCCCCGTCCGGTGCTCCTTCGGGTGGTTCCGGCCTTCCGCGCAGGCCGGCTCCCGGCGCTCCGGGTGCTCCGGCAGCCCCCGCCGGGTCGACCGGCTCGGCCGGCTCGGGCGGTGAGTCGACCAGTGACTGGTTCGCGCCCCGCAAGCAGGGCAAGTCCTCCGGTGCCACGCCTCCCGGCGGCACGCCCTCCGGTGGCGCTCCGTCCGGCGGTGCCCCGTCCGGTGGTGCTCCTTCCGGTGGTCCGGGTGCGCCCAGGCTTCCCGCCGCCCAGGGCGGTGGCCGACGTGGCGACCTGCCGTACTTCTCCGGTCCCGGCGGTGACAACGCGCCCGGTACGCCCGGCACTTCAGGCCCCGCCCCGGCCGACCAGGGCGGCGCGGGCAACCCGTCCGGGCCCCGGCCCAGCCGCTTCGGCCCGGGACCGGCCGGTACGCCGAGCGCGCCCGCTGGTCCGTCCGGCCCGGCTGGTCCGGCTGGTCCGACGGCGCCGACGGGGCCGACGGGTGGTCCGGCCACCGGTGACGGCCCGGTGCTTCCCGCCGCGTTCCGCAAGAGCGCGGGCGCGGGCGGCGGCATCGGCGCGGGCCCCGGCGCCCCGACCGGTCCCGCCATGGCCGACGACACCGCCCTGCTCAACCCGCGGACCGGCGAAGGGCCGCCGCCCGGCGGTCGGCACGTCTCCGGTGACACCCTGACCAGCGGCATCCCCGTGGTGCCCGCAGGCCCGCAGTCCGACCCCGTGTTCCCGCAGCACGGCACGCACACCCCGCACACCCCGCCGGTACTCCCCGACCCGCCCGCGCCCCGGCGCGACGAGGACGACACCCCTGCCTCGGCGGCGCCCCCGAAGAAGAAGGGCCGCAACAAGCTGGTCCTGATCGGCGCGGCCGTCGTCGGCGTCACCGGGATCGCGTACGGCGCAGGGCTCCTGATGAACCACTCCGACGTACCGAAGGGCACCACGGTGCTCGGTGTCGACATCGGCGGCGGCACCCGGGACGAGGCGGTCAAGAAGCTCGACGCGGTCCTGGAGGAGCGCTCGGCCAAGGCGCTGCGGCTCTCCATCGACGGCGACGAGGCCACCCTCAAGCCGTCCCAGTCGGGCCTGTCCGTCAACACCCAGGAGACCGTCCGCCAGGCCGCCGGGAGCGACTACAACCCGGTCTCCGTGATCGGCTCCCTCTTCGGCGCCGAGCGCGTCGTCGACCCGGTGATGCCCACCGACAAGGAGAAGCTGCGCGACGCCCTGCTGCGGGTCGCGGGCACCTCGGGCACGGCCGCCGAGGCCACGATCGAGTTCCGCCCAGGCAAGGCGGTCCCGTCGTACGGCAGGTCCGGCAAGTCGCTCAACCCGCAGGGCTCGGTCACCGCCGTCGAGGCGGCCTATCGCACCCAGGTCGAGACGGGCAGCGCGGAACCGGTCCAGCTCCCGGTCTCCGCGGCCGACCCGAACATCCCGAAGGCCGAAGTCGACCGCATGATGAAGGAGTTCGCCACCCCGGCGATGTCCGGACTCATCACGGTACGTACGGACGCGGCGCACACCGTGTCGTTCAGCCCGGAGAAGTCGATCTACAAGTTCGTCAGCGTGCAGCCGGGCCAGCGCGGCAAGCTGGTGCCCAAGTACGACCTGGCGGCCCTGGAGGCGCTGTACGGCAGCGCCTTCGACGGGGTGCGGATGGAGATGGCCGACGGCTCCAAGAAGCCGGTGACGCCGCAGCTCGTGGCGCAGGCCGTGAACCGCGCCCTGGTCGGCGCGACCCCCGCCGAGCGCATCGTCCAGATCGGCCCCCAGCAGCAGAACTGAGTTCACCTCACACGTACGCGGCACGACCCCCGAGGGCCGTGCCGCGTACGTGTGTGCGTGGGCGCCCCGGAAGTGGCTCGGCGACGGCGCCCCGCGCGCACCCGTGTCAGTTCAGCATCGCCCGAGCCTCGCGGGCCTCCCGCCGCACCCGCTCCGCGGCCTCCCCGTCGACGGTCTCGACGACCTGCGCGTACTCCTCCAACTCAGCCGCCCCGGCGATGAACTCACCGCAGCGCACCAGGAGTTGAGCCCGCTCGTGGCGCAGCCGGGCCGGGTGCGAGGGGAGCAGCAGCGCGAGTTCCACCGCCCACAGGGCGACGTCGGAGCGTTCGAGGCGGGTGGCCGCCCAGGCGCGGATGTTGTTCAGGATGCGCACCATGATGTCCAGCGGGTCCGCCGGGCGCAGCATCGACGGGTCGAGCGGCGCCCCCGTCGCACCCGCCACCAGCCGCTCCGCCTCCGTGCCCGCGAGGATCCGGCCGCCGTCGAAGGGGTCGGCGAGCACCTGGTCCTGTGCCGGTCCGAACCCGACGACGAAGTGCCCCGGCAGCGCCACCCCGTACACCGGCGCACCGGCCCTGCGGGCCACCTCCATCCACACCACGGAGAGCAGGATCGGCAGCCCGCGCCGCCGCCGCAGCACCGAGTGCAGCAGGGACGACTCCAGGCGCTGGTAGTCGGCGGCCGCACCGCGGAACGCGCAGCGCCCGCCGAGGAGTTCGGCCACCGCCGTGGCCCAGGCGTGCGGGCCGCCGGGGCGGAACGGCAGCAGTCCGGCGAGCCGGTCGAGCTCGATCTGGGCGGCGTCGATGCCGGCGTCGTCGAGCGCCGGGTCGGCCTCCGCGGCGAGCAGCAGGCAGAGCAGCGCGAGGTCCGGCCGCTCGGCGCGCGCCTCGCGCGCGAACCGCTCCCGCCGGTCCGTGGGCTCCGGTTCCATGGGTGCCTCGTGTCCGCTCACGCCGACCGGCTCACTCGGCCGCTCGGTAGTGGTGGTAGCTGTGGTGGGCGGCGAACCCCATGCCGCCGTAGAGCGCCCGCGCCGCGTCGTTGTCGTCCTCGACCTGCAGCCACGCCGCCGACGCCCCCTCGTCGAGGGCGCGGCGGGCGAGCGCCGCCATCACGGCCGAGCCGAGCCCCTGGCGCCGCTGCTCCGGGTCGACCTCGACGGCCATGAACCCGGCCCAGCGCCCGTCCACCACGCACCGCCCGATGGCCGCGGGCGCCTCGCCCGCGCCGGGCACCGAGGCGAACCAGGTCGAAGGGCCACTGCCGAGCACCTTCGTGACCTGCGGCCCCGGCGTCCCGAACCGCTGGTAGCGGCGCAGCCACCCCTCGTCGTACGACCGCGCGAGCCGTACCCGGTCCGTGTCCGCGTCCAGGTCGCCGACCGGGGCGAGCGCGCCGGTCCACACCTGCGCGCTGACCTCGCGCACCCAGCCGCGCCGCGCGAGCTCCGCGCCGAGCAGCTCCTGCGTGCCCTCGGCGCCGGTCGCGATCTGGATGTACGCGGGCAGCTCCCGCTCCGCGTACCAGCCGCGTACGTACGCGAGCGCCTCGTCCAGGGGCAGGCCGGGGTCGCCGAGCGGCAGAACGGAGTTGGCGCGCCGGGTGAAGCCGGCGGCCGACCGCAGCCGCCAGTCCCCGAGCGGCTCGCTCTCGACCGGTTCCCAGGCCCGCGCCGTGACCCGGGCCAGCTCCTCGAAGGAGGCGGCGGGGCCGCGCCGGCGGGCCGGGGCCGCGGGGACGACCTTCCCGGCGACGAGCGTGGATTCCGCGATCCGGACGGACTCGCCACCGCGGCGTGTGATGAGCAGCACACCCTCGGTCCACGATGTGAGAACGCCCACCGTGTCGGTGAACTTCTCACCCGGGATTCCGGCGTCGCTCAAGCACCGAACCGACACTCGTTTCCCCACGTCAGTAGGCTTGATGTGGACTTCGAGGAGCCCGCCTCCGATGATTTCCACAGCTCAGTCCGCCCCTCCTGTTCGGATCATGACCCGGAACGGAGATACTAGGTGCGGGCATCGACGACGCCGCGCTCCCGCGCGCCAGGCGGCGGAGCCTGAGGAGGCCCGCCAGCGCCCTATCGAGGAGGAACGACAGCGTGACCTACGTCATCGCGCAGCCTTGTGTCGACGTCAAGGACAAGGCGTGCATCGAGGAGTGCCCGGTCGACTGCATCTACGAGGGCAAGCGGTCCTTGTACATCCACCCGGATGAGTGCGTCGACTGTGGAGCTTGTGAGCCGGTGTGCCCGGTCGAGGCGATCTTCTACGAGGACGACACTCCGGAGGAGTGGAAGGACTACTACAAGGCGAACGTCGAGTTCTTCGACGAGCTCGGCTCGCCCGGTGGTGCCAGCAAGCTCGGCCTGATCGAGCGCGACCACGCCTTCATCGCCGAGCTGCCGCCGCAGAACCAGGAGCAGTAAGCGGCCAGCGGCCCAGCACCACGCCCCGGTCCCGTACGGCCTCTGCTGCCGCACGGGACCGTGGTGTTTGCGTAGTACGTACGAGAAAGTGAGCAGCCCCGTGAGTCCAAGCGTGGGCGCGGTCTCTTCGCGCCTCCCCGTCTTCCCCTGGGACAAGCTGGAGCCGTACAAGGCGACAGCGGCAGCGCACCCCGGCGGCATCGTCGACCTGTCGGTCGGCACCCCCGTCGACCCGGTGCCCGACCTCGTCCAGAAAGCGCTGACGGCCGCGAGCGACAGTCCGGGCTATCCGACCGTGTGGGGCACCCCCGCACTGCGCGACGCGATCAGTGGCTGGTGCGAACACCGCCTGGGTGCCCGCGAGGTCACGCACCGCAACGTCCTGCCGGTGGTCGGCTCCAAGGAACTGGTCGCCTGGCTCCCGACCCAGCTGGGCCTGGGCCCCGGCGACCGGGTCGCGTACCCGCGCCTGGCCTACCCGACGTACGAGGTGGGCGCCCGCCTCGCCCGCGCCGAGTACGTGGCGTACGACGACCCGACCGAGCTCGACCCCGAGGGCCTGAAGCTGCTCTGGCTCAACTCGCCCTCCAACCCGACGGGCCGGGTGCTCTCCAAGGACGAGCTGACCCGCACGGTGGCGTGGGCCCGTGAGCACGGCGTGCTGCTTTTCTCCGACGAGTGCTACCTGGAGCTCGGCTGGGAGGCGGAGCCGGTCTCGGTGCTGCACCCGGACGTCTGCGGCGGCTCCTTCGAGGGCATCGTCGCCGTCCACTCGCTGTCCAAGCGGTCCAACCTGGCGGGCTACCGCGCGGCGTTCCTCGCGGGCGACGCGGACGTGCTCGGCGAGCTCCTTCAGATCCGCAAGCACGGCGGCATGATGACGCCCGCCCCGGTGCAGGCGGCCACGATCGCGGCGCTCGGCGACGACAGCCACGTCACGGAGCAGCGCGCCCGGTACGCGGCCCGGCGCGCGGCCCTGCGCGACGCGCTGCTCGGCCACGGCTTCCGGATCGAGCACAGCGAGGCGAGCCTGTACCTGTGGGCGAGCCGCGGCGAGAGCTGCTGGGACACCGTGGCGCACCTGGCCGGCCTCGGCATCCTGGTGGCGCCCGGCGACTTCTACGGCCCGGCGGGCGATCAGTTCGTACGCGTCGCGTTCACGGCGACGGACGAGCGGGTGGCCGCGGCGGTCGAGCGGCTCGCGTAGCCACTGGCTCAACGCACGGAAGGGCCCGGGGAGTTCACGCTCCCCGGGCCCTCGTCGTACGGGTGCGGTACGCGGCGGCGCCGGGCCGTCCGTCGTACGCGGCGGTGACTAGCCGAGCGGGAGGCCGCCCATGAGCGCGCCCGTGGGCAGGCCGCCCTTGGTCAGTGCGTCCGTCGGCAGGCCGCCCTTGGTCACGGCGTCCGTGGGCAGGCCACCCGCGAGCGCGTCCGTGGGCAGGCCGCCGATCAGGTTCGGTACCGCGCCCTCGGTCACGGCGCCGGTGTCGGGCAGGTCGCCGGTGGGCAGGCCCTCGACCGGAAGGCCGTCCTTGGTCGCGGTGGACGCGGTCTCGCCGAGGACCTCGCCGGCGCTGCCGGCCAGGCTGCCGGCGGTGCGCTGCACGGCCGGGGTGGCGGTCTTGCCGGCCTTGCCGACGGTCTTGCCCACGGTCGGAACGCCCTGCTCGATGGCCTTGCTGCCCGCCTCGCCCGCGACGCCGGTGGCGTTCTGCGCCGCACCGTCGAGGGTGTTGCCCAGGCCCTCGCCGTCCAGGGCGGTCAGGCCGCCGAGGTCGGGCGTGGCCGGGAGGTCGACGGCGCTCGCGGAGCCGGCCGCACCGACCACGGAGGCTGCGCCGGCCGCGCCGAGCAGCGCGGCACGGGCGATCCGGCGGGTCAGGGGGAGGGACATGATGCTCCTTGTGTGACGGAAGAGAACGTTGGTGTTGTCCGCCTGGTGCGTCCGGCCTCGACCGGTCCACGGACGCCGTGACTACCGCTCGAAGGCCACGAAGGTTGCGGGACGGCAACGTAAAGAGTTGGTAATGCGTCGCATTATCGGCTGCGGCTAAAAGCGGACAAACAAAGAGCAAAAGGTGCCACTCGGCCCGGTACTGCAGAATCCTCTTTTCCCTTGCCCCACAAGGGATTTGGGGATGGTGCCGAAGCTGACGACCGAGGGCGTTCGCGGAGTCGTCCCACGCTGACCCGACTCGCTCGATCGGGTGAGGGTCCGCACTACTGGGCGGTGACGATCACTACCTCGTCCGCACCACCCGAGCCGTGCGCGCCCCGCGCGCCCGCGCTCCGGCCGTCCGCCCGGTCCGTCACCTTGCGCCACTTGTGCCCGGAATCCGAGGCGCTCCACTCGCGGCCCGCGTACGAGACCCGGTCCACCCGCAGCGCGGAGGCGTGCGCCACCGCCCAGTGCGCCAACTCCCAGCCGCGCCGCCCGCCGCGGCCGTCCGCGGCGACCGTCGCGGACACCGGCACCGCCACGGCCCGCCCCTTCGGGGCCTTGCCGTCCCCGGTCCGCTCCGCGCCCGCGTCCGGCTCGTCCGGCAGCACGTCCGGGCCGAAGTCGCGGACCAGGGCGGCGCGTACCTCCGCCGGGTCGCCGGGCTCGCTCGCCGGTTCGGTGCCGCAGGTCAGCGTCGCGGCGGCCCGTCCGGTCAGCGCGGCGGCGAGCAGCGCGGCGTCCGGCTCGTGCTTCGCGTACGCCTGCGGGTAGCCGCTGCGCTGCACCCGCTGCGCGGCGACGGTGAGCGGAAGGCGTGAGTAGCCGGGGACCTTCTCCAGGTACTCGTAGAACTTCCCGGCCGAGTACACCGGGTCCATGATCTGCTCCGTGTCGCCCCAGCCCTGCGAGGGCCGCTGCTGGAAGAGGCCGAGCGAATCGCGGTCGCCGTGGTCGATGTTGCGCAGCGCGGACTCCTGCAGGGCGGTCGCGAGGGCGATCGTCACACCCCGCTCCGGGATGCCGCGCGAGGTGCCGACCGCGGAGATCGTCGCGGCGTTCACCGCCTGCTGGGTGCTCAGTTCGTACGTCGCGCCGTCGCCGCCCGCCGAGACCACCCGGCAGCCGGGCGCGGGGCGGCCGCCGCCCTCGTACTGCAGCACCAGATAGCCGGCCAGCGCGAGCAGCACGGCGACGGCCGCTCCGGCACGCAGGAGGCGGCCGCGCCTGAAGAGGGTGGGGGGCTGCTCTGGCACGCGGCCCACCGTACTGGAGTCCGGGATACGACTGGCACGGCACCTGTGTGAAGGGACGGCGTAGGGTCCGGGGCATGTCCGAAACCGCATCCGAAACCGCACTTGACCTCACCCAGGACGCCGCCCGGCTGACCGCCCAGCTCGTCGACTTCCCGTCGGAGAGCGGCAGCGAGAAGCCCTTGGCCGACGCGATCGAGACGGCCCTGCGCGCCCTGCCGCACCTGACGGTGGACCGGCACGGCAACAACATCGTGGCGCGTACGCGGCTCGGCCACGCCGAACGCGTCGTGCTCGCCGGGCACATCGACACCGTGCCGATCGCGGACAACGTGCCGTCCCGGCTCGACGACGACGGCGTCCTGTGGGGCTGCGGCACCTGCGACATGAAGTCCGGGGTCGCGGTCCAGCTGCGGGTCGCCCAGACCGTGACCGCGCCCAACCGCGACCTGACCTTCGTGTTCTACGACAACGAAGAGGTCGCCGCCCACCTCAACGGGCTCGGACATGTGGCGGAGGCCCACCCGGACTGGCTGGAGGGCGACTTCGCGATCCTCCTCGAGCCCAGCGACGGCCAGGTCGAGGGCGGCTGCCAGGGCACCCTGCGGGTCTTCCTGAAGCTGTCCGGGGAGCGCGCCCACTCCGCGCGCGCGTGGATGGGCGACAACGCGATCCACAAGGCCGCGCCGATCCTCGCCCGGCTCGCGGAGTACGAGCCGCGCAAGCCGGTGGTCGACGGGCTCCAGTACCACGAGGGCCTCAACGCCGTCCGGATCGAGGGCGGCGTCGCCACCAACGTGATCCCCGACGCCTGCACCGTGGTGGTCAACTTCCGCTACGCGCCGGACCGTTCCATGGCCGAGGCCGAGCAGTTCGTACGGGACTACTTCGCGGACTGCGGGGTCGAGGAGTTCGTCGTCGACGACCACACCGGCGGCGCGAGGCCCGGACTCGACCACCCGGCGGCGGCCGCGTTCATGGCCGCGGTGGGCGGCGAGGCCCGCCCCAAGTTCGGCTGGACCGACGTCTCCCGCTTCAGCGCCCTCGGCGTACCCGCGGTGAACTACGGGCCCGGCGCCCCGCTGCTCGCGCACAAGGCCGACGAGCGGGTGCGGACGTCCGAGATCCTGGTCGCGGAGGAGCGGCTGCGGGCCTGGCTGGAGTCCTGAGCACGGGGCCGCCGGGGCTCTTTGCGTCGGCGGCCCGCGGTTGTTCACGTCGATCTTGCTCGTCATGACGCCGTTCGTCACGGTCGTCGGCCTACGCTGAAACGGCAACACTGTCAGCGGAAGGGGACGTTCATGGGCAATCCGGAAGCACAGGGTCCGCTGGAGGAGCAGCGCCTCGGGCCGGTCGTGCGACGCCGTGAACAGGTCACGCCCGGCACCACCGACCAGCGCCTCCTCGACTCGGAGGGCGACTCGGAGTGGGTGCACACCGACCCCTGGCGGGTCATGCGCATCCAGTCGGAATTCGTGGAGGGCTTCGGCGCGCTCGCCGAACTCCCGGCCGCGATCAGCGTGTTCGGCTCGGCCCGCACACCCGTGGGTTCACCCGAGTACGACGCGGGCGTACGCATCGGCCAGGCGCTCGTCGAGGCCGGGTTCGCCGTGATCACGGGCGGCGGCCCCGGCGCGATGGAAGCGGCCAACAAGGGCGCGCGCGCGGCAAGCGGCATCTCCGTCGGCCTCGGCATCGAGCTGCCCTTCGAGCAGGGCCTCAACCCGCACGTCGACATCGGCGTGAACTTCCGCTACTTCTTCGTCCGCAAGACGATGTTCGTGAAGTACGCGCAGGGCTTCGTGGTCCTCCCCGGCGGCCTCGGCACCCTCGACGAACTCTTCGAGGCGCTCACCCTCGTCCAGACCCGCAAGGTCACCCGCTTCCCGATCGTGCTGTTCGGCACGGAGTACTGGAGCGGGCTCGTCGACTGGCTCCGCGACACCGTGATCGCGGGCGGCAAGGCGTCGGAGCACGACCTGACGCTGTTCCACGTCACGGACGACGTGGAGGAGGCGGTCATGCTGGTGACGAAGGAGGTCGGGCGCTGATAGGTGCCTGACGCCCCCGCACGCGCGCGTGCGGGGGCTTTTTCGTACGACCGCGGGGCCGTGCCCTCAGGCCAACCCGCGCCGCGCCACCGCCGGAGCACGATGCCCCGCGATCGTCGCGACCATGTCCAACACCTGCCGCGTCTCGGCGACTTCGTGCACCCGGTACACCTGCGCGCCGAGCCACGCCGACACCGCGGTGGTCGCCAGGGTGCCGATCACCCGCTCCTTCACCGGCCGGTCCAGGGTCTCGCCCACGAAGTCCTTGTTGGACAGCGACACCAGCACCGGCCAGCCGGTCTCCACCATCTCCCCGAGCCGCCGCGTCGCCTCAAGGGAGTGCCGGGTGTTCTTGCCGAAGTCGTGCCCCGGGTCGATCAGCACCGACTCGCGCGGCACCCCCAACTCCACGGCCCGCTCGGCCAGTTGCCGGGTCACCCGCAGAATGTCCGCCATCACGTCGTCGTACGCGATCCGGTGCGGCCGGGTACGCGGTTCGGCGCCGCCCGCGTGCGTGCACACCAGGCCCACGCGGTACCGCGCGGCCACCTCCGCCAGCTTCGGATCGACGCCGCCCCACGCGTCGTTGAGCAGGTCGGCGCCCGCCTCGCAGACCGCCTCGCCGACGTCGTGCCGCCATGTGTCGACGCTGATCACCACGTCCGGGAAGCGGCGCCGCACCTCGGCCACGAAGCCGACGGTGCGCCGGGCCTCCTCGGCCGCCGACACCTCTTCGCCCGGACCGGCCTTGACCCCGCCGATGTCGATGATCGCGGCGCCCTCCGCGACCGCCTGCTCCACGCGCGCGAGCGCGGGTTCGTCGCGGAACGTGGCGCCCTGGTCGTAGAAGGAGTCCGGGGTTCTGTTGACGATCGCCATGATCACCGGCTCGTGCGCGTCGAACTCACGCCGTCCGAGCCGCAGTGGGCTACGCATCCCCTGATTCCTCCTCGCATCGGTCGCCTGCGACCTTAACTGTCGGTGGCGCATGGCACGATCGGACGTGGCGACCCTCCCCGGCGTCTCGGCAGAGACCGCGGGACGGCTCGTCCGACAGGGAGACTCTGTCAGTCCGCACTCTTCGCGTGTCCGGCGGCCCGGCCCGGCGCGCGGCCCGTACCGGGAGATGGTCGTGTTCTGGTTCCTGCTCATCGCGCTGGTCGTGGTGGTCGCCGCGGTCACCCTCGCCGTCGTGGGCGGCGGCGAGTCCACCGCGCTGCCCGAGGCGGCGCCCGAGCGGCTCTCCGACCCGCTGCCGGTGACCCGCCCGGTGCACCGCGCGGACGTCGAGGAGCTGCGCCTGCCCGTCGCGCTGCGCGGCTACCGCATGGCGGACGTGGACGACGCGCTCAGCCGCGTCGGTGCCGAACTGGCCGAGCGGGACGCCCGGATCGCCGAGCTGGAGGCCGCCCTCGCGGGCGCGCAGGCCATGGCGGTGGACGCGGGCCGAGCCCTCGTCGACGAGCAGCACGCGCCTGAGGAGCAGCACGCGCCAGAGGCGCCGCCGACGACACCCGCCGACCAGCCGCCCAGCGACCAGCCGCCCGCCCCTGAGGAGCCGCAGCGATGACCGAAGGCACCGCCGTGCCGGGCCCGGACGGCGCCCTGCGCTGCCCCTGGGCCCTGTCCACCGAGGACTACGTGGCGTACCACGACGAGGAGTGGGGCCGCCCGGTCCACGGCGACGACGCGCTGTACGAGCGGCTCTGCCTGGAGGCGTTCCAGTCCGGCCTCTCGTGGATCACGATCCTGCGGCGGCGCGAGGGATTCCGGCGCGCGTTCGCCGACTTCAAGATCTCCGCGGTCGCCGCGTTCACGGACGACGACGCCGCCCGGCTGCTCGCCGACCCGGGCATCATCCGCAACCGCGCCAAGATCGCCGCGACCCTCGCCAACGCCAAGGTGCTCGCCGGCTGGGCGCCGGGCGAACTGGACGCGCTGATCTGGTCGTTCGCGCCCGAACGCGAGGGCCGTCCGGTGCCGCGCACGATCGCCGACGTGGCCGCGATCACCGCCGAATCGACCGCGCTCTCCAAGGAGTTGAAGAAGCGCGGCCTCCGCTTCGTCGGCCCCACGACGGCGTACGCCCTGATGCAGGCCTGCGGCCTCGTCGACGACCACCTGCACGACTGCGTGGCCCGCCGCGCGTGAACCGCGCGGTTCAGCGCCCCAGGTACTTCGGCCGCTCCTTGGCGATGAACGCCTCGACGGCGATGTGATGGTCCGCCGACGCGCCCGCCCGCGTCTGGAGTTCGTCCTCCTTCTCCAGCGTCTCGCCGAGGCTGTGCCCGGCGCCGTACGCGAGGGACTCCTTGATCGCCGCGTACGCGAGGGTCGGTCCCGCGGCGAGCGCGCGGGCCGTCCGCTCCGCCTCGGCGGCGAGCTCGTCGGCGGGCACCACCTTGTTGGCGATGCCCAGCTCGTACGCCTCCTGCGCCTTGACGCCGCGCGGGAACAGCAGCAGGTCGGCGGCGCGGCTCTGCCCGATGAGGCGGGGCAGCGTCCAGGAGACGCCCGAGTCGGCGGTGAGCGCCACCCCGGCGAAGGATGTGTTGAACGAGGCGGTGTCGGCCACCACGCGGTAGTCGGCGGCGAGGGCGAAGCCGAAGCCCGCGCCCGCGGCGACGCCGTTGACCCCCGCGACGACCGGCTTGGGCATCTCGGTGAGGGCCCGCACGATCGGGTTGTAGTGCTCGCGCACCGTGCTCATGGTGGCGCTTGTGCCCGCCTCGCGGTCCTCGGTGAGGCGGCCGATGTGCTCCTTGAGGTCCTGGCCCACACAGAACGCCCGGCCGGTCGCGGTGATCAGGACGGCCCGCACCTCGGCGTCGGAGGCCGCCTTCAGGAGCGCGTCGCGCAGGGCGACCTTGGCGTCCGTGTTCATGGCGTTCATCGCGTCGGGGCGGTTCAGGGTGATCGTCGCGAGTCCGTCGCTCACCTCGTAGAGCACGGTGTCGGCCATGTCGGGATCCCCTCCGTCGGGTGCGCCCGGCGGCCGGTCGTGGCCGTGGGCGAGGGTCGGTTCAGCGTCGTCAGAGCACAGCATGACGGAGATCATCGGGGCCCGACATGGGCTCCGGGATGTGACCTGCGTCAAACAATCGAGGTCCGGCAGGGCATACGAAGTGGCGCAGTATCGCAGTCACATCGCCGAATTGCGTGGTTTTGGTCGAGTGCGTTGCGCAAGCGATGCAGACCGATGTTGGTCATCGGGTCCTGCGATGCGGGATAATGGCTGGGAAGCAATGTGTTCGATGCCGGTGACACAGCGCCTGCTCATGGCGCCTCCGGTTGCGATGAGCTGGTTTCAGGAAGGGGAACGAGCATGGCGGCCATGAAGCCGCGGACGGGCGACGGCCCGCTCGAGGTGACCAAGGAGGGGCGGGGCATCGTCATGCGCGTTCCGCTCGAAGGCGGCGGTCGGCTCGTGGTAGAGCTGACTCCGGACGAGGCCCAAGCACTCGGCGAAGAACTCACGAAGGTCGCCGGCTGACGCGGGAAGCGCTCACCAATTTTCAACTGCCCCGGCACACTAACAGCGTGCCGGGGCAGTGTCGTATCCGGGGACCGGAGGCCCGCTACAGGGCTCCGATCAGCGCTTCACTGCGCAGAGCAGCCCGTCGCCGAGCGGCAGTATCGACGGCACCAGATCGCTGCTCTCCCGCACCGCGCGCAGCAGTTCGCGCAGTTTCACGACCTCCGCGGGCTGCGGTCCCGAGTCGACCGTACGGCCGTCGGCGAAGACGCCCTCGAAGCAGACGAGACCGCCGGGGCGCAGCAGGCGCAACGATTCAGCTAGGTAGTCCAGGAACTCCGTGCGGTCGCCGTCGCAGAACACCAGGTCGTATCCGCTGTCCGCGAGCCGCGGCAGTACGTCGAGGGCGCGGCCGGGGATGAAACGCGCGCGGTTGCTGGCGAACCCGGCGGCGCGGAAGGCCTGCCGGGCGAACTGCTGGCGCTCGGGTTCGGGGTCCACGGTGGTGAGGACGCCGTCGGGGCGCATGCCGTGCAGGAGGTGGATACCGGAGACTCCGGTTCCGGTGCCGATCTCGGCGACAGCCTTGGCGCCCGCGGCCGCGGCGAGCATCCGCAACGCGGTTCCGGTGCCGGGCGTCACCGCGCGAAGCCCCGACTCCCGGGCGCGCTCCCGGGCCCAGTGCAGCGCTTCGTCCTCGACGACAAAGGCGTCCACGAACGCCAAGGTCGGCTGACGGTTGCCGGTAATGACCCTCTCCTGTCCCCGTGGTCGACGGCCTTCGGCCTGCCGGTGACTGTATCCGTTGGGGCCGGGAACCCGCAGATGGGACCGGGCGTTAAGAAGGGGTGGAAAGGAAAGCCGGGACATGAGGCCCGACTTCCAAATTCGCGTAAAAACGCTTATCCGGAGCTAACGGGCGAGGTGGCTATGGTAGGGGCTCCACTGGACACCACCAGAGCCGACAGGGGAGGTGCGGCTGCGACTGAGGGCCGGGGAAGGCTGTCGCGACTGCGGCGCCGCTTCCTCAGGTCGGCGGTCGAGCCGAAATCCGTGACCAACACCGCTGACCGATACCGCGCCGCCGACTCCGCGCAGACCGCGACCTTTGCCGCAGACGCGGATTCCCAGGCGTGGACTCCGCCCACCTGGGAGGAGATCGTCAGCACGCACAGTGGCCGCGTGTACCGCCTCGCGTACCGCCTGACGGGTAACCAGCACGACGCCGAGGACCTCACCCAGGAGGTTTTCGTGCGCGTCTTCCGGTCCCTGTCGACGTACACCCCGGGCACCTTCGAGGGCTGGCTGCACCGGATCACGACCAATCTCTTCCTCGACATGGTCCGCCGCCGCCAGCGCATCCGCTTCGACGCCCTCGGTGACGACGCGGCGGAGCGGCTGCCCAGCCGTGAGCCCTCGCCCCAACAGGTCTTCAACGACACGCACTTCGACGCCGACGTGCAGCACGCGCTCGACACCCTGGCGCCGGAGTTCCGCGCCGCGGTCGTCCTGTGCGACATCGAGGGCCTGTCGTACGAGGAGATCGCCGCGACCCTGGGCGTCAAGCTCGGCACGGTCCGCAGCCGGATCCACCGCGGCCGGTCCCAGCTCCGCAAGGCCCTGCAGCACCGGTCGCCCCAGGCCCGCGCCGAGCGTCGTTCGTTCGCGGTCACCGGTGTGCCCGTTCTGGGAGGAGGGGGCGCGACGGCGTGAGCGGATCACGGCATGACCCTGCCGACCGGCACCTGGCCGAACAGCACCTGGGAGACAGGCTGGCCGCCCTGGTGGACGGCGAGTTGAGCCACGACAGCCGCGAGCGTGTGCTCGCGCATCTGGCGACCTGCGCCAAGTGCAAGGCCGAGGCCGACGCACAGCGCAGCCTGAAGACGTACTTCGCCTCCACGGCGCCCCCGCCGCCCTCCGAGACTTTCCTCGCCCGGCTGCAGGGACTGCCCGCCGGGGGCGATGACGACCGCGGCGGCTTCGGCGGCGGACCGGTCACGGACGCGATCTTCGGCGTGCGCCCCGACAGCATCTTCAACTCACCGCGGGACACCTTCGGTTACGACCCTTCGGGCGCCCATGGCGGCGTCCTGCCCGGCTCCGGCCTGCCCGACGGGACGCGGGAGCGAGGTTTCCGTATCCACGACGTGGGGCGGTCCGCGCAGGAGCGGGCGGCCGCCTCGCGCGGGCGCCGGTTCGCCTTCGCGGCGGCGGGCGCCGTCTCGCTCGCGGCGATCGCGCTCGGCGGGGTCTCCACGGGCGCGCCCGCCGCGGGTGACGCCTCGGCGGACCCACGCGGCTCCAAGGCGAGCCCGATGCGTACGCAGGGGTCGAACAGCAGCAGCGCCCGTGAGGCCCAGCGCCGTCGCGGTGGTGGCCCGCCCGTCGGCGCGCAGCAGGCCGGCAGACCCGGCGCGCTCGCGGCACCGATGGCGGCCTCGGGGACGGGGGCGCCGCAGTTGCCGGGAGCGCCTTTCCTGCCGCATCGGCCGCGCGCCCTGCAGGACACGGTGGTGTCACCGATGCTCGCGGGTTCCACCGCGCTCTCCCCGCTGATCCGCCGTCCGGCTACCGGGTTCCCGCAGTTCCCGGTCGCGGCGGCGGGTGCGGGCGAGGGCGACGGGAAGCGGTCAGGGGCGTCGAAGGCGCGGCCTTCGCCCTCGGCGAGCGCGACCCTTTCGTCCCGCCGCTGACCTCCTCGTACCCGGTCGTCTGCACGACGGTTCGCAAACCTGGTTGAATCCTCGGTGTTCCGTGCCGCCCTGAGTGGGGCACGGAGCACGAGGACTCTGATCGAGCGGCGAGCCGCCGCGTGGCTGCCCGCGGGCCCTGCCGCGGACCGGTTGTGGGGAGAGCATGGACGAGGGCAAGCCCACCGGGCCGAAGGCGAAGTGGTGGAGCCGCCCAGCCGCACGGGGCGCCGAGCGGGGGCAGACGCCGGACGAGACGTCGGGGACGCCGCAGACCGCTGTGTCGCGGGTCGAGCCGGAGCGGATACCGGAGCGGATATCCGAGGAGCAGTCGCAGGACCGGATACCCGAGGAGCAGTCTCAGGACCGGATACCCGAGGAGCGACCGCAGGACCGGACAGCCGAGGACGGGGACGTGAACTCCCCGCCGTCTCAAGGTAGTTCGACCGGTGTCGTCCTGGCCAAGGGGCGCCCGGAACCCATAGCGGACGCTGAGGGCTCCGGTGGGCGTTCCGGTGACCGTTCCGGTGGGCGGCCCAAGCCGCTGCACGACCCCGACCCTTACAGCACGCCGCCCTACGGCGAGCCCGGCCCGTGGGCCCCGGCGCCGCCCGTGCAGCGGCCGGTACCGACTCCCGCGCAGGGCACGCCCGTTCCGGGCCCGGCGGCCACGCCGGCGCAGCCCACCTCGGCGTACGCCACACCGCCCACCCCGGCCGCGCCCACCGGGAACACCCCCGCGAACGGCACGCCCCCACACGGCACCCAGCACCACGGCACCCAGCAGCACGCCGCGCAGCACCACGGCACCCAGCCCCAGAGCGCCCCGCCGCACGGCACAGCGCATCAAGCCGCACCGCAGCAGCCCGCACCGCAGCAGCCCGCGTCGCAACAGCAGCAGCCCGCGCCGCAGCACCAGCAGCCGCAGCCGCAGCAGCAGGCGCCGGCCGGGCAGTGGCAGCAGTACGACCCGTGGCGGGCGCCGCAGCCGCTCGCGCAGCCGCTGTTGCTGCCCGACGGCCCCGCGCCCGCGCGGCGGCCGAAGCGGGGGCGGATCTTCCTCGCCGCGATGGTGCTCGCCCTGGTCGCGGGCGGTGTCGGCGGCGGCGTAGGCGCGTACATGGAGCGGCACGGCGGCATCTCGACCGTCGAACTCCCGCAGGCGGACGGGGAGTCGAAGGAGCGGGCGCCGGAGAGCGTCGCCGGGATCGCCGCGAGCGCGCTGCCCAGCGTGGTCACCCTGCACGTCAGCGGCGGCAGCGCACAGGGCACCGGCACCGGCTTCGTGCTCGACGACAAGGGCCACATCCTCACCAACAACCACGTCGTGGAGCCCGCGGGCGACGACGGCGAGGTCTCCGTGACCTTCAGCGGGGGCGAGGCGGCCAAGGCGACGGTGGTCGGCCGCGACTCCGGGTACGACCTCGCGGTGGTCAAGGTCGCCGGGGTGAGCGGGCTCAAGCCGCTGCCCCTCGGCAACTCCGACAACGTCCAGGTCGGCGACCCGGTGGTGGCCATCGGCGCGCCCTTCGACCTGTCCAACACCGTGACCTCGGGGATCATCAGCGCCAAGGAGCGCCCGATCACCGCGGGCGGCGAGGAGGGCGACGGCAGCGACGTGTCGTACGTGGACGCGCTGCAGACCGACGCCCCGATCAACCCCGGCAACTCGGGCGGGCCGCTGGTCGACCACAAGGCGCGGGTCATCGGCATCAACAGCGCGATCCGCTCGGCGGGCAACGGCTCCGAGCTCGACGGCGGTCAGTCCGGCTCCATCGGCCTCGGCTTCGCCATCCCGATCAACCAGGCCAAGCGGGTCGCCGAGGAACTGATCAACACCGGCAAGGCCACCCACCCGGTGATCGAGGTCACGCTCGACACCCGGTACAACGGCGACGGAGCCCGGGTGGCGAAGGAGGGCGCCGACGGGGCGCCCGCGGTCAGCAAGGGTGGCCCCGGCGACAAGGCGGGCATCGAGCCGGGCGACGTGATCACCGAGGTGGACGGCCAGCGGGTGCACTCCGGCGAGGAGTTGATCGTCAAGATCCGCGCCCACCGGCCCGGCGACCGGCTCGAACTGACCCTGGAGCGCGGCGGCGAGGAGAAGACCCTGTCCCTGGAACTGGGCGCGGCGGGCAGCTGAGGGCCGGAGAGCCGGAGGGCCCGGCTCCGCCACGGTTGGCCTGCCGTGGGTGCACGGGCCCCCGCCACGGCCCCCGCCACGGGC
>NZ_JAAAHS010000084.1 GCF_009908195.1 Streptomyces boluensis | reverse complement strand
CCCGCTCCCCCGCCGCCTGAAGTGCCGTGACCGCGGCCCGGATCGACGGTCTTCGGTCGGCGTCCGCGCGCCACACCGCGTACACATGGCGCCGCACGCCCTGCCGTACCGGCACCACACTCACGTCGTCGGGCAGTCGGCCCCGGCCGAGGCGTGGGGTGATGCAGACGCCCAACCCGGCGGCCACCAGCGCGAGTTGAGTGTGGTGCTCCTCCGCGTAGTGACAGATGCGGGGCTCGATGTCCTGGGCGCGCAGGGTGTACAGCAGCCAGTCCGCGCAGTACGCGCCCTCGGGCCAGGTGATCCAGTCCTCCTCGGCGAGCTCCTCGAGCGCGATCTCGGCGCGGTCCGCGAGCGGGTGGTCCTTGGGCAGCACGATGTCCGCCGGATCGTCGAGGAGCGGGGCCTTGGCGAGGCCTTCGGGGACCGGCAGCGGTTTGTTGTACCAGTCGAGGACCACGGCCAGGTCGAGGTCGCCTCGGAACACGGCGGCGGCACCCTCCTCCGGCTCCAACTCCCGCGACCGCACCCGCAGTCCGGGGTGCTCGTCGCGCAGCGCCACCAGCGCGTGCGGGAACAGGCCGCGCGCGGCGGTCGGGAACGCGGCGATCCGCAGCTCCCCGACGGCCTGGCCGCGCTGCGCCTCCAGGTCGGACTGGGCCAGCTCGACCTGGGACAGGATGCGACCCGCGTGGTCGGCGAGCAGCCGCCCGGCGTCGGTGAGGCGGACACCCCGGCCGTACTTGGCGAGCAGTTGCTGGCCCACCTCGCGCTCCAGCTTGGTCATCTGCTGGGAGACGGCCGAGGTCGTCACATGCAGACAGGTGGCGGCCTGGCTGACCGAACCGTGCCGGGCCAGGGCGTCCAGCGTGCGGAGGCGCTCCAGATTCAACATGTAAGCAATGCTACGCGATTGACCCCAATAAATCTCGCTTGTACTTAGAGAAAGCCTCGGCCATCGTGAGGCCATGGCCTCCGTCAGCACGCCCAGCGACACCGCACCCACCGACTCGCCCCCACTCCCGGACCCCGGCCACCCCTCGGCCGCCCCTTCGCCGCGGCGCGCCCTCGACTGGCGCATCCGCTTCGGCGCCCTCTCCCTGGTCTGGGGCTTCAGTTTCCTGCTCATCAAGGTGGGTACGCACGGCTTCGCGCCGTTCCAAGTCACCTTCGGGCGGCTGCTGTTCGGTACGGCGGTGCTGGGTGTGGCGCTCGCGGTCAAGCGGGAGCGGCTGCCGCGCGGGGTGCGCACGTGGGGTCATCTGGCGGTCGCCGCGTTCCTGCTCAACGCGCTGCCGTTCTCCCTGTTCGCGTACGCGGAGCTGACCGTTCCGTCGACGCTCGCGGGCATCTGCAACGCCACTTCGCCGCTGTGGGGCATGGTGCTGTCGCTCGTCGCGCTCTCCGAGGACCGGCCGACCCGGCGCCGCGTCGCGGGGCTCGGCCTCGGCTTCCTCGGGGTGCTCACCGTCCTGGGTGCCTGGCAGGGCTTCCACGGCCTGGACGCGGGCGGCACGACCATGGCGCTGCTCGCCTCGCTCAGCTACCCGGTCGGCTGGATCTACGTACGCCGCACCCTGGCGGGCAACGCGCACTCGCACCTCTCCCTGACGGGCGCCCAGTTGCTCCTCGCGACGGCCCAACTGGCCGTGGTCACCCCGCTGTTCACGTCACTGCCGACGAGCCTGCCACTCGTCCCGCTGCTCGCGGTCGTCGCCCTGGGGGCGCTCGGCACCGGCCTGGCCGTCCTGCTCCAGTACGGGCTTGTCGCCGAGGTGGGGCCGACGACGGCACAGATGGTCACGTATTTCATCCCGGTCATCGCCACGGCCGCGGGCGTGGCGGTACTCGGCGAACCGCTCGCCTGGTCGACACCGGTGGGCGCCCTCATCGTGATCGCGGGTGCGGCGCTCACCCAGTCGCGGGCGAGACGGTAGAGGTTCCGACGGGCACCGGCCAGCCCCAACCGGCTTCCGCGCAACGGCCGTCGGGGCACGGTTCCGGTGCGGCCGCCGCTCACCCGTAGCGCCGCACCGAACCCGGCCCGACCGCGGCGGCCACCGCGTCGGCGATGGCCTCGATCTCGTCGGGGGCGAGCGCCGACACGGTGATCCGCACGCCGGGCGCGCTCCGCATGCGGAAGCGGGCGCCGGGCGCGACGGCCCAGCCCGCGTGCAGCAGGCGCGCGACGGCGCCCGTCTCGTCGGCGACCGGCACCCAGACGTTCATGCCGGTCCGGCCGTGCGCCTCGACCCCGCGGGCCGCGAGCGCGTCGATGAGGGCCTGGCGCCGACGGCCGTACGAATCGGCCACCACGCGCGCGTCCACCGCCTTTTCGGACCAGAGGCGCACCACCGCGTACTGGAGCAGCCGGCTCACCCAGCCAGGCCCGAGGCGCTGTCGGCCGCGCACCCGGTCCAGGGTCACGGCGTCCCCGGTCAGTACGGCGAGACGCAGGTCGGGGCCGTACGCCTTGGCCGTCGAACGCACCACGGCCCAGCGGTCGGTGACCCCGGCGAGCGGGTGCAGCGGCACGTCCACGATGTGGTGGCCGTGATCGTCCTCGACGAGCAGCACCTGCGGGTACCCGGCGAGCACCGACCGCAGGGCACGCGCGCGTGCGGCACTCACCGCCGCGCCGGTCGGGTTCTGCGCCCGGTCGGTCACCACGAGCGCGCGGGCGCCGTCCCGCAGGGCCCCGTCGACGGCGTCGGGCAGCGGCCCCTCGTCGTCCACGCCCACCGGGACCGCACGCAGCCCGAGGGCCGGGACGAGGTCGAGCAGGCTGCCCCAGCCCGGGTCCTCCACGGCGACCGCGTCGCCCGGCTTGAGGTGTGCCGCGAGGACCCGCTCGATGGCGTCGAGCGAGCCGGAGGCCACCGCGACCGGCCCGTCCGGCACCCCGTCGGCGTCGAAGCCCGCTCGGGCCAGGCGCACCAATTCGGGCTCCACCGCGGCGTCCCCGTACAGCACGGGGCTGCGGTCGCCGCGTTCCGCCGCCGCGGTGAGCGCGGCGACCAGGGAGGGCAGCAGGGCGCGGTCGGGGTTGCCGGTGGACACGTCGCGCACGCCGTCCGGCACGTCGACGCCGATGGCGTCCCGGTCGGCGCTGGCGGGCCGCGCGCGGACGCGGCTGCCTCTGCGCCCGGACGTCTCGATGACGCCGCGTTCGCGCAGGGTGCGGTACGCGGCAGCGACCGTATTGGGATTCACGCTTAGGTCGACCGCCAACTCCCGCATGGGTGGAAGCAGTTGACCAGGCGCGAGCGAGCCGTCCGCGACCCCGCGCTCCACGCAGGCGGCAATCTCGGCTGCACGTCGTCCAGTGATCCGATACTCTCCTAGCACAAACAAGATTATGCACTAGTGCAATGGAGATCGCAATGTCTGTGCCGTCGACCCCGGCCCCGTACACCCCCACCGACCGCACCGTTCCCACGCGCTCCGCCGACCGCGCGGCGTACGACAGGGAGACGGTGCATTCGATACTCGACGCGAGCTACCTGTGCCATCTGGGCTTCGTGCGCGACGGCGCTCCGGTGGTGCTGCCGACGCTGTACGGGCGGGTGGGCGAGCACCTCTATGTGCACGGTTCCACGGGTTCGCGGCCGTTGCGGATGGCGGGGCAGCAGGATCTGGGGCTGCCGGTGTGCCTGACCGTGACGCATGTCGACGGCCTCGTCCTGGCGAAGTCCGCGTTCCACCACTCGATGAACTACCGCTCCGTCGTGGTCCACGGCATCGCCCACCAGGTGACGGACCCGGACGAGAAGCGCATGGCTCTGGACGCGCTTGTCGACCATGTGGTGCCCGGCCGCGCCGCCGACTCGCGCCCGGCCAACACCAAGGAACTCGCCGCCACCGCCGTGCTCCGCCTCGACCTGGCCGAGGTCTCGGCGAAGGCCCGCACCGGCGGCCCCAACGACGACCCGGAGGACCAGGACCTGCCGTACTGGTCCGGTGTCGTCCCGGTCGCCCCCGCGCACGGCGCCCCGATCCCGGCGGACGACCTGGCCCCCGACATCGAGCTGCCGGACTACCTGCGGACGCTCTGAACCACTTCTGAGCGACTCCTGAAGCACTGCGGCGACCCGCGACCGGGCGAAATCCGTCACCACGCGCGCGTGGACCGTCCCTACACACGCGTGAACCGTCACCACGCGCGCGTGGTGACGGTCCGGTCGCGGCGCCTCAGGCAGACGTACGGGAGGTCGACAACTCCCCGTCCCGGTCGGGCATTCCGCCCGCCACCGGATCGGGCCCGCCCTTGGCCGGGCGGGAGCTCTGGGCGATGAAGGCACCCGCGAGCACCATCGCGCCGCCAATGAGCTGCGGCGCGGCCAGGTGCTCACCGAGCATGATCCAGGCGAGGACGGTAGCGACGACCGCCTCAAGGAAGGCGACCACTCCGGCGACCTGCGGGGAGAGCCTGCGCACGGACAGGACCCCGCTGCCGTACGCGAGCACCGTGGCGATGAGCACGATCCAGCCGAGCAGCAGCAGTCCGGGTACGGAGGTGCCGTCCATGTCGGCGCGGCCGGTGAGCACCGACCAGTCCATGGTCCAGGGCCGGGCGACGACGGTGAGGACGACGGCGCCGATGAGCAGCCCGTAGGCGATGACGCCGAGCGGATTCGGGGCCTCCGCACCCGCGTCGCTGCCGTGGTCGCCGAGGATGAAGTACCCGGCCTGGCAGACCGCGGCACCCAGGGCGAGGAGCACGCCGAGCACGTCGAAGCGCATGCCCGCCCACACCTCGACGACGCAGGCGAGTCCGGCGACGGCGAGCACGACTCCGATCGCGGCGGCCCGGGTGACCGGGCGGCGCTGCACGAAGCGGATCCAGCCGAGCACGATCGCGGGGCCGAGGTACTCGATCAGCAGCGCGACGCCGACGGGGATACGGGAGATCGCCACGAAGTAGCAGGTCTGCACGCCCGCGACGGCGAGCAGGCCGAACCCGGCGAGCAGGGCCGGCCGGTTCACCACGAGCGCCCGGTGGCGCCAGGCGAGCGGAAGCATGACCAGGGCGGCTCCGGCGATCCTGAGCCAGACCACATGCAGCGGGTCGAGCCCGGCCTCGATCAGCGGTTTGGCGGCGACGCCCGAACCACCGAACGCGAACGCCGAGACGAGCGCGAGGCCGAGGCCCGCGCCGCGACCGCCGCCCGCTCCCTTACCCGCACTGCCACGGCCACCCGGACCTGCCGGGTTCCCCTGGATCTCCTGAGACGTAGACACCGGCACATCATGACAGTCTCCGTAATGAGCGTCACCACGGATACCCCTGACATCTCAGTGCGCGAGACGGCGCGAATTCGGCGTGCTGCGGCTGCCCTTGCGAGAGGGTCGGGGGCATGGCGATCGATCCCGCCGCGCCTGCTGCGGCGCACTCCCGGATACGGGTACCGGTGCCGGTACCGGTACCTGTGTGGATGCGCTCCGGGCACCTTCGGTGCGCACCGGCCGCCTTCCCGCGGGACCCGGCTGCGCGAAAACCGCCACTACGCGCGTGGCGCGCCCTGACCGAGGTCCGTCCCGAAGCCCGTCCCGAAGTCAGCCCCGGAATCCGTCCCCCGCTCCGCCCTGGCGGCAAGCGCCTCGCGGTCGACTCCCGCGCGGTGCAGCACTTCCGCCGCCCGGCACCGCGGATCGCACGCGAGGGCAGCGAGCAGGTCCACGCCGGTGGTCCGCGGCTCGCCCCTGCGTACGGACCGGGCGAGCGCCGCCTCCATCGCGGTGGCCGCGGCCGGGGACCAGCCCGCGGCGTCCCGTACGACCGGTACGGCGCCGGAGTCCTCGACCGAGCCCTGCCAGCGCAGCCCGTACCCGATGCTGCGCTGCACGAGGTAGCCGAGCAGCCGGGCCACCTGGCCGCCGCCGTCGAAGAGTTCGCGTACCGCCGGATCGGCTTCGAGCAGGGAGTGCAGGAGGTGGGCGGTGTCGATGTGCCGGTCGCCGTCGCGTACCGCGCGTCTGCGCGCACCGGCGACCACCGACGTCAGTTCGGCGCTGAACCGGTCGTCGGCGGCTGTCGCGGTCGGGCCGGTCCGGGCGGCCGGGGCGGAGCTGTGCACAACCCCCACCCCATCAGCCACACGGAGTCGTAGCATCGCCACGGGGGAGCATTTCCGCGTCCGACACAGGTTGGGCATGCATGTACGGGTTCTCCTCCTTACGGATGAGATCCGCCCTTCCGCCCCGAGGGGCGCGCGCCGCCTTGCTTCGCTCCCCCAGCGCAACCATGCCCCGCCGAAAGTCGTCACACGGGACAGCCGCACCACTGTCGACGACCCGCGCACCATCCGCGTACGCCTCAACTACACACCGCCCAGGACGGTTCAGCACAGCCCGGCGCACCGCTCCCTCACCGGCCAAGGAACCCGCCATGTCCTCCGCCTCGTACGGCACCTCCCGTGCCGCGGCGACGCGCGCCCGGGACGCCGACGCGGACTGGGACAGGGGCAGGGACAGCGGCTTGGACAGGGACAGCGGCTGGAACACGGACCGGCACACGGCGTACTCCACAGCCTGGGACGACGGCCGGCACGACGGCCGGCACGACGAGTGGATCGACGACTGGGACACGGACTGGGACGCGGACGGGGACGCGGACTCGGACGACGCCGAGTACGGCTGCTGGCTCGTGGCCCTGATGGCGGTCGACGGCAAGTGCTACGTGTACCGGGTGTACGCGCCACCGGACGCCCTGCTCGGGGACCTCTTCTGGGAGGCCTGGCACAGCCACGACGAGGGGCCGTTCCCGCGCGCGTACGACCTCTTCGACACGGCGGCGATACGCCACATCGGCAATCTGCACCAGGAGCAGGACCAGCTCTGAGCCGGACGCACTGAACAGGTCCCGACAGCTTCTGACGGGTCGTCAGTCTTGTAACTTGCGGGCCCCGACGCTACGTTCCGCGACACACCGGCTGCGTCCGCCGCAGCGCCTGACGAGAGGGGTGGTCGCACATGGCCGAAGTCACCGCCGAAGCACGTATCGAGGCGCCCGCCGAGAAAGTCTGGTCGAAGCTCACGGACTTCTCCGTGTTCGGCGAGTGGAGCGCGACCCACACCGGCTTCCCGAAGGGGGCGCCGACCTCGCTGGAACAGGGCGGCACGTTCGAGGAGAACATGAAGTTGATGGGCTTCCCCGCGGAGGTCACCTGGACCGTCGAGGAACTGGAGCCGGGCCGGACGCTCGCCATCCGCGGCAAGGGCCCGATGGGCGTCACGGTCGGTACGCGCTACTCGGTGACGCCCGACGGGGACGGCACGAAGGTGCGTATCGACGGCGAGTTCACGGGCGCCGCGGTGTCCCTGATGGCGGGCAAGCTCAAGGACTCGGCGACGGCGGCGCTCAACGAGTCGCTCCGCAAGCTGGACGGCCTGGTGGCCTGAGCCCTCGCCGTACGAAACATCGCCTTACGACGCCTCGCCGTACGACGCGAAGCGGCGGCGCTCCTCACCTGGGGTGAGGGGCGCCGCCGCGCGCGTGCGGCCTGCCGTGACCCGGGGGTCGACGGCACGGCCGGCTCAGCCCTCATCGGCGAGGATCAGATACAACTTCTTACGAGCGTCGTTGACCACCGCGAGCGCCTTCTGCCGCTGGTCGGCCGAGCCGGTCTTCCAGACCTGGCCGAACGCTTCCATCAGCCCGAAACCGGCCTGCCGGATCTCGTTCACCGACTCCCAGTCGACACCGCGACCGGCGTCCTCCCAGGGTGCGTCGGGACCTTCTTCGGCGGCGCTCGTGCCCGCCTCGGTGAGCGCGAAAAGCTTCTTGCCGCCCTCGGTCTCGCTGACGATCAGGCCCTCGTCCTCCAGGAGTTGGAGGGTCGGGTACACCGATCCGGGGCTGGGCTTCCACGCCCCGCCGCTGCGCTCGGCGATCTCCTGGATCATCTCGTAGCCGTGCATCGGCCGGTCCTTGAGGAGCGCCAGGATCGACGCACGTACGTCACCACGCCGCGCCCTGCCGCGCCCGCCGCCACGACCCCGGCCGCCCCAGGGGCCGCCCGGCCCGCCGGGTCCGCCGAAGCCGGGCCCGAAGGGACCGAAGGCCGCGCGGCGCCCCTCGAACCCGCCGAAGCCACCGCGCCCGCCGCCTTCCTCGCCGGGGCCCCAGGGGCCGCGACGGTGTCCGTGCTCATGTCCGTGTCCATGTCCGTGGGAACGCATGGAAACCACTTCCTTCTGTTCGTTGCGTTTCTCTGATTTGCCGCGAGGGCGGAACGAAAAGGCAGATCGTTGATCCATCACGTTCCTATCGCGATGCCTCAACGATATATCGGCACTGTTCGCCTGGCAAGGCCACTGCACTACTCTCTCGGGCCATGGACACGGACCGCTGGCTGGCAGACACCCGGACCTCCTACGACACGGTCGCGGTCAGCTACGCCGACCGGATACGTGACGCTCTGGGCCGGGAGCCGTACCTTCGGGCGGCTCTGGCGGTGTTCGCCGACTCGGTGCGGGCCGCCGGCGGCGGGCCGGTGGCGGACGTGGGCTGCGGACCTGGGCATGTCACCGCGCACCTGCACGAGTTGGGGGTCGACGCGTTCGGCATCGACCTTTCATCCGTGATGGTCGACGTGGCTCGGCGTGACCACCCCGGCCTGCGGTTCGAGGTGGGCTCGATGACGGACCTGGACCTCGCCGACGCTTCACTGGTCGGCCTGATCGCCTTCTGGTCGTTGATCCACGTCCCCGACGAAGCGGTCCCCACCGTCCTGCGCCACTTCCGGCGCGTGTTGCGCCCCGGCGGACCACTGGTGCTCGGCTTCCACGTCGGCGATGAGTCGAGGCTGAAGACGCAGGGCTACGGCGGCCACCCGATGAACGTCCACGTTCACCGCCGCCAGCCCGACCAAGTCGCGACCTGGCTACGCGATACGGGGTTCACCGTCGAGGCTCACCTGCTGCTCGACCTCGACGAGCCTGTTCCAGGGGCGGTCCTCTTCGCACGCCGCCAGCTTTAGAGGACGCCTCCCCCAGCCGCTTCAGCGGTCCGGCCGCGGCCCGACGCCTTGACGTACTCGAAACCGGAGCTACAGCGAATCCCGCCCGCCCGGCACCCGGTGCCCCATGAACGGCCGGCTCATCGTGAACTCCCGGAATTTCAGGGCGGCTTCAGACAGGTACGCCTCCCGGTTCCACACCAGCGTGAGCACCCGGTGGCAGTCGGGGGCGGCCACGCGCACCCAGGCGACCGGCACGCGGGTCTCCGTGCCGGACAGCCGGGAGATGGTGGGGATGAGGCCGATGCCGAGGCCCGCGCTGATCATGTCCTGACTGGCACCCGGCTCGTCGCCCTCGCAGGACAGCTGCGGCGTGAGCCCCTCGGCGGCGAACAGCCGGTCGAGCAGGGCGCGTTGCCAGTTCCCGGGGCGTGTGGTGACGAAGGGCTCGTCGGCGAGTTCCGCGATCGTGACGCTCTCCCGGCCGTCGAGCCGGTGTCCGGGCGGCACGGCGAGCAGCACCTCCTCGCGGGCGAGCTCGACCGAGGCGAGGTTCGCGCCGGTCAGCGGCTGCGAGGCGACACAGAAGTCGACCTCGCCGACGCGGAGTCGGCGGTCCATCTCGCGCACGTTCGACTGGTGGAGGCGTACGTCGGCACTCGGGTACGCGGCCCGGAAGCCGCCGAGGAGATGGGTGACCGTGAGAAGCGTCTCGGAGGCGACCCCGACCCGACCGAGCCCCGTGTCGCGGGCGTCGCGCAGCGCCCGGCAGCCGTCGTCCAACTCCCGTAGGGCGCGGTCGACATGGCGCAGGAACATCGCGCCGTGCTGGTTGAGCCGGATACGGCGGCCCTGCCGGTCGAAGAGAGGCATCCCGAGGTCGGCCTCCAGGCGCGCGATGGTGCGGCTCAGGGATGGCTGGGCGACGCGCAGCTCCTCGGCGGCTCGGCTGATGTGCTCGTAACGGGCGACGGCCTGGAAGTAGCGCAACTGGAGAAGATCCACGGTCCCACCTTGACCCACGCGGCGACCACGATGGCCACGGCCCCCGACCGCAATCACCGACCGCGATCACCGGGCGCGCCCATGATCCCCGCTCATGCCTCTCCAGGCATCTTCACATAGCAGAACCGGTCTTGGATCGCATAAGCGTTTCTCCCTAACGTCGTCTCCGGAGCCGAAGCACGGGGCACCCACCGGGCCGCCCGCACGGGCACCCGCACCGGGTCACCCCGCCGAAGGCCACCCCGTATCAACCGAATCCCCCACCCAACCCGGAGAGCCCTCATGACCGCTGCGGATCTGGCCCGGCTCCAGTTCGCGGCCACGACCGGTATCCACTGGTTGTTCGTCGTCCTCACCATGGGCCTCGTCCCGCTGGTGGCGGCTCTGCACACCAGGGCCGCGTACACCCGGGACCCCGCGAGGCGAGCCGTCCGGGAGCGTATGACGCGCTTCTGGGGTCAGCTCTACGTCATCAACTACGCGGTGGGCATCGCCACCGGGCTCGTCATGGAGTTCCAGTTCGGGCTCAACTGGAGCGGACTGAGCAAGTACGCGGGGAACGTGTTCGGCGCCCCGCTGGCCCTCGAAACGCTCATCGCGTTCTTCGCCGAGTCCACCTTCCTCGGCATGTGGATCTTCGGCTGGGGACGGCTGCGCACGGGCGTGCACGTCACGCTGATCTGGCTGGTCGCGCTGACCGCGTACGCCTCCGCGTACTGGATCATGGTCGCCAACGGCTTCATGCAGCATCCCGTCGGCCATCAAGTCCGGGACGGCGTCGCCTACTTGACCGACTTCGGTGCGCAGCTCACCAACCCCAGCGCCCTGGTCGCGCTCGGCCATGTCGCGCTCGGCGCGCTCACCACGGGCGGGGTCTTCGTCGCCGGGATCAGCGCCTGGCACTTCGCCCGGGGCACCGGGGAGCCCGAACTGTTCCGGGGGTCGCTGCGCCTCGGGGTGTGGGTGAGCATGCTCGCCTCGTTCTTCGTCGTGGTCGTCGGCGAACTGCAGATGCCGGTACTGGAACGGACCCAGCCCATGAAGGTCGCGGTCCTGACCGGCGACGGCGTCGCCGCACTGCAGGAACAGCTGGTCAGAGAGCACGGCCCCGGCGACTACGTGCCCTGGCAGGACACCCTGCGGATCTCCATGGACGCGATGACCCTGATCGGCAACACGGTCTCCACGGTCACGCTCGTCGCCGTCATCCTGCTGCGGAAGGACCGCCTGGTGCGGTGGCGGCCGCTCGCATATCTGATGACGGCGATGATCCCGCTGCCGTTCCTCGCCTCGGTGGCCGGCTGGATCGTCCGCGAGGTGGGGCGCCAACCCTGGCTCATCTACGGGGAGTTGACGGTCGAGGACGCGCTCTCCCACGTCGGTACGGGCGCGCTGACCGTGTCCTGCGCCGTGTTCATCGCCGTCTTCCTCGGCCTGGCGGTGACGAACTGGACCCTCATCACCCGCTTCGCCCGCCGCGGCCCGTCCGCGACCCAGCTCGGTACGACGGACCCGGCCGAGCCGGAACGTCCGACGGTCCCCTCCTACTGACGCATGACGCACGACGCACGACGAATCACGAATGACGAAGAGGTTGAGCGAGATGAGCCTGGAGACCCTCTGGCTGGCCCTGCTCGGCCTGCTGCTCGCCGGGTACTTCGTACTCGGCGGATACGACTACGGCGTACAGCTGCTGCACCCGCTGCTCGACGGCGAGCAGCAGGAACGGAACGGACTCGCGCCCCGCAACACCGCACTCGACGCCATAGCCCCCTTCTTCCTCGGGAACGAGGTCTGGCTCGTCGCCTTCGCCGGGGTCATGTTCGGGGCCTTCCCGCACCTCGAAGGCACGTTGCTGTCCGGCCTCCACCCGCTGATCGTGGCGATCCTGGCCGGCCTGGTCCTCGGCAACGCCGCGATCCAGCTGCGCCGCCGCACCCCGAGCGCCCGCGCGCAGCGCAGGTGGGGCGCCCTGATCGTGTGCGGCGGCGCGCTCCCCTCCCTGTGCTGGGGTCTGGTCATCGGGCTGCTCCTGTACGGGGTGCCGCGGCGGGCGGACGGGTCGTTCCACATCGGCCCCGGCGACGTGCTCACACCGTTCGTGCTCGCCTGCGGAGCGACCACGGCCCTGCTGTTCGCGGCGCACGGCGCGGCCTTCGTCGCCCTGCGCTCCGCACCCCAACAGGCCGCCAGGGCAGGTCAGTTGGGTACCGCGCTCCTGAACGCGACCGGAGCGGTCGCACTGCTGCCGCTGCTCCTCACCCTGTTCGGCGCGGGCCCCACGATGACCAACCCGCGCACCGCCGCCGCCCTCACCGCCCTGCTCGCGGCAGCGCTCTGCGGCGCCCGGTGGTGGCTCGTACGCGGGCGCCACGGCCGGGCGTTCGCGGCCACGTGCTGCGCGACGGCCCTGCCCGTACCGCTGCTCGGCGCGGGCCACCACCCGTACGTGCTGATCACCCCGTCGGGCACCGGCCTCACCGTCGAGCACGCCGTGACGGACAGCGCCACACTGCACCTCCTCAGCGCCTTCGGGGTCGTACTGGTCCCGGTGATCCTCGCCTACCAGGCCTGGAGCTGGTGGGCCTTCCGCGGCCGCACGAGCCACCGCCACGCCGACTACTTCTGAGCACGGACCCAGCTGCTTCCGCGTACGGACCCAGCGGCTTCCGCGTACGGACCAGCGGCCCCCGGCCAGCGGCCCTGAGGAATCGGTCCACCGACCCCCGATTGGCCTTGGCCCGCCCCCGCACGTGGCCCTTAGCGTCGAGGCATGCGTATACGAATCGTCGACGCCTTCACCGACCGTCCCTTCGCCGGCAACCCGGCCGGGGTGCTGCTCCTCGACGCCTTCCCGGCCGACGACTGGCTGCAGCAGGTGGCCATGGAGGTCAACCAGGCCGAGACCGCCTTCGCCCACCCGCTCCCCGAGGGCGGCGCCGCCGACTGGGCGCTGCGCTGGTTCACCCCCGCCGCCGAGGTCGACCTGTGCGGCCACGCCACCCTCGCCACCGCCCACGTCCTGCACGCCACCGGTACGGCCCGCGGGCCCGTGCGGTTCGCGACGCGCTCCGGGGTGCTCACCGCCACGGCGCACGACGACGGTTCGATCACCCTCGACTTCCCCACCGCGCCGCTCACCGAAGTACCCGTCGACGCGCGCGTCGCCGCGGCCCTCGGCGCGGAGCCGAAGGCGGCCTTCGACACCGGGCCGCAGGTCGGCGACCTCCTCGTGGAGCTGGCCGACGAGGACGCGGTGCGTGGCCTCACCCCTGACCACAGGGCGCTCGTCGCGCACTCGAAGCGCGGCATCATCGCCACCGCGCGGGCCCAGGACCCCACCCGCGGCTACGACTTCGTGTCCCGCGGCTTCTTCCCCCGTATCGGCATCGACGAGGACCCCGTCACCGGCAGCGCGCACACCGCCCTCGCCCCGTACTGGTCCGAGCGGCTCGGCCGGGACGAGCTGACCGGCCTCCAGGCGTCACCGCGCTCCGGTGTCGTACGGACCACGCTGCGCGGCGAGCGCACCCTGCTCACCGGGCGCGCGGTGACCGTCATCGAGGGCGAACTGCACGCCTGACAGCGGCCGCCGGGGCTCAGGCGGTCGGCAGCCACCCCACCTTGCCGGCAAGCAGCGCGTACCCCACGAACGCGCCGACGTCGAGCAGGGTGTGGGCGACGACGAGCGGACCGACCCGGCCCCAACGCCGGTACAGGTAGACGAAGACGACGCCCATCACCATGTTCCCGATGAACCCGCCGATGCCCTGATACAGGTGGTAAGAGCCGCGCAGCACCGAACTCGCCGCGAGCGAGGCCGTCGGCGACCAGCCCAACTGGTCGAGCCTGCGCAGCAGATAGCCGACCACGATGACCTCTTCGAGGATCGAGTTCTGCGCGGCCGACAGGACAAGCACCGGGAACTTCCACCACACGTCGGGCAACGCCTCCGGCACCACCGTGAGGTTGAAGCCGAAGCCGCGCGCCGCCAGATAGAAGGCGATCCCGGCGCTGCCGATCCCGGCGGCGATCAACGCCCCGCGCGCCAGGTCCTCCAGCCACGGCCGACCCCGGTCGAAACCGATCGCGCGCAGCCCCGCCCCTTCGCGTACGAGCAGATGCGCGACGAGCGCGACCGGCACCAGAGCGGTGCTGATACCGAACAGCTGCCAGGCGAGATCAAGCCAGGGGCGTCCGGGCGCCGCCGAGGCGTTGAGAGTGGCGGCCTGGTCCTTCAACCCGCCTGGTTTGGTGACCGATCCGACAAAGCTGATCAGCGCGGACACTCCGCTCGCGCCGAGCGAGAGCGCGAGGACGAGCAGCGTCTCGTCCCGGAAGATCCGTCTTGTCGGCCGCTCCTGAGGAAAAGAACCGGCCACCGGTCCCACTTCCGACTGCACACCTGCCTCCATCTGTTCATTCCCGCCGCATCCCCATCCTCGCCCCGCTAGGGTCTCGAATGCAGGTACGAAGATCGCGTGCGACCGGCCGAGGGGGAGAGTACGCCGCAGCGGGGCGTACCACCGCCGTCGTACACCTACTCGCTCAAGCCTCACGTACGCGTTCAAGGCTCACGTACTCGCCAAGGCTCAAGGAGGGGCAGCACCGCCATGGGACGTCACAACTCACCCGAACCGCCCGCGACGGACGAGCCGCAGTCGCGTGCTCGCGGCCGTCGCCGCACCGTGGCCATCGCCACCGTGCTGGTGCTCGGCGTGGCGACGGGCGTGGGCGTCGCGGCCCGCGGCGGGCTGCTCGACTTCACCGGCTCCTGCGAGGACGACGCCATCAAGGTCGACGTGGTCGCGTCCCCGGACATCGCCCCGGCCCTGACCGAGGCGGCACAGGCCGCCCGCGACCGCGACGTCACCTCGGACGGCCGCTGTCTGAACGTACGCGTGACGGCGCAGGACGCCTACAAGGTCGCGGACTCCCTGCGCACCGAGGGCCGCCCGGACTTCGAGGTGTGGGTGCCCGACTCCGACCTGTGGGTGGACCGCGCGGGCCTCGGCGACAGTGATGTGGCGCTGACCCCGGCCGGGAACATCGCCTCCTCGCCGGTGACCATGGGCATGGTGCCGTCGGCCGCCGAGTCGATCGGCTGGCCGAAGAAGCGGTACTCCTGGGCCGAGTTGACCGCTCTCGCCACCAAGGGCGACAAGCTCCGCCTCGGTGCGGCCGACCCGGCGCGCAGCGCCAGCGGGCTGCTCGCGCTGACGAAGATCGGCGCGTCCGCCGCCAAGGCCGACGACCCGGAGAGCGACACCCAGGTGGCCGCCACCGCGAAGATCCTGTCCCAGCGGATCGCGGACAGCGACTCCCGCGCCCTGGAGACGGTGGCCCGCGACGGCTCCGGCACCGAACAGGGCAACCCCCGGCGCAACCAGGCGCTGATCGTCTCCGAGCAGGCCGCGTTCACGCACAACGCCGACGCGGGCGACGAGGGCAAGCTGGACCTCTTCTACCCGAAGGACGGGGCGCCGCAGCTCGACTATCCGTTCACCCTCGTCGACGAACCGCGCATGAGCACCGACGAGAGCCGGGCCGCGCTGCGCTTCATGACGCTGCTCGGCGAGAAGGACAGCCGCGGCCTGCTGCAGAAGCACGGGTTCCGCTCCGGCTCCGATGACCCGGCCATGAAGCTGGTGACCGCCGCGGGCGGCCGCGAGCCCCAGCCGTACGCGGAGGGCACGGCGGAGCCGCCGGCCCCCAAGGACATCCAGTCGACCCTCGGCATGTGGACCATCACCGTGCAGAGCGCCCGGCTCACCACGATCGTCGACGTCTCCAACTCCATGGGCGAACTGGTCCCGAGCCGCGGCCAGTCCCGCCTCGAAGTCACCAAGGCGTCGCTGGTGCAGGCCCTTTCACAGTTCACACCCGAGGACGAGATCGGCCTCTGGGAGTTCGCCACGCTCCTCGACGGCACCCGCGACTACCGCAAGCTGGTGGAGACCCGCCGCCTCGGCGACAGCCTCGGCAAGGGCACCACCCAGCGGGAACGCCTCACCGCGGCATACGGCGCGCTGCGCCCCAAGCCCGGCTTCACCGGCCTGTACGACACGTCGCTCGCCGCGTTCAAGGACGCCCAGAAGACGTACGCGAAGGGCAAGTTCAACGCCCTGGTGATCCTCACCGACGGCGCCAACCAGGACCCGGGCTCCCTCACCCGCAGCGCCCTGGTCAGCGAACTCAAGCGGCTCGCCGACCCGAAGCGCCCCGTACCGCTCATCGCGATAGCGGTCGGCCCGGACGCCGACAAGGACGAGGTCAAGGAGATCGCGGAGGCCACGGGCGGCTCCGGCTACCAGATCGACGACCCGGCCCAGATGCAGGACGTCATCCTCAAGGCGATCATCGCGGCGGGCGGCAACTAGCCGCTGTCCGCGACCAGTTGAGGAACCATCAGCACTAAGAAGCGAGCGCGTCCGGTACGAGCCCCACCGGCCAGGTGTGCACCGGCTCCCCCGTCTCCGTCAGCTCGCAGTACCGGCGCGTGGTCGCGGCGAGCGCCTCCTCGCGCGACAACCCGCCGCGCACCGCCCGGTGGTACGTCGCCGCCTGCCAGGACGCGCCGTTCACCCGCCGCGCGCACCGCTCCTCGATCACGCCCAGGTACAGATCCCGGTCGCCCGGCGCCACCCCCCACGCGTCGAGCCCAGCGGCGGCCAACGGCAACAGCTCCTCCTGTACGAGCTCCACCGCCGGCACCCGACGCGTACCGGCGAACCTCCCGGCCCGCGGCCACTCCAACTCGGCGTCGATGCCGTACCGGCAGGCCGCGTCGAAGTTCCGGGCGGCCGCGGCGAACGGCAGCCTGGTCCACACCGGGCGCGCGTCCTCGGCGAGCGCCCTGACCAGGCCGTAGTAGAACGCCGCGTTGGCGATCACATCGGTGACCGTCGGCCCGGCCGGCAACACCCGGTTCTCGACGCGCAGATGCGGCACCCCGTCCACGACGCCGTACACCGGGCGGTTCCAGCGGTACACCGTGCCGTTGTGCAGGGTGAGCTCCGCGAGGCTCGGCACTCCGCCCTCGTCGAGCACCCGCAGCGCGTCCTCGTCGTCGCAGATCGGCAGCAGCGGCGGGAAGTACCGCAGGTTCTCCTCGAACAGGTCGTACGCCGAGGAGATCCACCGCTCCCCGAACCAGGTGCGCGGCCGCACCCCCTGCGCCTGGAGCTCCGGCGGCCGGGTGTCCGTGGACTGGAGGAACAGCGGCGGCCTCGACTCGCGCCACAGCTCGTGCCCGAACAGGAACGGCGCGTTGGCGCCGAGCGCGATCTGCACCCCGGCCACCGCCTGCGCCGCGTTCCACACGTCAGCGAACCGGTCCGGGGTCACCTGGAGGTGCAACTGCACGGACGTGCACGCCGCTTCGGGCGCTATCGACGCCGAGGTGCACACCAGCCGCTCCACGCCCTCGATGTCCAACGTGAAATGTTCGCCGCGGGCGGCCACCATCTGGTCGTTGAGCAGCGTGTACCGCTCCACCGCGGAAAGGTTCGCGGAGACCAGGTCGTCCTGGCCGAGCGTCGGCAGAATTCCGATCATGACGATCCCGGCGGCGACCTCGTTGGCCTTTCGATGCGCATAGCCGAGACCGGTACGGAGCTCCTCGGCGAGCTGGTCGAAAACACGGCCGCCGAGCCGGTGCGGGGCAATGTTCACTTCCAGGTTGAACAGTGCGAGTTCGGTCTGGAAATCCCCGCTCGCGATCCGTTCGAGCACCTCCGCATTCAACATTCTGGGCAGGCCGTCGGGCCCCACGAGATTCAACTCGATCTCCATGCCCATCAGATTCCGCGGCCGGTCGAACCGTTCCTCCTCCAACAGCCTGCGCAGCGCGGCCAGACACTCCTTGAGCTTCTTTCGGTACCGCTGCCGATCGGCCAGGTCGAACGCGCCGGCCGCGACCTTCTCCCCCATCGAAGTGCCCCTCCTCGATCGGGCAGCCCACCGCTCATGCCGCTGCGTCACGGAGGATGATGCCCAGGCAATGTGATCGATAACGCCCCGCACATGCCCGCGAGCCACTACGCTCAATCCTGTCTCCGCCCGGCACATTCACGGGGCATGCACCTCTTGGCAGTTGCTGTCGATACATACCTGGTGAAAAACGCCGACGAAAACAGGCCGACCGCTCGTACCACGAACGACAAGGTCACGGGGATACGGCAGCGGAGTATCGGGAGAAACCCCTTCAACGGCCCGTCCGAATAAGGCCTTGCTCGCATTACCGGGGTCCGGTAGATGAAACAACGACGGAAGTCGCGTCGTATAAACTCCGCACTCGAGCCGGAGAGTTGGCCGCCGGGACTTCGGCCCCCGCCCCTCTGGCCCCCAGTGCTGACAGCGCCGTCCGCATCTGTTCCCGCGCACCACCGCGCCACCCCAGCCTGTCGAACGAGAGGCGACCCATCATGCCGCTGCACGTCCTCCCGGCTCCCGCGCCCGCCCTGCGCAGCGTCCTCGCGGCCCTCGGTTCACCCACCGCCGTACGCGAAGCACGCACCCCGTCCCTGCGCACCGCCCAGGGACCCACGAGCCCCGAACTGCCGCTCCCCGTCCATGTGTTGGACCCGGTCACCCCACTCGACGGCCGACCGCGCACCCACCTGGACGGCTGGCGGTTCCTGATCCGCGGCGGCGGACGCTCCCTGGCAGCGGGCGACACCGTGCTCACCCCGGACGGCTGGACGTTCTCGCACTTCTTCGAGGGCCCGTACCTCACCTCCACCGAGCGCGCCCTGCGCCAGGCCGAAGCCCTGCCCACGCCGTACCAGCCCCGGCTGCTCTCGGTCCCTGAGCTGTACATGCTCACGCTGTGGCTGCACGGCGACCTCGACGCCGACCCGGCCGAGGGCACGCCCCTCGCCACCGATCTCCTTGTACCGCTGGCCCCGGCGCCGCCCGGCATCGCCGCGCACCGGCCGCACCGCGTCGCGGATCTGCTGCCCGTCCTCACACACCGGCTCGCCCCGGCCCCGCTGCTCGGCTCGCCCGCCTGACCGACGGCGCCCGCACTCCGGCCGTCCATCCGGACTAGCCCCATCCGGCCACCCCGAACCACCCGAAGAGACAGCGGAGTTGGCTGAACCGTCCGCACGGGTGACGGGTTCTGCTCCAGTGTGGAGCGCTGGCGCCAAATCCCTGCGGAATCACGTCTGTAGGGCAACACTTGGATCGGACCGACACACAAACGGGGGGCGGCATGAACACCGCAGCGAGTCGCAGGACACCGATCCCACCCACGACACAGCGAAAGAACACACCCATGTGCCAGCACCAGCCACCTTGCCCCTCAGCCGACTCCGCCGACCGGGAGGCCGCCCTGCTCGTGGCGCACCACCCGGAGCAGGGCTGGAGCCTGCTGTGCAACGGCGTCCTGCTTTTCGAGGACACCGGTGAGCTGCTGCCGGACGGGCAGATCATCGCCCCGCACCGGCCCCTCGCCACCGACCAGGTGGTGCGCGCCGCCTAGCGGACCGATGGAGCACAACGGGCCGGCCCGGAGATCACCTCTCCGAACCGGCCCTTTTTTGCGCTAAGTCACCCGTAACCGAGGGCGTACCTGATGGGCTTCTCAGCCCTCGTACGCGTCGATCGGCGGGCAGGAGCAGACCAGGTTGCGGTCGCCGAAGGCCTGGTCGATACGGCGGACCGGCGGCCAGTACTTGTCCGCGGCCTCCACACCGCCCGGGAAGGCGGCCTCCTCACGGCTGTACGCGTGCTCCCAGTCACCGGCGAGTACGGCCGCGGTGTGCGGCGCGTTCCGCAGCGGGTTGTCCTCGGCGGGCCACTCGCCGGAGCCGACCTTCTCGATCTCGGCCCGAATGGCGATCATCGCGGCGCAGAACCGGTCGAGCTCCGCCAGGTCCTCGCTCTCGGTCGGCTCGATCATCAGCGTGCCGGCCACCGGGAACGACATGGTCGGCGCGTGGAAGCCGTAGTCGATGAGCCGCTTGGCGAGGTCGTCGACGGTGACACCGGTGGCCTTCGTCAGCGGCCGGATGTCGATGATGCACTCGTGCGCGACGAGGTTGCCGGGGCCGGTGTACAGCACCGGGAAGTGCGGCTCCAGGCGCTTGGCGATGTAGTTGGCGCCGAGCACCGCGACCTGCGTGGCGCGCTTGAGGCCCTCGCCGCCCATCAGCCGGACGTACGACCATGAGATCGGCAGGATGCCGGCGGAGCCGAACGGCGCCGCCGAGATCGGCCCGACCCCGGTCTCAGGACCCGCGGCGGGCTGCAGCGGGTGGTTGGGCAGATACGGCGCGAGGTGCTCACGCACACCGACCGGACCGACACCGGGGCCACCGCCACCGTGCGGGATGCAGAACGTCTTGTGCAGGTTCAGGTGCGACACGTCGCCGCCGAACCGGCCCGGCTTGGCAAGCCCCACAAGGGCGTTGAGGTTGGCGCCGTCCACGTACACCTGGCCGCCCGCGTCGTGCACCTGCGCGCAGATGTCGGCGACGTGCTCCTCGAAGACACCGTGCGTCGACGGGTACGTGATCATCAGCACGGAGAGCTCGTCGCGGTGCTTCTCGATCTTGGCACGCAGGTCCTCGACGTCGATCTCACCGTCGTCGGCGGTCTTCACGACCACGACCTTCATGCCGGCCATCACGGCGCTCGCGGCGTTCGTACCGTGCGCGGAGGACGGGATGAGGCAGATGGTGCGCTGCTCGTCGCCGTTCGCGCGGTGGTAGCCGCGCACCGCGAGCAGTCCGGCCAGCTCGCCCTGCGAACCGGCGTTGGGCTGCAGCGACACCTTGTCGTACCCGGTGACCTCGGCGAGCCGCTCCTCCAGCTCACGGATCAGCGTCAGGTAACCCTGCGCCTGCCCGGCGGGCACGAAGGGGTGCAGCGCGCCGAACTCGGGCCAGGTGACGGCCTCCATCTCGGTGGTCGCGTTCAGCTTCATGGTGCAGGAGCCGAGCGGGATCATGCCGCGGTCGAGCGCGTAGTCCCGGTCGGAGAGGCGGCGCAGGTAGCGCAGCATCGCCGTCTCGGAGCGGTACTGGTGGAAGACCGGGTGCGTCAGGTACGCGTCCTCGCGCAGCAGCCCGCCGGGCAGGGTGTCGGCGACACCGGAGTCGAGCGCCTCGATGTCCGCCTCGACCCCGAACGCCGCCCAGACCGCGGCCAGTTGGGCCCGCGTCGTGGTCTCGTCGCAGGCCATCGAAACCTGGTCGTTGTCCACAAGGTGCAGGTTGACGCCCCGCTCACGCGCGGCGGCGACCACCTCCGCGGCCCGGCCGGGCACCCGCACGGTCAGGGTGTCGAAGTACGAGCCGTGCACGACCTCGACACCACCGGCCGTGAGGCCCTCGGCGAGGATCGTGGCGTACCGGTGCGTGCGCAGCGCGATGTCCTTCAGGCCCTGCGGCCCGTGGTACACCGCGTACATCCCGGCCATCACGGCGAGCAGCACCTGCGCCGTACAGATGTTGCTGGTCGCCTTCTCCCGGCGGATGTGCTGCTCACGGGTCTGCAGCGCCAGGCGGTACGCCTTGTTCCCGTCCGCGTCGACGGAGACACCGACGAGCCGGCCCGGCAGGCTGCGCGCGAACTTCTCCCGCACCGCCATGTATCCGGCGTGCGGCCCGCCGAAGCCCATCGGCACACCGAAGCGCTGCGTCGTACCGACCGCGATGTCCGCACCCAGCTCACCCGGCGAGGTCAGCAGCGTCAGCGCGAGCAGGTCGGCGGAGACGGTGACGATCGCGCCGAGCTCGTGCGCCTGCTCTATGACGGGCTTCAGGTCGCGCACGGCACCGGAGGCACCCGGGTACTGCAGCAGCACGCCGAAGACGCCGCGCTCGGCCACCTCCGCCGGGATGCCCTGCGACAGGTCGGCGACGACGACCTCGACACCGGTCGGCTCGGCGCGCGTCTCGATCACGGCGATCGTCTGCGGCAGCGCGTCCGCGTCGATCAGGAACACACCGTCCTTGACCTTGCCGACCCGGCGCGAGAGCGCCATCGCCTCGGCGGCCGCGGTGCCCTCGTCGAGCAGCGAGGCACCGGAGGTGGGCAGCCCGGTCAGATCGGCCACGACCGTCTGGAAGTTCAGCAGCGCCTCGAGCCGCCCCTGCGAGATCTCCGGCTGGTACGGGGTGTACGCCGTGTACCAGGCCGGGTTCTCCATGACGTTGCGCAGGATCACGGGCGGCGTGAACGTGCCGTAGTAGCCGAGCCCGATCATCGGCGCGAGGACCTCGTTACGGTCGGCGAACGACCGCAGTTCGGCGAGGACCTCGGCCTCGGTGCGCTCACCGGGCAGGTTCAGGGCCTCGGCGCTCTTGATCACGTCCGGCACCGCGGCGGCGGTCAGCTCGTCGAGCGAGCCGTACCCGACCTGGGCGAGCATCTTGGCGCGGGCCTCGGCGTCAGGGCCGATGTGGCGCTGCTCGAAGGGGATGCCACGCTCCAGCTGGGAGAGCGGAATACGAGGGGCGTTCATTGCGGAGGCCTCCTGGTCTGTACGACCTACGAGGGGCACCACGGCGCGGGTACCCGGACGGCCTCCCCCTCTGTCATCTCAACCTGAGAGTTTCACCGGACCGCCCGCTCGCGCGCGACCCGGCTTTCACCGTCGGTGAGAGCGGAAGCCGTCGACGCCCGCCCTGCTTTCCAGAGTGACCTCGTCCGTGCGGTACAGGTGCCTGAGAGATTCCGGGGAGGATTTGCTCCTTCGGCGCCTCCGGTCAGCGTCTTCGTCGACCGGAGAGCTCTCCCGCACGGGGTCAGCAGCCGTGGCCAGCCTACCAGCGCACATGTGCGCGACGGCCGGGAGAGCCCACCCGACCGAACCCCCGGGACCGACATCGGGAACTCGAGTGGCCTTCACCGTAAAACTGCTCTTTCGTAGTGGATACGGATGAGTTGCGACCTTCTGGAGGGACCGTGCAGACCGATGTGGATCCGCGGAGCCTGATCGGCCGCAAGGCGTTCGACCGCCACGGCTCCAAGCTGGGCACGGTGGACGAGGTCTATCTCGACGACGCCACCGGCATCGCCGAGTGGGCGGCGATACGCACCGGCCTCTTCAGTCGGGACGCCTTCGTCCCCCTGGAACCCAGCGAACTCGTCGAGGGAACGCTGCACGTCCCCTTCGAGCGCGCCCTGATCAAGGACGCCCCCGACTTCGGCGTCGGCCGCCACCTCTCACCCGAGCAGGAGCTGCAGCTCTACCACCACTACGGGATCGATGTCTCAGGCCCGCCGGACCCGCCGGACAGCGCGCCCCCGGACCGCGACTTCGGCCGTATCGCGGGCTCCGACGACCCCGACGCCCCGTCCTGACCGCCCGCACCCGGCACCCGCTCCGGCGCCGCCTCCGGCCCGTCCACCAGCGGCAACGGCTCCCCCGTTGACAACTCCGGATCGTCACCGCGGAAGGTCCGCACCCGCCCCGGCGCGGACGTCGGCGTCTCGAAGCGCACCGTCACCCGGCCAAGCCCGCTGCCCTGCACCCACCCCGGCCCGTAC
>NZ_JAAAHS010000083.1 GCF_009908195.1 Streptomyces boluensis | reverse complement strand
CGTTCCCCCACACCCCAGGAGACTCCGTGATATCTCGCCGAGTGTTCTTGACCGCCACCGCCGGTACCGCGACCGCGTTGACCTACCCCCTCTGGGGAAGCGCTCTCAGTCCGAGTGCCAAGGCCGCCCCCGAGACCTGTGAACTCGCCCTGAGCAACACCTCGTTGAGCGGCACCGTGCACGCATATGTGACCGGGCACGAGCAGGGCACCGACCGTTGGGTGCTGCTGAAGCCGGACGGCGGTGTGTACCGGCCCGACTCGCCGGCCGCGCCGCAGACCCCGCTGCCCGTCGACTGCGCCATCCCGCTGGGCGGGCCCGGCGACGAGCCGGTGGTCCTGACGCTCCCTCAAATGTTCGGCGCCCGCGTCTACTTCGTACGGGACGACAAGCTGGACTTCTTCCTCAACCCGGGCCCGTCCCTGGTCGAACCCGCCTTCGCGACCGAGGAGGACCCCAACTACGGGCGCACCTGGTCGTTCTGCGAATTCACCTTCAACCCACAGCAGTTGTACGCCAACATCAGCTACGTCGACCTGGTGACCGCGCTGCCGATCGGGCTGAAGCTGGAGGGCGACGGTACGCACGAGGTGGCGCCGCTGCCGGACGGGGCGGTGCAGAAGATCGCCGACGATCTCGTGGCGCAGGCCGCGAAGGACGGGCAGCCGTGGGACCAGCTGGTCATCCGCGGCGAGGGCGACAGCGTGCTGCGGGTGATCTCGCCGCAGAACCTGATGGCACCCTGGTTCGACCGGCCCGACGAGATGCCCTTCCGCGACCTGTTCAACGGCTACATCGACCAGGTCTGGGACAAGTACCGCTCCACCGATCTACGGATCGACCTGCAGGGCGGCCGGGGCGTCAAGGCCGGCCGGGTCAGCGGGGACACCCTCACCTTCGACGGCGGGCACACCTTCACCAAGCCCACCTCGAAGGACATCTTCACCTGCAACCACGGGCCGTTCGCCAACAACCCGGACGACCCCGACGACAAGAAGGGCCTGCTCGCCCGGCTCGCCGCGGGCTTCAACCGGGGCATCATGCTGACCCACCCCGAGCAGCCCAACGGCGCCACCGCCGCCGACTACTACAAGGAAGCGGACACCAACCACTGGGCGCGCGTGGTGCACGCCAACTCCCCCATCGGGTACGCCTTCCCGTACGACGACGTGCGTCCCGACGGGGAGCCGGACGTGTCGGGTGCCGCGCACGACGGGAACCCGCGGCGGTTCACGGTGTCCGTCGGCTCCTGAGCCGCGCGGGGCAGGGGCACCTCCCGGCCGGAGGCTGGGGGAGGGTGCTCAGGCCGAGGCCCGCCGGACGAGCGCGGTCGGGGTGATCACCGACGACGGGGCGGTGTCCAGGGGATCCCCCGCCAGGGCGCCGCCCCGCTCCAGGCCGCGAAGCAGCAGCCGCGCCATCAGGCGGCCCATCTCCTCGATGTCCTGGCGCACGGTGGTCAGCGGCGGGCTCGTCTGCTCGGCGACCGGCTCCATGTCGTCGAAGCCGACCACCGCCACGTCCTCGGGCACCCGCCGCCCGGCCTCACCGAGCACCCGCAGCGCCCCGGCCGCGGTGAGGTCGTTGGCGGCGAACACCCCGTCGACGTCGGGGCAGCGGTCGAGCAGTTCCCGCATGGCGCGCTCGCCCCCGGCCGGGGTGAAGTCGCCGCGCGCGATCAACTCCGGTTCGGCGTCCGGCAGTACGTCGCGGTAGCCGTCGAGCCGGTCCATCGCGGAGGTCTGGTCGAGCGGCCCGGCGATGTGCGCTATCCGCTCCCGGCCGAGCGAACGCAGATGCCGTACGGCCTCACGGGCGCCGCCCCGGTTGTCACAGTCGACGTACGGGGTGTGCGGGGCGCCGCCGTCGGGGCGGCCGCCGAACACGGTGGGCAGCGCCGACCTGCGGACGATGTCCGGGAGTTCGTCGTCGAGGTGCACCGAGAACACGAGCGCCCCGTCGACGTGCCCGCCCGCGAGATAGCGCCCCACACGCGCGTAGTCACCCCTGCCCTCCACCAGGAGGAGCACCAACTGCGAGTCGTGCGCGGTGAGTTCCTTGCTGATGCCGCGCAACTGCTGGGCGAAGAACGGGTCGGTGAAGACCCGCGTCTCGGGTTCGGCGATCACCACGGCGACCGCGTCGTGCCGCCGGGTGACGAGGGAACGGGCCGCCTGGTTCGGTACGTAGCCGAGTTCGTCGACCGCGCGGAGCACCTTCTCGGCGAGTGAACTCCGTACGCCCGCACCGCCGTTGACGACGCGGGAGACGGTGGCGCGGGAGACCCCGGCACGGTCCGCGACCGCCTCGAGGGTGGGGCGGTGCGCTGCGCTCGACGGCTCGGTCACGTGGCGGCTCCTCGGGGCGGCGGCGTACGGCGGGTGCCGTCAGGATAGCCATCGCGCCGCCCCGTTAAGAGCGCTCTCAGCGGCCCGGCCGCACGGGCTCCCGGTTCAGCCCCGCCGGTCCTCCAGGATCATCTCCGCGGCCTTCTCCGCGAGGGCGATCGTGGGGGCGTTGGTGTGGCCACGGGTGATGCGCGGCATGACGGAAGCGTCGACGACGCCCGGGTACTTGCCGAGCGGCCCTGCCGTGCGCCGGGCGAGGGCCGAGCGGGCGAGGAGTTCCTCCGCGCGGCGCACCCCGGCGATGAGCGTGTCGAGGTCATCCGGGTCCGTGAGGTAGCCGGGGTCGATGCGCGGGTCGGCGGCATCGGTGGCGCCCGGCGTGATGCGGCCCGTACTGCCGGGCTGGAGCAGCACCACGCCGATGGTGATGCCGTGTTCGGTCGGCGGGACCAGGCCGTGGTCGACGAACGGCACCGGCGCGTACACCAACTCGATGTCAGGCGTGTCGAGTTCGGGCCTGGTCCTGATGAACGCGGCGGCCTCACCGACGTTCGAGGTGAACGGGTCACGGGCGCCGGTCAGGTAGCGGGCGACGTTGGCCGGGCTGTCCGCGCCGGTCAAGGTGACGGGTTCGGTGGTGTGCACCGTGACCCCGTACGACAGGTGGTCCTGGAGGTGGCGACCCACGTCCGGCGAGTCGACCCGCAGGGTGATGCCCGCCTCGGCGAGGGTCTCCGGGTCACCGGTACCGGAACGCTGCAACAGGTGCGGGGAGTTGACAGCACCCGCACTGAGCAGCACCTCGCGACTGGCCGTCAACAGCCGTACGGAGCCTGCCCGTTCGGCGATCACACCGGTGACTCGGGTGCCGTCGAAGGCGAGCCTGCGGGCCTGCACGCCGGTGAAGACATGGAGGTTGGGGCGGTTTCGGGCGCCCTTCAGATAGCCGTCGGCGGCGCTCCAGCGGCGGCCGCGGCGCTGGCTGAGCGGAGTGATGGCGAAGCCGGTGTGGTCGGGCCCGTTGAACTCGTACAGCTCGCGCAGGCCCACGTCCCGGCAGGCGTCGAGGAAGTCGTGGGTGGTCGCGTTGAGGTCGCGCGGCGGCGAGATCCACTGCGGCCCGTCGAAGCCGTGCGCGACGCTCGCGCCGGGTGCGCCCGCCCAGCGCTCGGCCCGCCGGAAGTACCGGACGAAGGCGTCGTACGACCAGTCCTCGCCCGCGGCCTCGGCCTCGGCGTCGTAGTCGTCGCGGTGGCCGCGGATCCACATCATCGCGTTGATCGACGAGCAGCCGCCGAGGGTGCGGCCGCGCGGCCAGTACAGTTCGCGGCCGTCGAGCGCGGCCTGCTTCACGGTGTTGAAGTCCCAGTCGTACGGCGTCTTGAAAAGCTTGGGGAACGCCGCGGGGACGCGGATCTCCGGTCTGCGGTCGCGCGGGCCCGCCTATCGGCGTCGGACGCTGTCCGCCGGGTGTGTGCGGACCGTTCAGTGTCCGGCGTGGTCTGCGCCACCGGCGCTCGCGGTGTGCTCACCGTGGCCGGGGATCGTGCCGTCCGGCTTCGCGACCAGGAACATGCCGGCCATGCCCATGTCGGAGTGGCTCTGCACATGGCAGTGGTACATCCAGGCGCCCGCGCCCACGCCCTCCCCGGCGATGACCTGGAAGCCGAACGAGTCGGCGGGTCCGGTGATCTTGTTGTCGATGACCTGGCTGGGGTCGTCGGGGCCGGTGAGGATGCCGGTGCGGTTGTCCGCCCAGCGATGACCGTGCATATGGAACGTGTGGTAGTACTCGCCGTGCGTGATCATCACGATCTCGACCCGGTCCCCCACCGTGGCCTTGAGGTCGGGGCCCTTGGGGAGGTTGTTGATGGTCATGTCGTTGAAGACGATCGTGTACGTCCGGTCCGGCAGCACATCGCCCGCGCGCCGCACGATCAGCCCGCCGTAGAGCCCCTTGCGGAGCCCTCCGGTGCCGTGGTCGGTGCCGACGACATGGTCGTGGTAGTGCCAGTAGCCCGCGCTGCCCGCCCGCCAGGTGCCGTCCTTGCGGCGGCCGGGGGCGTGCGTGCGCCAGGTGTACGTACGTGAACTGCCGGGCTCCACATGGCTGTTGTTGTGCCGGGTGCCGTCGCTGCCGATCTCGTAGTCGACGCCGTGCGGGTGCAGGCTGACGTCGACGTCGGTGGTGTTCTCCAGCTCGATGTGCAGGGTGTCGCCCTCGACCATTTCCAGGAGGGGGCCGGGGATCGAGGCCTTGCCCTTCTCCAGGCCGTACCCCATCTGCCCGTCGGCGAGCTTCTCGGCGTACAGCTTGATGTGCCGGGTCTCGGCGGTGGCCTCGGCCGTGCCGGACGCGTCTGCCACGGCCTCGGGGGCCGAGCCGGGAAGCACCCCCGACATCGATGTCAGACCGGCCGCGACGACCGCTCCCCCGGCGAAAAGGCGCCGGTTGAACCCGCGTCTGCCCAGCGCCACCCCTGCCTCTGCCCCTGCCCCTGCCCCGTCCCGTGCTTCCGTCATCGCCGAACTCCCCAGGGCCGTAACGAGATTGACGGGGCGACAGGGCGTGACGACCGTACCCGGACCCCTCGGACGGCCACACCGTAGCTTCGGGGTCCCCGTTTATCCACACTCAGGACAAAGTTTGTGTCATCGCGGTCATAGCTATTGGCGGACCACCGAAAGAGGTCTAGCTTCCATGGCGCTGTTGCTGTGCACGATGAGGGGTGGGTGGCCACATGCGGAGCGCACCACGTCAAAAACCCGTGGATTCCCGCGAGTTGACCAGACGCAGACACAGATCCCGCAGACTCTGGGCGACCGGGATCGCGGTGGGAGCCCTGACCGCGGGGCTGCTCGCCTCCGGGCCCGCGACCGCGCGGCCGTACCCGGACGCTCCGCTGACAACGATGTCGCTGCCGTCCCCGCCGGGCGGCGCCAATGTCCGGGTGCTTGTCTTCCACGGCTCGGCGAGTGCGGAGACCCCGCTGGTGAACGCGGGGATCGAGGCCGTCGAGCGGATCGGCGGGTCCGGGCCTGAGGAGCAGCGGTTCGCCATCACGGCCACCGACGACGCCTCGGTTTTCACCGACGAGAAGCGCCTCGGCCGGTTCAACGCGGTGGTGTTCCTGACCGGTGGCGGCGATGTGCTCGACCCCGAGCAGGAGATGGGCCTTGAGGCGTACATGGAGGCGGGCGGCGGCTTCCTCGGCATCCATGACGCGGCCCGCGCCGAACCGTACTCGGACTGGTTCACCGGCCTGGTCGGCGCCCGCCCCGCGAAGGGCAGCGGCGCCACCGCGCAGCGTGCGACCGTCGAGGTGGGCGACCGGCAGCACCCCGCCACCAAGGGCCTCCCCCTGGAGTGGAAGCGCCCCGACAAGTGGCTGAACTGGGAGAAGAACCCCTCCGGCGACGTGCACACGGTGGCACGGGTGCGCGAGGCCACGTACAAGGCGGGCGAGGGCGCCAACGGGCCGGACCACCCGGTGAGTTGGTGCCGTGACTACGACGGCGGGCGGTCCTTCTACACCGGCATGGGCGGCACCGTCGACTCGTACTCGGAGACGGACTTCCGCGCCCATCTGCGGGGCGCGCTCCTTTGGACGACGCGGCTCGTACGGGCCGACTGCAAGGCGGCGATCAACGCCAACTACAAGGCGGAGCGCCTCACGCAGCCCAACCAGCCGGGCCAGAACGACCAGATCGGCGAACCGCACGGCCTCGTCACCGCTAAGGACGGGCGGGTGTTCTACATCGGCCGCGGCGGCGCCGACTCCGCGCAGCCCGTGGTGACCGACTGGAACAACCCCGACATCGGCAAGGGCAGGGGCGAGATCCACGTCTACGACCCGAAGACCAAGAAGGTCCAACTGGCCGGTGCGCTCACGGTGTTCGGCAACAAGGGCGGCGGCGACGAGCTGGTCAAGGTTGAGGAGGGGCTGCTCGGCATCGAGCTCGACCCGCGCTTCGAGGAGAACGGCTGGGTGTACCTGCACTACACACCGCACTCGGAGATCAACCGCGAGACGCATATGGCGGAGCGCCGCGTCTCCCGGTTCACGTTCGACGCCGCGACGAGCAAGCTCGACCTGGGCAGCGAGAAGGTGCTGCTCAAGTGGCCGGTGCAGATCCACAGTTGCTGCCACGCGGGTGGCGGCATGGCGTGGGACTCGAAGGACAACCTGTACATCGCGACCGGCGACAACAACTCCAGCCGGTTCAGCGACGGTTACTCGGGCAACAACCCGGAGCCGGACTTCAAGGGCGTCTCGTTCGCGGACGCGCGCCGCACCGCCGGCAACACCAACAACCTCAACGGCAAGATCCTCCGCATCCACCCGGAGCCGGACGGCACGTACACCCTTCCGTCGGGCAACCTCTTCACGGGTGACGAGACGGACGAGGGCGGCGGCAAGACGCGTGGCGAGATCTATGTGATGGGCGTGCGCAACCCGGCGCGCATCTCGATCGACAAGCAGACGGACACGCTGTTCGCGGGCTGGGTCGGCCCCGACGCCGGTTCCCCGTCGACGACTTGGGGCCCCGCGAAGTACGACACGTTCGCCGCGATCACCGGTCCCGGCAACCACGGCTGGCCGTACTGCATGGGCAACAAGCAGCCGTACCGGGACCGCAATCTGCCCGATCCGACGCAGCCGCTCGGCTGGTACGACTGCGACGCCCCGAAGAACGAGTCGCCGAACAACGACGGCCTGGTGAAGCTGCCGCCCGTCACGTCCAACACGATCTGGTACTCGCCGCAGGGCGGCGGCCCGGACTTCCCGCGCGACGCGAACGGCGTGCCCTCGTACAAGACGGAGGAGCAGACGTTCCGGCTGCCGTGGCTGAAGGGCGGCGGGCAGGCCGCGATGAACGGCCCGCTGTACCGGTTCGACGCGGACAGCGCGAGCGAGGTGAAGTGGCCCGCGTACTGGGACGGGAAGTGGTTCGTCGGCGACTTCTACGACAGCGACCAGCCGCGGCACGCGGTGCTCACCGACCCGAAGACGGTCGGCAAGGGCGGCGTGCCGGTGCACGCCGAGTCGCTGAAGAAGATCGTGCCGATCGGCAACGACGGCATCAAGAACCTCATGGACTGGAAGTTCGCCCCGGACGGTTCGCTGTACGTCCTGGACTACGGGCGCGGATTCTTCACCTCGGACGCCAAGTCGGCGCTGTGGCGGGTCACTTACGAGGGCGGCGCGGCGACCCCGAGCGCCGGCCAACTGGCCAGGAAGGGCTGACCGTTGAGACACAGACGGAGATTCCTACGGGTACTCCTCGCCGCGCTCCTGATGGTGCTCGGCCTGACCGCCCCGGCGGCGTACGGGCAGCCGGATCCCGGCACGCGCCCGGTGCAGGACGAGGGTGCGGCGGCGGCGCAGGTGCTGAACTGGACGGCCGGTGACCCGATCGACAAGTACCTGTCGGCGCCGACCACGGCGGTGGCGGGTCCGACGACGATCGTCTTCGAGAACAGCGCGGCGACCGGCAACACCACGGGCATGCCGCACACGTTGACGTTCGACGTGTCGGATCCCGAGTACAACAACGACGTACCGCTGAACATCCTCGCCAACCCCTCCGACGCGGAGGGCGGCAAGCACACCGCCGAGGTGACACTGACGCCCGGCCGGTACCTGTACCACTGCACGATCCCCGGGCACGGCACGATGCAGGGCATCCTGACGGTGACCGAGGGCGGCGGCGAGGACACCACGGCCCCGGAGACCTCGGCGAAGGTCGACGGCACGCAGAACGCGGACGGCGCGTACGTGGGCCAGGCCGCGGTGACCGTGACGGGCACGGACGAGACGGGTGGCTCCGGGGTCGACAAGGTCGAGTACGCGGTCGGGGACTCCGGTGCGTGGCAGCCGTACACCGCCCCGGTGGTCGTGAACCAGGTCGGCAGCCACAAGATCCGCTACCGAGCCTCCGACAAGGCGGGCAATGTCGCCGCCGAGAAGGCCGTCGAGTTCGCGGTGGTGGCCCCGCCGACGGACGACACGACCCCGCCGGAGACCTCGGCGACGGTGACGGGTGAGCAGAACGCGGACGGCGCGTACGTCGGTATGGCCACGGTCACCGTCGCGGCCTCGGACGCGGGTTCGGGCGTGAACACCGTGCAGTACGCGGTCGGTGACGCGGGCGAGTGGCAGACGTACGCGGCGCCCGTGATGCTCCACGAGCCGGGCACGTACAAGGTGCGCTACCGGGCCACCGACAAGGCGGGCAACGCGGCCGCCGAGAAGGCCGTCGACTTCACGGTCGTGGCCCCGCCGACGGAGGACACGACCCCGCCGGAGACCGCCGCGAAGGTCGACGGGACGGTCAACTCCGATGGCGCGTACGTCGGCAAGGCCACGGTGACGGTGTCCGCGACGGACGACGACTCGGGCGTGGACATGGTCGAGTACTCACTCGACGGCGCGCCCTATCTGGCGTACACGGAACCGCTGTTGGTGGACAGGACCGGGCGGCACGAGGTGATGTACCGGGCGAGCGACAAGGCGGGCAACACCTCCGAGGCGCGGAAGGCTGCGTTCACGATCGTCGAGGGCGGTGGCGTCCCGGCGCCGGACTGCCCGGAGTTCGACGAGCGCGCGACGGTATTCGTCGGGACGGTCGACAGCGGCGTGCCCAACCGTATGACGGCGAGCCGCTGCACGATCAACGAGCTGATCGAGGACGAGAAGGACTGGTCCTCGCACGCGCTGTTCCTGAAGCACGTGGACCAGGTCCTCGACAAGCTGCTCGCCGAGGGCGTCATCGACGCGCGCGAGCACCGCACGGTGTACGCGGCGGCCAAGAAGTCGGGCATCGGCGAGCCGGGCCAGACGGAGGGCTACCGCAAGCTGTTCGACGGCTCGAAGGAGTCGTTCGCCAAGTGGCAGCAGGTGGGCGGCGGTTCGTTCGGTCTGAACGACGACGGGTCGATGACCTCGGGCACCTCGGTGGCCGGGATGGGCATGCTGTGGTTCCCGGAGCGGAAGTACGAGGACTTCTCGCTGAAGCTCCAGTGGCGGGACGACGCACCGGGCGCGGGCAACGCCAACTCCGGTGTGTTCGTGCGCTTCCCGCAGGTCCACGACCATCCGGAGGAGTCACGCCCGGAGTGGGTCGCCATCAAGTACGGGCACGAGGTGCAGGTGCTCGACCGTCCCGACGGCGACATGTACAAGACGGGCTCGATCTACGGCTTCGACCGCGTCGGCCTGGCGAACGCCGGGGTCACCCCCAAGGGCACCTGGAACGACTACGAGATCCGGGTGGTCGACCAGCACTACCAGGTGTTCCGCAACGGCACCCTGATCAACGAGTTCGACAACACGGGCGGCCAACTCTTCGAACCCCCACGCGACGACGACCCGGGCACGGACGGCCGCAGGTACGCCTCCGGCTATGTGGGGCTCCAGGTGCACGGGGTGACGGATGTCGTCTCGTACCGGGATATTCGAATCAAGGAGCTGTAGCGGTACGGGGGTTCATCCCGGACCAGGCCCCGCACCGTCGACTCGGTCACCGCCGATCGCCCTGCGGGCTCGTCCTCAAACGCCGGACGGGCTGAAATTCGGCCCCTCCGGCGTTTGCCGTTCTAGTCCGCGTGCCGCGCCCTGCTCGGCTGCACCCGCTTCGGTTCGCCCGGCATCTTCGGGTGGTCGGGTGGGTACGGCAGGTCGCCGAGGCCGTGTTCGTGTTCGTCCTTGTCGGCCAGGTCGAGCAGCGCGTCCAGGGTGAAGCGGTGGTCGTCCATGTCCGCGTGTACGTCGCCGAGTTCGGCAAAGCGCGCGGGCATGGTCACGAGGTCGAAGTCCTTGGGGTGGGCCACGCCGACCTCGTCCCAGGTCAGCGGCGCGGAGACGGGGGCATGCGGGCGTGCGCGCACGGAGTACGCGGAGGCGATGGTCCGGTCCCTGGCCGTCTGGTTGTAGTCGACGAAGACGCGCTCGCCCCGCTCCTCCTTCCACCACTTGATCGTCACCTGCTCCGGCATCCGGCGTTCGAGCTCGCGCCCCACGGCGATGGCGGCGCGCCGGACCTGGGTGAAGGTCCAGCGCGGCTCGATCGGCACGAAGACATGCAGGCCCCGGCCGCCGGAGGTCTTGGGCCAGCCCCGCAGCCCGCCGAACTCGTCGAGTACGGACCGGAGTTCATGGGCGGCACGGACCGCGTCGTCGAAGTCCGTGCCGGGCTGCGGGTCGAGGTCGATGCGCAGCTCGTCGGGGTGGTCGACGTCGTCGCGGCGGACCGGCCAGGGGTGGAAGGTGAGCGTGCCGTACTGCGCGGCCCACAGGACGGCTGCCTCCTCGGTGGGGCACATCTCGTCGGCGCTGCGGCCGCTGGGGAACGTGATGTGGGCGGTGGGGATCCAGTCGGGCATGCTCTTGGGCGCCCGCTTCTGGTAGAACCACTCGCCGGTCACACCGTCCGGGTACCGCTCCAGGGTCGTGGGCCGGTCGCGCAGGGCGCGCAGGATGCCGGGCCCGACGGCGATGTAGTACTTCGCGAGGTCCAGCTTGGTGAACCCGCGCTCGGGGAAGAAGACCTTGCCCGGATTGGACAGGCGCACGGTCCGCCCGCCCGCCTCCAGTTCCACCGCTTCGCCCATGCGAGCCACGGTAGGCGTACCGGACATACCTCGCACACCGGGCGATCGCGGCCATGGGCGAGCAGAATCGACGGCATGGATCTGCCGGTGATGCCACCCGTCAAACCGATGCTCGCCAAGCCCGTGAAGAAGATCCCGCCGGACATGCAGTACGAGGCGAAGTGGGACGGATTCCGCGCCATCGTGTTCCGCGACGGCGACGAGATCGAGCTGGGCAGCCGTACCGGCAAGTCGCTGACCAGGTACTTCCCGGAGCTGGTGGCGGCTCTCCTGGACAACCTGCCGGATCGCTGTGTGCTGGACGGTGAGATCGTCGTCGCCCGCGACGGCCGCCTGGACTTCGACGCGCTGAGCGAGCGCATCCACCCCGCCCAGTCCCGGGTGCGCACCCTCGCCGAGCGCACCCCGGCCTCGTTCGTGGCGTTCGACGTGCTCGCGCTTGGGGACGAGGCGCTGGTCGACCGGCACCTGGCGGATCGCCGCGCCGCCCTCGTGACGGCCCTCTCGGGCGCGCGTCCCCCGGTGCATGTGGCGCCCGCGACCACCGATCCGGAGCTGGCCGCCGAGTGGTTCGGCACGTTCGAGGGCGCGGGCCTCGACGGGGTGATCGCGAAGCCGCTCGACCTGCGCTACCGGCAGAACGAGCGCCTGATGTTCAAGATCAAGCACGAGCGCACCGCCGATGTGGTCGTGGCCGGGTACCGCTTCCACAAGTCGGGCCCGATCGTCGGCTCCCTCCTCCTCGGCCTGTACGACGACTCGGGCGCCCTGCAGCACGTAGGGGTCTGCGCGGCGTTCTCCATGAAGCGGCGCGAGGAGCTGATCGCCGAGCTCGAACCGCTGCGGATGGAGTCCGCCGACGCGCACCCGTGGGCCGCCTGGGCGGAGGAGTCCGCGCACGAGTCGGCCCGGCTGCCCGGTGCGCCGAGCCGCTGGTCGGGCAAGAAGGACCTGTCGTGGGTGCCGCTGCGGCCGGAACGCGTGGTGGAGGTGGCCTACGACCACATGGAGAACGGCGCCCGCTTCCGGCACACCGCCCAGTTCCGCCGCTGGCGCCCGGACCGCGCCCCGGAGAGCTGCACCTACGCGCAGTTGGACGAGCCGGTCGGGTACGACCTGGCGGAGGTACTCGGTCCGCACCGGCCGTAGGCGCCCTGCCCGCGGTCGGACATCGGTCGGGCATCGGTCGGGCATCGGGCTGACGCGGTCCCCGTGTGGGTAAGGGAAGGGCATGGGCAGCGGCATAGAACGACGCGCGTTCCTCGTGGCCTCCGCCGGGCTGCTCGCGGGCTGCACCCTGGAGGCCCGGCGGCCGGACGGCGCACGACTGCCCGGCGCCGGCGAGCAGGGCTGCGTCCCGCTCGCCGTGAAGATCGACAACGTCGGCCCGGCCCGCCCGCACACCGGCCTCGACCGGGCCGACTTCATCCATGTCGAGCAGGTCGAGTCGGGGCTCAGCCGCCTCCTCGCGGTGTACGCGACCGGCCGGCTGCCCGAGTCGGTGGGCCCGGTGCGCAGCGCCCGCGAGACCGACCTCGAGCTGCTCGGGCAGTACGGCCGCCCGGTGCTCGCCTACTCGGGTGCGCAGTCCAAGCTCCGGCCGCTCATCGCCGCCGCGCCCCTCGACGCGCGTACGCCCGGTGAGGCGCCGGACGCGTTCTTCCGCGCGCCTGACCGGCCCGCGCCGCACAACCTGTACCTGCGCCCGGCCCGCCTCGACCCGCGCCCCGCGGCCTGCGACCCGGCGTCCTTCGGCTTCCGGGTCGGGCCCCGGCCCACGGACGGCAGGCCCACGTCCCGGTACACGGTGCGCTATCCGGCGGCCCGGTTCGACTTCGTCTGGTCGGCGGAGCGGGAGCACTGGACGGTCGAACTCGACGGGGCGGCCTCGGCGCTCACCCCGTCGACGGTGCTCGTGCAGTACACGCGGATCCGCGACTCCCGCTTCGGGGACCGCTGGGGCAACGTGTCCCCGTACACGGAGACGACCGGTTCGGGAAAGCTGCTGCTGCTTCGCAACGGCCGTGCGTACGACGGCGAGTGGAGCCGCACGGCGAAGGACCGGCCGGCGGAGTACCGCACCGCGGACGGCAGCCGCCTCTACTGCGCGAAGGGGCAGGTGTGGGTGGTGTACGCGAAGGTGTGACGTCCCTCAACGGCGTTGTCAGTGGCCGCTGTTAGCGTCGGGGGCATGAACTTGGGCGTACCCCCGACCGGGGGCGAGAAGGAGAGTCTGCTCGCGAGTCTCGAACGGCACCGGGATGTCGTCATATGGAAGGTGTCGGGCCTCGACGAGGAGCAGGCGCGCCGCCCGCTCACGCCCTCCGGCACCAGCCTGCTGACCTTGGTGAAGCACCTGGCGTGTGTGGAGTACGGCTGGTTCTGCACCACCTTCGACCGCCCGACCGAGCCGCTGCCCGACGCGTACGCGGGCGAGGACATGCGGATCGCGCCCGGCGAGACCACCGAGGACGTGCTCGCGTTCTACGGCAGGGCGCGGGCGGCCGCCAACTCGGTGGTCGCGGACACGGAGTTGGATGCCCTCGGCACGTCCTGGCCGGGCCCGCCGGTGTCGCTGCGCTGGGTGCTGATCCATATGGTCGAGGAGACGGCCCGGCACGCGGGACACATGGACATCGTGCGTGAGCTGATCGACGGGGCGGTCGGCGACCATCCGAAGGGCTGACACCGGTCCCGTGTGCGGGGGTCCAAGGCCGGGCCCCGTTTGTCCATGGGCGGGCGGTGCCGGTTCCCAGTAGCGTGCCCGCGGGTTCCGGGCCCGGTCGGGCCGCCCTTCATGGATCGGAGCGCGTCATGCCCCTGCGCCGTACCGCCGTCCTCGCCACCGCCGTCGCCACGGCCGCCGCCGGGCTGCTGCCTGCCACCGCGCTGGCGCGGGACGCGGCGGGCACCAGCTACCACGTCGACTGCGCGGGCGGCGACGACTCGGCCGCCGGTACGGCACCGGGCACCGCCTGGCGCTCGCTGTCCCGCGCGAGCGCCCAAGTCCTCGGCCCCGGCGACCAGTTGCTGATCAGACGCGACACCAGCTGTACGGGGGTGCTCACCCCGAAGGGCGCGGGTGCCGAGGGCGCACCGGCCGTGCTCGGCGCGTACGGGCAGGGCGCCGAGCCGCGCCTCGAGGGTGGCGGGGCGCGGGCGACCGTACTGCTCGCGAACACCGAGCACTGGGAGATACGCGACCTGGACGTGTCCAACACCGGCGCGCCCACCACCACGGAGCGCCGCGCGGGCGTCCTCGTGCAGCTCACCGACTACGGGGTGGCGGAGGACTTCGTCGTCGACGGCGTGGACGTGCACGACGTCAACGGCGCCGACTTCAAGGACCCGGACCCCTCGGGCGGCATCCTCTTCGTGGTGAGCGGGGACAAGGTGCCTACCCGGTTCGACGGGGTGCGGATCGAGGACTCCACGGTCCGGCACGTGGACCGCACCGGCATCGGCACGTCGTCCACCTGGGGCCGCCGCCCCGAGCACCCGGAGGGACCCGGCACCAGCTGGGAGGCGATCACGGGTCTGACGGTACGGCGCAACGAGGTCCGGGACGTGGGCGGCGACGGCATCGTGGTGCAGAACGCCAAGAAGGCGCTGGTGGAACGGAATTACGTGGACGGCTTCAACATGCGCTCGGCGGGCTACAACGCCGGGGTGTGGGCGTGGAACTCGGACGACGTGCTGTACCAGTACAACGAGGTGACCGGCGGCCACGGCACCCGGGACTCGATGGCCTTCGACTTCGACGGCGGCAACAACCGCAACGTCTACCGGTACAACTACAGCCACGACAACGAGGGCGGCTTCCTGCTCGTCTGCAACGGCGCCGGGATGAAGACGGACGGCAACCGTTTCCACGACAACCTCAGCGTCAACGACCGCAACACCACGGATCCGTACGCGGTGATCTCGGTCGTCTGCAATCCGTCGACGGACACCCGCGTGTACCGCAACACCGTCGTCACCGACCGTTCCGACACCGCGCTCGTCTCCAACAACGGGCAGACGGGTACGACGTTCCGGGACAACGTGTTCGTCGGCGCCGCGACCGGTTCCGGCTCGCCGATCAAGGACACGGTGAGCACGTACCGCAACAACCTGTACTGGCGCACGGCGCAGCCTCGTGACGCCGAGGCCGTGAACGCCGACCCGCTGCTGCGCTCGGCCGACCCGAAGGCGCCGGACGACCTGCGGCTCCGCTCCGGTTCCCCGGCCCTGGGCGCGGGCTCGGTCACCGCGGACGACGGCACCCGGTACGACTACTTCGGCAATCCGCTGCCGCGCGTCCGCAACATCGGCGCGGACCAGGGCACCGGGGACTGACCGCCCGCGCCACCGCCGCACGCCCGCTCGGCCGGCTCTCCGTACGACCGTTCAACTCGCCCTGCGTCCGGCCGACTTGCGCGGCTCGGGGCGGACCTGGACGGCCTTGTCCTGGCTGCCGCGTTCGGCCGGGTCGCGGGACGGCGGCGCGGCGACGGCGGCCGTTCCGCCCGCGGTGACCGCGCCGAGCAGCAGGGCGCCGACGGCCGCGGGCACCAGCGCGCGGAGCGCGGCCGCGCCGGGCCGTCGGCAGCTCCGCGCGAGCCAAAGCAGCGCCGCGCAGCCGTCGCCCGCGCGGTGCAGCGCGAGCTGGATCAGCGGCGCCCCGACGGTGGCGGCCACGGCGAAGACGACGGCGCCCGCCGTGGTGCCGTAAAGCCGCAGTTCGGAGGCGAGCGTCATACCGGCGGCGGCGCCGACGGCGGCGCCGATCAGTTGCGGCAGGCTGATCTCGGGTCGGGTGGAGCGCCGGGGGCGGCGCTGCTCGGGGTCGGTCCGGCCGGTCCTGTCGTCCCGGTGCCGGGGGGCGTCGTGCCGTGCTCCCATCGCGTTCCTTCACACATCGAGTGATCCGTTCCACACCGATGGTCGAGGCCATGAAAATAGATGGCGGGGCCATCTGGTTGGACGCGCGGTACGGGCCTGCTCATCGCCTGTCATGCCTGCTGCGCACAGCTCCACGACCGGCTCCACCGGCCAGGAAAAATGCCAGAAATCAGCTGATTTCCATGGCTTCCGGGCGTGTCGCGCGAGGTCGCTCGGGGCCTCTCGGGGCCTCTCGCGGGAAGGGGGGAGCCGCGCCGCACACGCCCCGGATCCGGCCGGAAAGGATGAACGGCGCCCGGTTGGATGGCCGCCCCGCGGTACACCCCCCTCCCCCGCGCGGAAGGCATGCGCCAGCGAAACCCGCTACGGACGACGGAGGCGCTGCGATGACAGCGAGAACTGCAACGGCCACCCGCACCACCCGGCGAGGCGCGCGACTGCTCGCGCTCGTCGCCGCCGGCACCCTCACACTCGGCGCCGCGGCCGAGGTCGGCGCACAGGACGCCGGCTCCCAGGACACCGGCCGGGCGGCCGCGGCCCCCGGCGACGTGTCGCCCTTCACCGGCAATGCGGCGAGCCCGGGGCAGGTGCTCGCGGTGAAGTTCGACAACGCCCGCGGGGCCCGGCCGCACCACAACCTCAACAAGGCCGACATCGTGTACGTCGAGAAGGTCGAGGGCGGGATGAGCCGCCTGATGGGCGTGTACGCCAGCCGCAAGCCGGACTCGGTCGGACCGGTGCGCAGCGCCCGCGAGTCCGACGTGGAGCTCCTTCGGCAGTTCGGCCGCCCGGCGCTCGCGTACTCCGGGGTGCGCAGCTCGCTCACGAAGTACCTGAACAACTCGCCGATCTACGTACGGCCGCACGGCAAGGTGCCCGGCGCGTACTACCGCAACGAGAACCGGCAGGCTCCGCACAACCTGTTCGTCAAGCCGGGCCCGCTCCTGAAGTCGGCGCCGAAGGCGAGCCTCGCCGCCGACATCGGATTCCGCTTCGGCGCGGCCCCGCAGGGCGGTGTGAAGACCAGCAGCCGCACCGTGCGCTACGCCAGTGCGAGCCACACCTTCCGCTGGTCGTCCTCGCAACAGCGCTGGCGGGTCTCGTTCGACGGCGAGGCCGCGATGCAGACCAACGGCCGCCAGATGGCACCCCGCACGGTCGTGATCCAGCACGTCGCGATGCCGCCGTCCAAGTACCGGGACGTCAACGGCGCGGTCACCCCGTACATCAAGACGGTCGGGCAGGGCAAGGCGACCGTCCTGCGCGACGGCAAGGCCTACGCGACGCGCTGGAGCCGGCCGAACGCCCAGTCCGGTACGACGTTCACGCTCGCCAACGGGCAGCGGATGCCGTTCGCGACGGGCCAGGTGTGGGTGGTGTACGCCGACAAGTGAGCGGTGGGCGGCGGCCGCCTAGGGTGATGCCATGAGCGCCGCCGAGCCGCCCTTCGTGTTGATCCCCGGTGCCGCCGACGCACCCGTCCTGCTGCACGTGCCGCACGCCTCGCGGACCGTGCCGCGGGCGGTGCGCGGCGGCATCGTGCTTGACGAGGCCGCGCTCCAGGGCGAGTTGGACCACATCGTCGACGCGCACACCGACACCCTCGCCGCCCGCGCCGCCGCGGCCGCGCACCGCACCCCGTGGCAGTTCGTCAATCGGCTCGCGCGCCTCGTCGTCGACCCGGAGCGGTTCCCGGACGCGCGCGAGGAGATGCGGGCCGTCGGCATGGGCGCCGTGTACACCCGCACCACCGGCCAACAGCCCCTGCGCGCCCCGGAGTTCGACGAACAGCCACTACTGCGACGGTACTTCCACCCGTACGCGCACGCCATGACCGAGGCCGTACGCGAGCGGCTCGACGCGGCCGGCCGGGTGGTGATCCTGGACGTGCACTCGTACCCCACGCACCGCCTGCCGTACGAGCTGCACGGCGACGGCCCGCGACCGGCGGTCTGCCTGGGCACCGACCCGTTCCACACCCCGCCCGAGCTCCTTGCCCGCGCCGAGTCGGCGTTCGCGCGCTGCGGGACGACCGGCCGGAACAGCCCGTTCGCGGGGACGTATGTACCGCTGGAGTTCTACCGGGCCGAGCCGCGGGTGTCGGCGCTGATGCTGGAGATCCGCCGGGACGTCTACATGCGGGAGCCCGGCGGACCGGCGGGCCCCGGCCTCGACCTGCTCACCGAGGCACTGACGGAACTCGTCGACTCCCTTGCGTAGAAAGCCAGTTGAACAGGGCTGCGCTCAGGACGAGTCCTTCATGACCGTCCAGCCGCCGTCGACGAGCAGGCTGGAGCCGGTGACGTACGACGCCTCGTCGGCGGCGAGGAACGCGATGGCCGCGGCCACCTCCTCGGGCGAGCCGAGCCGGCCCGCGGCGGTCTGCGCGGCGCTGCGCTCCCGCTCCGCGGCGGACAGCCGGTCCCAGGCGCCGGTCAGGATCGGGCCCGGCAGCACCGCGTTGACCCGCACCTCCGGCCCGTACTCCACGGCGAGTTGACCGCAGAGCGAGACCAGCGCGCCCTTGGTCGCGGCGTACGCGGGGTGGCCGGGGATGCCCGCGTGCGCGTGCACGGACGAGGTGAGCACGACCGCGCCGCGCCGCTCGCGCAGTTGGGGCAGCAACACCTTGAAGCCGAGGAACGAACCGGTGAGGTTGACGGCCAACTGCCGGTTCCAGGACTCGAGGGGCATCTCGTGGGCGCGGGTCACATCCACGGTGAAGGCGTTGCTGACGAAGACGCCGACCGGCCCGAACTCCGCTGCGGCGGCGCCCACTTGGTCCCAGTCGCCGGGCTCGGCGACATCGGCCCGCACGAACGCGGCCCGGCCGCCCCGCGCGCGGATCCCGGCCGCGGTCTCCTCGCCGCGCTCCGCCGCGACATCGGCGAGCACCACCGCGGCGCCCTCGGCGGCGAGCCGCACCGCGCTCGCCGCCCCGATGCCGGAGGCGGCCCCGGTCACCACGGCCACCCGCCCCGCGAACCGTTCACTCATGGGACGACCCTAGGGCACCTGGCCCGGCGCCCCCGGTGTCATCGCGCCACGAACTGCGTCAGGATCGCCTGCACCTCGTAGATGTTCACGCCCTTGGTGAAGGTCTTCTCGATCGGCGCCGACTCCCCCGACACCCAGATCTTCAACTCCGCGTCCAGATCGAAGTGTCCGGCCGTCTCGACCGCGAACCGCGTGATGCTCTTGTACGGCACGGAGTGGTACTCGACCTTCTTGCCGGTGATCCCCTGCTTGTCTATGAGTACGAGCCGCCGGTCCGTGAACAGGATGGTGTCCCGGATCAGCACGTACGCCGCGTACACCTGCTCCCCGTGTCCGAAGAGTCGCGCGTACTCCTGCTGCGCCTTGCCAGGGTCGACGGTGTGGGCGTTTCCGAACAGTGCCATGGCATGAACCCCGTGGTGGATCGTGGTGGACGGTCTGGATCCGACTGTAACCGGAGCCCGTCAACTGTCCTGTTCTCGCCCCTGGTTGACCCCTGTAGGCCGCGACCGGACCGCTGCCGCTGGACGGAAGATCACGCCCCGTACGACACTGGCCTACGCCGAGGGCCGTGCCGGTGCGGGGCCGTCGCCGCGACAGGTACCCGCCGACAGCCGCGTGGAGCGTTCCGCATGCCCCGTCTCGCCCTTTCCCTCGACTTCTTCTCCCAGATCGCCAAACTCCAGGGCAGCGTGCGGCAGGGCGTGCAGGCCGCGTGGGCCAAGTTCGACCGGCTCACCCTGGACGAGTTGTTCAAGGACCCGGGCCTCAAGCTGGAGTCGCTGAAGAACGCCCGCGATCCACGGATACGCACCATCCGCATCGACCGTGGCATCCGCGGCGTCGTCCTCGCGCCCGACAGCGGCGACACGTTCGTCCTGCTTCGCGTCCTGCCGCACGACAAGGCCATCGACTGGGCCGTCAAGCGGAAGGCCACCGTCAACGCCGTCACCGGAGCCGTCGAGCTCCGCGACATCACCACACTCGAAGCGCTCACCCCGGCGTACGAGACCCTCGCGCCCGCGCCCGAACAGCGGCTGTTCGCCCAGCACTCGGACAGCGACCTCAACGCACTCGGCATCGACACGACCACCCTGCGCCAGGCCCGAGTCCTGTCCGACGCCGAGCAGTTGGAGGTGTTCGCCCCGAGCTTCCCGGAGGACCAGCGGGAGGTTCTGGAGTACCTGGCCATGGGGTTCACCGTGGAGGACGTGTGGCGGGACGTCGTCGCCCCGCGCCTGTCCGCGGCGGCCACCCCGGCGCGGCCCGTCGACACAGACGACTTCGACACCGCGATCCGCCGCACCGGTACCCGCGTCGCCCTGGTCACAGGACCCGAGGAACTGCGCGACATCCTGGAGCAGCCCTTCGCCGCGTGGCGGATCTTCCTCCACCCCGCACAGCGCAAAGTCGCCTACCGCCCCTCCTACTCGGGCCCCGCCCAGGTCACCGGCGGCCCCGGCACCGGGAAGACGGTCGTCGCGCTGCACCGGGTGCGCCACCTGCTCGGCGGGCTGCGCGAGGGCGACCGCATCCTGCTCACCACGTTCACCAACGCCCTGGTCGGATCGCTCCGTTCGGGGATCGAGGCGCTCGTCGACGATCCTTCGCTGCGCGAGCGCGTCGACATCATGACGGTGGACGCCTTCGCCCGGAAGGTCGTCGACCAGGCCCCCGACGTGACCCCGCGCAGCCTCCTCACGTACAATCAGCAGGCGGCGAACCGCTGGAACGCGGCCGCCGAGGCCGTCGGCCTGCCCGGCGCGGGCGCGTTCCTCGCCCAGGAGTACAAACACGTGGTCCTGGCCCAGGACTTGACCAGCCTGCGGGAGTACGAGGCGGCGCCACGGCCGGGGCGCGGCAGCCGCGTCACCCCCGGGATCAAGCCACTCGTGTGGCAGGCCGTCGAGCACTTCACGGCGGGCCTGAAGCGGGACGGCGTCGTCACGTACCTCCAGCTGGCCGCCGAGGCGGCGCGGCGGCTCGACGGGACCGAGCAGCAGCTCGACGGGACGGGGCAGCAGCTCGACGGGACCGGGCAGCGACTCGACGGGGCGGAGCGGCGGCCGTACCGGCACATCGTCGTGGACGAGGCGCAGGACCTGCACCCGGCGCAGTGGCGGCTGCTGCGGGCGGCGGTGCCCGAGGGGCCGGACGACCTGTTCATCGCGGGCGATCCGCACCAGCGGATCTACGACTCCAAGGTCTCCCTCAAGGCCCTCGGCATCAAGGTGTCCGGCCGCTCGACGAAGATGCGCAGGAACTACCGGAGCACCCAGCAGATCCTCCGCTGGTCCGCGGCCCTGCTCGCCGGCCGTCCGATCGCGGAGCTGGAGGACGAGAACCGCACCGACTCCCTCCTCGGCTACCGCTCCGCGCTGCACGGGCACCGCCCCCATGTGTACGCGGCCGCCGATGAGCGGGACGAGTTCGAGGCGGCGGTCGCGCAGATCCAGAGCTGGACGGCACTGGGCGTACTCCCCGAGGAGATCGGGATCAGCACGCGCTTCCACAAGACGTGCGAGGCGCTGATCGAGCACCTCACCGCCGCCGGGATCGCCTCCGTCCCGCTGACCTCGAAGGCGACCAGGCCGAAGCCCGGGGTACGGGTGGGGACGATGCACGCGTTCAAGGGACTCGAGTTCCGCTGCGTCGCCGTGCTCGGTGTGCACGACGAGGCGCTCCCGCTGGACAGCGCGATCACCCCGGCCGCGATGGACTCCGTCCAGCACGCGGCCGATCTCCTTGCCGAACGCTGTCTGCTTTTCGTGGCGTGCACGCGGGCCCGCGACGGCCTCCATGTCTCCTGGCACGGCCGGCCGAGCCCGTTCCTCACGGATGCCGGGGTCGGCGTGGAGTGATCTTCCGTGTGCACTTCCCTGTGATCTTCCGTGTGCGGAGCGGAGCCGTGGGGCCGCCGCACACGCGGGCCGTGACCATCGCGTCACGTACCGTGCGCACCCGGCCCCACCTGCGACGATCCATGGCCCTGGCGGAGCGTGCAGGGTTCCACCCGGAGGGATACGCAGGTGAAAGGCACTCTGAAACCTTGGTATTGTTATCCATGTCGCCGCGGGCCACGGCCCAGCGGAGACAGACACCTTGTCCGGGTGGCGGAATGGCAGACGCGCTAGCTTGAGGTGCTAGTGCCCTTTATCGGGCGTGGGGGTTCAAGTCCCCCCTCGGACACAGATCGAAGCCCCACAACCTCCCAGAGGTTGTGGGGCTTCGTCGTTCCCGTGACCGGTCAGGGTCAGGGCATCAGGTGGTACTCCGGGAAGTTTCCGGGCAGCCGTTCCTGGCCGGCGCCCCGGGTGACCGCGCGGATCAGGAGTTCGCCGCCCACGAACGCGCCCCGCCAGGACGCACCGAAGCCGCCGAAGAGTTCCTCGCGGTCGCCGCGCGAACGAGGCTTGTCGTGGCCGACCTTGAAGGCGCGGATCTGCGGCGCGAGACGGTCGTACGTGGACCGGTCGTCGGTGGAGAGGGTGGCGACCAGGGCGCCGTTGGACGCGTTCATCGCCGCCAGGAGTTCCGCCTCCGTATCGACCAGGACGATCGTGTCCACCGGACCGAAGGGCTCCGCGTGGTGCAGCGGGGACGACGGGGGCGGGCCCAGGAGCGTGACCGGCGGGACGTACGCCGAGGTGTCCTGGCCGGGCAGGAAATGACCGTCCGCCAGCGTGCCGCGGTGCAGCGGAACGGCGCCGCGGTCGACGGCCTCCGCCACCTGGTCGGAGAGTTCCTTCGCCTTGGCCGCGTTGATCAGCGGCCCGAAGTCGAGGCTCGGCAACGGGTCGGCCGGGTCGGCGACGGCCAGCGGGTGGCCGGTACGGACGTTCCGCACGGCGGGCAGGTACGCGGCCAGGAACTGGTCGAAGAGGGAGCGTTGCACGACGAAGCGCGGGTAGGCGGTGCAGCGCTGCTTGCCGTAGTCGAAGAGTTTGGGGACGACCGCGGCGAGCGCGTCCCAGTTCGAGTAGTTCCAGATGCCCCAGGTGTTCAGGCCCTCCTGTTCCAGGATGTGGCGCTTGCCGAGGTCGGCGACGGCGGTGGCGACGGCGGCCCCGGTGTCCCGGCCGCCGACGAAGGAGACGCAGCCGATCTCGGGCGCGCGGACCAGGGCCTCGGAGAGTTCGCCGCCACTGCCGCTGACCAGCGTGACCGGCACTCCTTCGCGGGTGGCGAGCGCGCAGGCCAGGGTGAGGCAGGCCAGGCCGCCGTCCGTCGGAGTCTTGGCGATCACGGCGTTCCCGGCGAGGGCCTGGACGAGCATCGCGTGGACGAGGACCGACATCGGGTAGTTCCAGCTGGCGATGTTGGAGACCGGCCCGTCGAGCGGGGCGCGGCCTTCGGTCATCGGCTCGATGTGGTCCACGTACCAGCGCACGCCGTCGATCGCCCGGTCCACGTCGGCCTGCGCGAGGCGCCAGGGCTTGCCGATCTCCCAGACCAGAAGGAGGGCGAGCAGTTCGCGGTGCTCGGTGAGGGCGTCGAGGGTGGCGGCGACGCGGGCGCGCCGCTCGGTGAGCGGGACGTGCCGCCAGGCGCGGTGCTGGTCGAGCGAGGCGCGTACCGCCTGGTGGGCGGTGGCGGCGTCGAGTCGGGGCGGCCCGGCGATGGGGCTGCCGTCGACGGGGCTGGTCGCGGGCAGGGCGCGGCCGTCGGTCTGCCAGGCGGCGGCCCACAGGTTGCGGACGCGGTCGTCGAGGAAAGCCTCGGGCGCGACGTCCTGACAGCGCCGCCAGGCGTCGGCCCAGGCGGTTCCGGGCTTGAGGGTGAGGGGGCCCGGGGTGGGGTCGGCGGTCGGCCCGGTGGTCGCTTCGGGGGTCGGTTCGGCAGTCGGTTCGGGGGTTGTTGCCATCGGTGTTCTCCGCTCTCGGTGCACAGTCGGGG
>NZ_JAAAHS010000082.1 GCF_009908195.1 Streptomyces boluensis | reverse complement strand
CCCCCGCCACCGGCACGGAAGGATCGCCGTCACGACGGCCGTCCTGGCCTCCCTCGCCGCCCTCGCGGCCTGCGCCGGTCCGCCCAAGGACGACAGCACCACCGGCACCAAGGTCAAGCTCTCCGCCTCCACGCCTCCGGCCCGCGGTGAGATCGACTCCTTCACCTGGGCCGTCTACGCCGAACCGCCCACCCTCGACTACACGATGGCGTTCGACTACCCGCAGAACACGATCCTGTCCAATGTGTGCGAGAGCCTGATGCGCTGGACACCAGGGCTCACCACCCAGCCGGGCCTGGCGAAGAAGGCAACGAACCCGGACCCCACCACCTGGGTCTACGACCTGCGTGACGGCGTGCGCTTCCACAACGGCGGGCAGATGACCGCCGACGACGTCGTGTTCAGCCTGGAGAGGCAGCGGGACCCGGACAACGCCGCCGCGTGGGCGCAGGTGTTCCAGAACGTCACCTCTGTGAAGAAGACCGGCGCGCTCCAGGTCACCGTCAAGCTGAAGAAGCCCGACTCCCAGTTCCCGCAGTACATGGCGACGGCTGCGGGCGTGGTCGCGTCGAAGGCCGGCATCAAGGCGGCGGGCAAGGACTACGGGACCAGCGGTGACCTCGCCTGCACCGGGCCGTTCGAACTCGGTACGTGGGACAAGGGCCAGTCCATCGAGCTCGATCGCTTCGACGGCTACTGGGGGAGGAAGGCCAAGTCCAAGAAGGCCGTGTTCCGGGTCCTCACCGACCCGTCGTCCCGCACCAACGCCATGCTCAGCGGGGAGGCCGACGGCGGCTACCTGATCCCCACCGAGAGCTACGGCCGCCTGCGCAAGAGCGGTGTGGGCACCCTGTACTTCGGCGAGGGCCTGACCACGGTCAACGTCAACGTCACCAACATGAAGGGCCCGCTCGGCGACGTCCGCGTACGCCGAGCGCTGTCCCTGGCCCTGGACCGCTCCGGGTTCGTCAAGGCCGGACTCGGCGGTGCGGGTACCGCCACCAACTCCCTTACCCCACACGCCGCTTGGGCCGGAGCCTCGCAGCAGACCCGGAAGGCCGCCTTCGACGCGCTGCCGCCAGCCAAGCGGGACATCGACAAGGCCACGGAGCTGGTCAAGGAGGCCGGCGCCACCGGCAAGACCCTGACCGTCGCCACCAGTTCCATCGGCCAGGACGTCTCCCTTCTCGCCACCGCGGTCCAGGCGGCCGGCACCCGGATCGGCCTGGACATCCGCCTCAGGACCATTGCCCCGAACGCCTTCACCGCGCTGTTCACCGACCCCGAGGCACGCGAGGGCATCGACCTGTTCCCGTACACCTCGTACCAGAACATCACCGACCCGCTCGACCTGCTTGCGAACTTCAAGACCGGCGCCTACCTGAACTTCGCGGGCTACAGCGACAAGGGCTACGACCGCCTCGTCGACCGGGCCAAGGCCGTCTACGAGCCGGACAAGCGGACGCGGATCGAGGCCAAGCTGCAGAAGCACGTGGGCGAGCAGGTGCTGTGGATCCCCGTCGCGGAGTGGCCCACCGCGGTCTTCCTCAACAAGAGGATCACCGGAGCCCCCACGACCATCTCGTACATGTACTACCCGTGGGCCGCCGATGTGGGGGCCGCGAAGTGAGCTTCCTGAGATTCGCCGCACGCCGGGTGGCGGAGATGGCCGCCACCCTGCTCGCCGCGTCGTTCGTGGTGTTCGGCGCCATGTACCTGGCGCCGGGCAGCCCGGCCGGCTTCCTGCTCTCGGGACGTTCGGCCTCGCCGGAGGCCGTCGCCGCGATCAAAGCCCAGTACCACCTGGACGATCCCTTCTTCGTCCGCTACCTCAGCTGGCTCGGCGACGTGGTCCAGGGAGACTTCGGGCGGTCCATCACCTACCGCACCGACGTGTCACGGCTTCTGGCCGACCGCCTGCCCATCACCTTGCTGCTGGTCGCGATGGCTCTGGTCGTGGTCGCCGTGATCGGGCTGCTCCTCGGATGCATCGGTGCCGTACGAGGCGGTGCCACCGATTCCACCATCCTGGTCGGCACCACGTTCGCCGTCGGCACCCCTTCCTTCGTCGCGGCCGTGCTCCTCCAGGGCCTGTTCGCCGTCAAACTGGGCTGGTTCCCCAGCAGCGGAGCCGGCGACGGATTCGGCGACATGCTCTGGCACCTGACCCTCCCCGCGCTCGCCCTCGCGCTCTATCTGATCGGCCTGCTCGCCCGGGTCACCCGCTCGGCCATGCTCGAAGCCCTCGACAGCGAGCACGTCACCGTCGCCCGCAGCCGCGGCGTACCCGAACGCCAGGTCGTCTACCGCCACGTGCTCCGCAACTCCCTGGGCACGATCCTGACCACCGGGGGCCTGATCATCTCCACGCTCCTGGTCTGCACGATCCTCGTGGAAACGGCCTTCAGCATCGGCGGCATCGGCCAGCTCCTCGAACTGGCCACCACCACCAAGGACTTCCCGACCGTCCAGGCCATCTCCCTGATCATCGTCGCCCTCTTCATGACCGTGAACCTGATCGTCGACCTGCTGCTGCCCCTGGTCGACCCGCGGATCACCCTCGGATCGAGGAGTACCTCCGTATGACCGCCGTCCTGACCCGCCGGCCCGGCCTCTCCAAGATCCGCACCGCCCGGTCCCCGCTGTTTCTGGTCTGCTTCGGCTTCGTCGCGCTTGTCACCGCCGCGGCGCTCCTCGCGACGTGGGTGGTGCCTTACGACCCGAACACGGTCGACCTCGGCAACGCGCTGGCCGGTCCAACTCCAGAGCACCTGCTCGGTGTTGACGCCGCCGGGCGCGACACCCTCTCCCGACTGCTCCTCGGCGCCCGCACCTCGCTCCTTGGACCCCTCGGGGTCGTGGTCTTCTCCACGCTCGCCGGCGTCGCGGTCGGCATGACCGCGGCCTGGCGGGGCGGCTGGCTCGACTCCGTCCTGTCGCGCAGCACCGAACTCGTCTTCGCGTTCCCCGGCATGCTCCTCGCGATCCTGATCATCTCGATCCACGGCGAAGGCCTGCTCGCCCCCGTCATCGCACTCTCCATCGCCTACCTGCCCTACGTCAGCAGGCTCACCCGCTCCCTCGTCCTGGCCGAACGCGAACGCCCCTACGTCAGCGCCTACCAGGTCCAGGGCCATTCGGCGCTCCAGATCTGCCTGCGCCACATCCTGCCCAACATCGCCCCCGTCGTCCTCGCCCAGTCCACCATCAACTTCGGCTACGCACTCATGGACCTCGCCAGCCTGTCCTTCCTCGGACTCGGGGTCCCCGCCCTGACCCCCGACTGGGGCCGCATGGTCTTCGACGGACAGACGGCCATCCAGCACGGCTACCCGCTGTCGGCGATCCTGCCGTGCGTCCTCATCGTGCTGACGGTCGTCGCCTTCAACGTGGTCGGAGAGCGCTGGGCCGACCGCGTCGCCAGGAGAGACCGATGAACCCGCCGATGAACGCGCCGATGAACCCTGTGCCCACACTCGACATCCAAGGGCTGCACATCACGCTGCCCGGTACGGCCCGTCCCGTCCTCGACGGCGTCGACCTCCACGTCGCCGCAGGCGAGACCGTCGCCCTCGTCGGCGAGTCCGGCTCCGGGAAGACCCTCACCTCGCGCAGTGCCCTGAACCTGCTGCCGCCCGGCGCTGTGGTCGACGGCGCCGTCCGCGTGAGCGGCCAGGACGTGCTCACCATGAACGCCGACCAGTTGCGCGCCGTGCGCACCAGCACGGTGGCCATGATCTTCCAGGACCCGCGCGCCGCCCTCAACCCACTGCGCCGCATCGGCGACTTCCTCACCGAGAGCGTGACCCTGACCAGGAGCATGGGCCAGGCGGACGCCACCGCCAGGGCCACCGAACTCCTCCAGGCCGTCGGCCTGGACGACTCCGCCCTGCACAAGTACCCCGGTCAGGTCTCCGGCGGCATGCTGCAGCGCGTCATGATCGCGGCCGCGCTGATGGGGGACCCCGTACTGCTCCTCGCCGACGAACCGACCACCGCGCTCGACGTCACCACCCAGGCCGAGGTCATCGCCCTCCTGGCCGAACTCCGCGAACGCTTCGGCACCGGCCTGCTGTTCGTCACCCACGACCTCGACCTCGCCGCCGCCATCAGCGACCGCGTCTACGTCATGTACGCCGGTCGGATCGTGGAGAGCGGACCCGCGGAAGTCCTCTTCGCGCAGCCCCGGCACCCCTACACCTCGGCGCTGCTCGCCTCCACTCCCCGCCTTGACGCCCCACAGGGGAGGCTTGCCGCCATCGACGGCCAACCGCCCGATCTGCGGCAGGAGTTGCACGGCTGCCCGTTCGCCGCCCGCTGCCCCCTGGCCACGGAGATCTGCGACCAGCAGATTCCCGAGGCGCTGCCCGCACCTGGGCTGCCGCACCACCAGGCCGCCTGCCATCACACCGACCGTCTCGAAGGGAGCCCTGTCGATGCCTGAGAACGCACTGGAGGCCGTCGGCCTGCACCGCACCTTCGGAAGCGTCCGCGCCGTCGACGACGTGTCCTTCACCCTTCCCGAGGGCGGATCCCTGGGCATCGTCGGTGAATCCGGGTCCGGCAAGACCACCGCCGCCCGCATCGTCGTCGGTCTGGAACGGGCCGACGCCGGCGAAGTCCGCGTACGAGGCCAGGTCCGCAGCGCCCGAAGCCGCGGCCGGGCCCAGCGCCTCGCGCGGGCCCGCGAGGTCCAGATGGTCTTCCAGGACCCGTACCTCTCCCTCGATCCCCGAACCAGTGTCGAAGCGGTCCTGCGCGAAACCCTGCGCCTGCACTTCCCCGGCACGGACCACGACCAGCGCGTTCGCGAGCTCCTCGACCAAGTCGGCCTGGGCACCCGCGCCGCCGAAGCACGGCCACGACAGCTCTCCGGCGGACAGCGCCAGCGCGTCGCCATAGCCCGTGCCCTCGCCGTGGAACCGGCCGTCCTCGTCCTGGACGAGGCGGTCGCCGCGCTCGATGTCTCCGTACAGGCGCAGATCCTCAATCTGCTCGCCGACATCCGTGAGCAGACCTCGATCGGCTACCTCTTCATCACCCACGACCTCGGCGTGGTCCGCTGCGTCACCGACGACGTCATCGTCATGCGCAAGGGCCGCATCGTCGAGGCGGGCCCCACGGCCGAGGTGCTCGCCGCACCTCAACACCCCTATACGCGGCTCCTGTTGGAGTCCGTGCCCCGCCCCGGCTGGGACCCCGAGGCGATCGCCGCCGCCCGCCGGGCGCTCTGACGGCCCGGGGCGGACCCAGGCGCCCGAGTGCGTGGGTGCACCCACGCGCCTGCGAACAGGGTGCGCATCGCTTGCCAACCACCGTACGGCTAGAGCCAGTTGACACCGGAGGTCAACCATGAACGATCCCACCGCAGGCCGCCACGCACGCCGGGGCCTGAACCGCCGAGCATTCCTCGCAGCGGCCGGACTGACCGCCGCCGGCGCCGCCATCGCGACGACCGCCCAGGGTTGGGCCGGGGCCAAAAAGGCCGCCGGCACCTTCAGGGTCCCGGTCGAGGACGTCCGCCACACCCGTACGTGGATGGCCTGGCCGGACCGCACCGCGATCTGGGGTGGCGACCTGAGCGGCGTCCAGGCCAACATCGCCCTGATCGCCCGTACGATCGCGAAGTACGAGCCGGTCATCATGTGCGCCAACTCCGACAGCGCCGACAAGGCCCGCTCGATGTGCGGCTCCACGGTCACCGTCATCGACTCCATCCCCGTCGACGACTGCTGGATGCGCGACACGGGGCCCGTCTTCCGCACCGACGGGGCCGGCGGCCTGGACACCGTGGGCCTCAGCTTCAACGGCTGGGGCGACAAGCAGGCCCACGCCAAGGACGCTCTCGTGGCCGAGCGGATCGCCTCCTACGTCGAAGTGCCGTTCACCCGGGCCGACTTCGTGGGTGAGGGCGGCGCCATCGAACAGGACGGCGCCGGCACCCTGATGGCCACCCGCAGCAGCCTGGTGAACAAGAACCGCAATCCTGGGATGTCGGAGAGCCAACTGGAGACGGCGATGTGCGACGCGTACGGCGCCTCCAAGGTCATCTGGTTCGACGGCGTCTACGGCCAGGACATCACCGACGACCACGTCGACGCCACGTCCCGCTTTCTCGCCCCCGGCAAGGCGCTCGTCCAGATGCCCCTCGCGTCGGACAACGACGCGTACGCGAAGGACGCGCGCCGGCAGCACCAGATCCTGTCCGCGTCCACGACGGGAACGGGTAGCGCGATGACGGTGGAGAAGCTCCAGGGCGCCGACTACACCAAGATCCGCTCCACCAACAAGGGCTTCCTCGCCGCGTACGCCAACTACTACGTCTGCAACGGCGCCGTCATCTCCGCCCACTTCGGCGACAAGGCGGCGGACGAGGCAGCGAAGGCGACGCTGGCCCGCCTCTACCCGGACCGTGTCATCGAGCAACTCGACATCGACAGCCTCGGCACCGGAGGCGGCGGCATCCACTGCGTCACCCAGCAGCAGCCCGTCGCCTGACAGCGGCACCCGCCCTCAGCCAGCGGGCTGAGGGCGGGTGCCCTGGGAACGTGCGATTCCGTGGTCATGGCGGTCGCCGGTCGCGGGCCGGCGTGCACAGGAGCCAACTGGGGTTTCCGTCAACCCTGGACGTTCCTGGAATTCACTGAAATTTAAGTCAATCTCTAAGGTGAGCGCACCTGATCGGTGTTGAAGGGTCGGGGCGCTGCACGGATTGCTGGACGCACCCATGAACAGGAGCCGATATGGGGCCAGTTGCCTCGGATGATCCCGCACCGCTTGCGGGCATCGAACAGCACTCGATCGACTGGGTGCCCCTCTCTGAACGGCACGGCAAACCGTCGAACGTCGGAGCTATCTGGTTCGTCGGCAGTCTCAATCTCACCGGCCTGGCGACCGGCGTCGTGACGCTGTCCATGGGCGCCTCGCTCGTCTGGACGGTGATCGCCACGGTCCTCGGCTCGCTGTTCGGTACATTCTTCATGGCGTTCCACTCGGCCCAGGGCCCTCAGCTGGGCCTGCCCCAACTGGTGCAGTCACGACCGCAGTTCGGGTACCTCGGTGCCGCGGTCACCGTGTGGGTGTTCGCCCTGGTCAACTACGTGGGCTTCAACACCTCCGACGCCCTGCTCTCCGGCCAGGCCATGAACCTGCTCACCGGGATGCCGAATTGGCTCGGCTATCTGCTGGCCGCCGCAGTGGCGACGGTGATCGCCCTGTTCGGGTACGACTGGATCCACCGGCTGAACAGGTGGCTCACCTGGCCCTTCGTCGTGATCACGGCAGTCATCACCGTGGCCGCCCTGTTCGGCGGCGGGCTACCGGATGGTGTCTGGGATGCCGGCCCGCTCGACCTCGCCCCGTTCATGCTCGTATTCGTCTTCGTTGCCGGCTTCCAGCTGGGCTGGGCGCCGTACGTCTCGGACTATTCGCGCTACCTCAGGCCGGATGTCCCCGTGCGCAGCACGTTCTGGTGGACCTATCTGCCGAGCGCCATCTCGGGGATCTGGGTGTTCGTCCTCGGTGCCGTGGTCTCGGCCGGCGCCCCCGAGGGCACCGATCCGGTGACCGCCCTGAAGCTGTCGGCCGACCGGTTGTTCAGCGGATTCGGCACGATCGCGGTCGTCGTCCTGCTGGTCGGGCTGCTCTCCATCATGGCGATCAACCAGTACGGCGGCAGCCTCACCATGATCTCGATCGTGGACTCGTTCCGGCCGGTCAAGCCGACGCGGACCATCAGGGTCGTGACGATCGGGATCATGCTGGTGACGGTCGGAACGGTCTCGACCGCTGTCGGCATCGACCAGTTCAACTGGTTCTTCGCCAACGTGGTGGTGGTGCTGACGTACCTGTTCATCCCGTGGACGGCCATCAACCTGGTCGACTTCTTCTTCGTGCGGCGCGGCCAGTACGTCGTCAAGGAGATCTTCAACCAGCACGGTATTTACGGCCGTTGGGGTTGGCGCGGCAACCTCGCCTATGCGATCGGTCTGGCCTGCATGGCTCCGTTCATGGTCGTCACCGGCCTCTTCGTCGGGCCTGTCGCGGATTCGCTCGGCGGCGTCGACTGCTCCATCTTCGTCGGCCTGCCGGTTGCGGGCGGCCTCTACTGGATCTTCGCCCGAAGTCTCGATCTGGCCACCGAGCGCCGGATGGTCCGGGAGGAGGGGCTGCTGGCACCACTCCACTGAGCGACCCGCGCCTGCACGTACAGAACCTTCCTGAGAAGGAGCACCACGTGAAGACAGAGCACGAGGACGTCACACCGGGCATCAGCCGCCGAACTCTCCTGACCCGCGCCGGAGTTGCCGCGGCCGCGCTGGCGGCGGGGCCGGTACTCGGCGGCACCCAGCCGGCCCACGCCGCGTCCTGGCGGGTGCCAGGGGAAGAGGCGTCGCACAAGCGGACCTGGATGGCCTGGCCGTCCAGCTCCACGATCTGGGGCAGTCTGCTGCCCGCCATCCAGGCCGACATCGCCAAGCTCGCAAAGGAAGTCGCGAAATACGAGCCGGTCGTCATGTGCGCGGACGGTTCGACGGCGGCTTCGCAGGCCACAAACGCGTGCGGGTCCACCGTCACGGTGATCGGCTCCGTACCTGTCTCGGACTGCTGGATGCGGGACACCGGCCCGCTGTTCCGCGTCGACGGGGCAGGCGGCCTGGACGCCTTCGGCCTGAACTTCAACGCCTGGGGTGAGAACGCCACCAGTTTCTACGGCATCCCCGCCTCCGCCTACGACAAGGACCGCGCGGTCGCGCAGAACCTCGCCGCCTATGCGGGAGTCCCTTTCGCGCAGGCGGCTGTGGTCGGCGAAGGCGGCGGCATCGAGTACGACGGCGACGGCACGCTGATGGCGACCGAGAGCTGCTGGGTGAACGGCAATCGCAATCCCGGCAAGTCGCGAAGCCAGATCGAGGCGGAGCTGCTGTCCCGGTTCGGCGCCTCGAAAATGATCTGGCTTCCCGGCGTCACCGGGTATGACGTCACCGACGGCCACATCGACGGCACCGCCCGCTACATCGGACCTGGCGTCGTGATGGTGCAACTGGCCGGCGCCGTGCGCCCGGATGTCTGGACCCGCAATGCCCAGGCCATCCACGACGTACTGGTGAACTCGACGGATGCCAGGGGGCGCCGACTTGAGGTCCTCACCATCGAAGGCCCCGACACGCTGCCCCGGATACCGGCGGGCCGGCAGAAGGACTTCCTCAGCTCCTACATGAACTGGACGGTGACCAACCAAGCAGTGATCACCACCCAGTTCGGCGACACCGCCAAGGACGCGGCAGCGAAGACGGCGATCGCGGCCGCCTACGGGCGCACCGTCGTCCAGCTCAACCTCGACAACCTCTACGGCAACGGCGGCGGTGGCGCGCACTGCGTCACGATGCAGGAACCCAACCGCTGAACCACCGGCCCGGGTCTCGCTGTCGAGACCCGGGCCGCCTCAGATCCGATGTGGCGATTCCCGCGCCGGCTCCGACGGGTGGGACGTGGCCATCCAGCCGAGAGCGGGCCAGGTCAGGCCCTTGCGACGGCTGACGAGGAACCAGGCGCCGATGAGTACGGCGATGGCGAGCGCCCACATGGCGGCCATCATCAACACGGCGAAGATGAGCACGCTGGTGGAGCGGGCGAGGCCGACGTCGAACACCGCGGCGCCTTCCGTCTCGTACGCGTCGACCGTGGCCGCGAACAGCGCGTCGTTGTCAATCCGGCGCGGGACGGGGGGAGTTGCCGCATCGTGACCACAGCCGTTCCATTGCCTGGTCCGACGGCTCAGTCGACCGGCTTGCCGGGCTGGTCGTGCGTGGAGCAGTGGATGCCGCCGCCACCGGAGGCGATGGTGTCGATCGGGATCTGCACGATGTCACGCTTGGGGAAGTGCTCCTGGAGGATGCTCCGGGCGCGCTTGTCGGCCTTCCGGTCGCCGAACTTGGGGATGAACACGGAGTCGTTGGCGACGTAGAAGTTGGCGTACGTCGATACAAAGTCGTCGCCCTCGCCGGTGATCTCGTACAGGTCGGGCTGCGGCAGGTCGATGACCTCGAAGGGGCGGCCCTTGGCGTCTGTCGCCTCGCTGAGCACGGCCTTGGCCTGGTCGGCCGCGCGAGACCAGGAGTCGGCGGGCGTGTCGGGGTGTGCCCGGTCCAGGAGCACTACACCGGGCGCGGTGAACCGTACGAGGCTGTCCACGTGCGCGTCGGTGATGTCCTGGCCGCGCACGCCCTTCAGCCAGATCACCTTCTTGATCCCCAGGGTCTGCTTGATCTCGGCCTCGATCTGCTCCCGGCTCTTTCCGCGGTTGCGGTTGTCGTTGACGATCGAGCTCTCGGTGATGAGGAGGGTGCCCTCGCCGTCGGTCTCGAAGGAGCCGCCCTCGGCGACCAACGGCGCCTTCCTGCGCGGGATGTCGTACTCGGACAGGAGGGTCTGGCCCACCCGGCCGTCGTTGGTGTGGGTCTGCTTGTTGCCCCAGCCGTTGAAGTTGAAGTCGACGCCGATGACCTTGCCGTCCTGCTCCACGAACACCGGCACGGTGTCGCGGGCCCACAGGTCGTCGACGGCCAGCGGGATGACCTCGACGTCGCGCCCGCACGCCTTCTGGGCGGCCTTCTGCTGGTCGGGCCTCGACATCATCACGACGTACTCGTACTCCGCGATCGCGCGGGCGATGCCGGCGATGTCCTCGCGCACGTAGGGGAGGTCCTCCTCCCACACCGACTCCAGGGCGGGCCACGACATGAAGGTGCGCGCGTGGCTCTCCCACTCGGCGCCCATGCGCAGCCCCTTGGCCGCCGTGCCCTCGTCACCGGCGGCGCTCATCAGATCGTCGCCGGGGCCGCAGGCCGAGGCGCCGAGGACGACGGCGCCGATCCCGCCGAGTGTGCGCAGGGCTGAGCGGCGGGAAGGGAGGAATGGGGACACGGTGAGCTCCGATCATCGTGGTGGGGTCAACGTATTCGTCCGAATGGCGGGACGCCCGACGAGCGCGGCGCGGGAGTGACGAGCCACGGGGGCCGAGCGCGACGGGCGTGCTGCGGACGGAACCGGTCGCTGCCTCGACTCTTGCACAAACTGAAAATTCAGTCAAAGAGTGGTCCGCCCGCCCAAGGTGTGCTGCTCGATGGCGGTGGCCGTGCGCATGGGATCGCGGGAGACGTAGGCGCTCGCGCCCCAGTGTCGGGGCTGGCTGCCGTCTCGCGTGGGCCCTATGTTGACTGAAACTTCAGTTAGCGACACGATCTCCACCGGGCGTCCCGCGGCCGCCGCGCCACCGTGTGCTGGTGCGGCAACCGGCCTGTCCCGCGCCTTTACCCCTCTCGCCGAAAGAGGCACCGCATGTCCCATCAGCCTCCCGGGGTGCAGCCCGCCCACACCCCGCTGTCGGCCGACGATCCCCACGAGATCGGCGGCTACCGCCTGCATGCCCGGCTCGGGGCCGGCGGGATGGGGGTCGTGTACCTGGCCCATACGCCGGGCGGGCGGCCCATCGCCCTGAAGGCGGTGCGGGACGAGTACGCCGCCGATCCGGAGTTCCGTCGACGCTTCGCCGACGAAGTGGCCAGCGCCCAGAGCATCCACGGCCTGTTCACCGCTCAGGTGGTGGACTCGGGCGTGGACGCCCCCACGCCGTGGCTGGCCACCGCCTACGTCCCGGGCCCCTCCCTGCAGCAGGTCGTCGAGCGCCACGGCCCGCTGCCCGAGCGCACTGTGCTGCTGCTCGTGGCAGGCATCGCCGAAGCGCTGCAGGCCATCCACTGGGCGGGGGTCGTACACCGAGACCTGAAGCCGGCGAACGTGCTCATCGCCGAGGACGGCCCCCGCGTCATCGACTTCGGCATCGCCCGCGCGGCCGACGCCACCGGCCTGACCGGCACCGGGCTGCGGATCGGCACCGCCGCCTACATGGCGCCCGAGCAGGCGATGGGCCTGACGGTGACCCCGGCGACCGATGTCTTCGCTCTCGGGGCGCTCGCCTCGTACGTGGCCGGGGGAGTGCTGCCCTTCGGGGGCGGGCCCGAGTCCGCCACGCTGTACCGGGTGGTCCACGAGGAGCCGGACCTTTCCATGGTTCCCGCGGACCTGTACGACCTTCTGGGGCGCTGCCTGGCCAAGCACCCAGGGGACCGGCCCGCCCCGGGCGAGCTGATCGACGCCGTGCGCGCCCATCCCGCCGTGGGGGCACACCTGGAATTCACTGACGGCTGGCTCCCCCGTGGCGTCGTCCGCGAGATCGCGGCCCATGGCGAGCCGCTGGGCCGCGGCAGCTACGGGACGGGGCAGCACCTCGGACCTGCACAGTTCCACGCCCAGCCCACACGCGCCGCCGTCCCGGCGACCCCCACCGCCGTCGCCCGACCGTCGTCCGACAGCGGTGACCGGACGGTTCCCGCCCCGCGCCGCGCGCGCCAAGGCCGGCGGCGACGGTTCGTGGTGGTGCTGACGGCCATGGTCCTCCTGGCCCTCGGGGGCACGGCGTACTACGTCCTGGAGCACCGCAAGGGCACCGAACGCGACGCCGCCGGTGGGTCCCGCACGCCCTCGCCCCGTCCGTCCACCCCTTCCCCTTCGTCGTCCCCGTCCGAGCCCGGGTATGTGCCGGACTACTCGGACGCCGAACTCACCGCCCCTGACCCCGACTACGAGTTCGATCTGATGGCCGGGAAGGTCGTCCCGGCCGAGACGGCCGACTGGTATCTGGAGGTGGCCGACGGCGAGTTCGTCCTTCCCGATGACAGCGATGCCTTCGTCGCCGCCGGGTACGTGCTGAGCCCCGCCGACTGCGTACGCGGCATCGAGACGGAGCCGGTGACCGAGCTTCCGTACGACGAGCTGGCCGACGAACGTCCCTTCTGCGTCCGGAGCCCGGACGGCAAGAGCGTCGTCATCGTGCGGCTGATCGAGGCCGTACCGGGCGAAGGGCCCGTCACTGTCGTCATCAGCCGCCACCATGAAGGCGGCTGACGCAGGGGCGAACGGCCGGACCGTCACTCGCCCCGGCTGCCCGCCGCCCGAGATCACCGGGCGGGAAACGGCAGCCTCGCCGTCGTCGGATACGTCGCCACATCGGTGCGGATCGTCAACTGCCCTGCTGCGGTACGGGACTTGCAGGCCCGCTCGCACCTACCCCGATTTCGGCGTAGGTGCGAGCGCTTCCCTATCGGATGGTGGCGTCGAATTTCACCACGTCCGCCCACTCGCCTGCAGAGGTATCGCGTACCTGTCGCTATTGGGTGTTTCCGTGGAACGGGCAGGCAAAGGCAGCTCGATTTCGAGGTGTCTGCTAATTCGGGCGAGGGTCGGTGGTGGATGCAGTCGCTGTGCGACCAGGCAACTCGTGCGTGGGAATGCCTGCCGGTTTTACTGTCTCCCGATCTCGACGCGTGAGGTTTGAATAGGCGGACTTTGGTTCCCATCCGGTGGTGGCAGCGAATTGCGTGGTCGACCTTGGAGGGAATTAGGATTCCTTTGGTCGGCAGGGCGAAAATGGCGCTGCATTGAATTCCGAGGAGCTGTCCGTGTGCCGGGCGGTCGGTGGCGGGGAGTGGTCGGTCTCCCGGTGCCCGGCTCGTGATCGTCGGGCTTGCGGTCGCGGCCGTCGGCCTGACACTGCTGCTCGCTCTCTTGAGCTACTCGGCGGCCTGAGTCGAACAGTCGAGCGTCGTTCTCGCGTCCTCTGTCGTGACGCGTCGCTGAACCGGACCGCCGCCGACCCGCTCGCCGCGGACAAGGACGTCAGGCCGCCGCCCAAGAAACGGAATCCGTCGTGACTTGATACGCCCGGTGGTGTCATCCGAGCAGCCTGTGGCCCCACCAGATCGTGTCGATTCTTGCGCCCGGACAAGCGACCCACAATTATCCCTGCCCACGACGGCTTATCCGGAAGGGCACCGAAAAATATGGCCTACGACTCTGCGCAGCGCTTCTTGAACCTGGTGCCCGGCGGCAACGGAATTATTTACGGGATTCAGGCCGACGGTAATCTCTATTGGTATCGACATGTCAACTGGAGTAGCGGCACCCCGGCGTCGTGGGCGAACTCGGGGGCCGGTCGGCTGATCGGCACCAGTTGGCACAAATTCCGCATCGTACTGGCCGCTGCGGACGGACAGATCTTCGCCTTCCTGCCCAACGGTGACCTTCTCTGGTACCGGTACATCCTCTCCAACATCAGTACCGGTGCTGGTTCTTGGCACTCGGCCAGCGGTACCAGGATCGGCACCCAGTGGAACTTTCCCCGGGTGATCGGCGGATGGAACAACGTCCTCTACGCCGAGGACGCCAACGGAGACCTGCGCTGGTACAAGTACACCGGCGTCAACGGATCCTTCGGCTGGGCCGCGAACTCCGGTTCCAAGATCGGTTCACAATGGCAGACCTACACCCAACTGTTCGCCGACCCGAACGGTGTGATTTTCGGAACTGAGCACGGCAGTGCGCTCAGTTGGTTCCGCTATCTCGGGTCCGGGGGATTCAGCTGGGCGAACGGCGGCAAGCCCATCGACACCACCATTCTGGGGCCGTTCGAGAGAGGGCTTTTCTCCAATGGTTCCGGAACCGTGTACAAGATCCAGACGAGCACCACCAACCCGCCGGGCCCCGACAACAAACTGCAGTGGTACCGCCTGCTCAACTCGCAGACAGTGGACACCAGCGGCGTGCAGTGGGCGGCAGGCTCCGGCACGGTGATCGGCTCGGGCTTCTCCCGTGAGGAATGCGCGGCGCTGCAGGGATATCCGACGTCCCTCTCGGCTCCGCAGAGTTCGACTCTCGGCATTCATGTCTCGACGACGTTCCCTTCGTACACGTCGTCCACCGTTCGCCTCGCTCCCACGACGGGCGCCCCCGTCGTCGTCACGCCGCCCACCACTCGGACCGGTAGCTTCAAGCCGCTGCAGAGCGGATACCACGCCGCGGGATGCGGGTGGTCCCAGTCCTTCTCCATCTCCGTGGGTACGGGGACGAGCTGGCCTTCGGGTGTCTACGTCTCGCGGCTGAAATCGCCCCAGGGCAAAGAACACAACGTGATGTTCGTCGTGCGGCCCTCAACACCCCAGCAAGAAGTCGCCGTTCTCGTACCCACCAACACGTACAACGCCTACAACTTCTGGGGCGGGCACAACCAGTACACGTCCGGCCAGGCCGGTGCGCAGCGGACCGTCACCATGCAGCGCCCCAATATGGGAACTTCATGGGACAACGTCTATGCGAGCCCGCCCGGCATCATCGATCACCTTCTCTACAGCGACCTTCAACTGCTTCAGTGGATGGGTTCGAAGGGCATCGCGTACGACTGCTACGCCGACACCGATCTGCATTCGACGGGCGCGACCTGGCTGCGGACGCCGGCGCAGGGCGGGAATTGCAAGGCGCTGGTGCTGACCTCGCATCCCGAGTATTTCTCGCAGACCGCGCGTGACAACCTCGTGAACTTCCAGAACAACGGCGGGCGCGTCATCTACATGGGCGGCAACGGCATCTACGAACGGGTGCAGTACAGCGGGGACGGCCGGGCGGTCATCTTCCGGCGTGCGAACGGCTCCCGTGATGTCTTCGCGGATTCCGGACAGTCCGAAGCACAGATCCTGGGCGTGGCTCACTTCCAGCCCACGTACATGACCTTCTCTCCCTACGAGGTGCGCGACACCGCGAACAATCCCTTTATGGCGGGTACCGGACTGAGTGTGGGAGACACTTTCGGCAGTGTCTCCTCCAACGTCGCCGCCAGCGGTTGGGAGGTCGACCGCAGACCTGGCGCCCTTCCCGGTTCCGTACTCGTCGCGGAAGGCCTCAACGAGACCGGCGGCGCTGAAATGCTCTACGTGCCGGCCGCCGGCAACAAGGGCTGGGTGTTCTCGGTGAGTTCCCTGACCTTCACCGGCAGCGTGCCGATCGACACCGCGATCCAGCAGATCCTGACGAACGTTTTCACGGAAGCGGTGGCTTAGTTTCTCCTGCTCCGACCGTACCGACAGGGAGAAGAGGATATGAAGGAGATCTCACGGCGCAGCGTCTTCGTCGGCGCAGCGGCGTCGACCATCGCGCTCGGGGTTTCGGCCTCGGCGGCCGACGCGGCGCCCGCGCGCGAGGAACCACCGCTCAGCAGTGAATGCAAAACCCTGGGCAGCACTCAAATCTGCGTCACTGCGCGAGAGGTCCAGGACGTGACTGGCCTCCAGTACATCATCACCAACAACGGCTCCCAGGCCATGACTTACAAGGTCTGGTACGTGGATGTGAGCGGGGGGCCCGAGTCCGGCAAGGTCACGAGGACGGTGGAGGCGGGAGAGGTCTACGTCGGGTATTTCTACGGCGCCATCCAGCACTACTTCACGGTGCACATGTGCGATGAGACAGAGACCGAATGCGTCGTCATCGGGCCCCTCATCGGCGAACTTCCTATCGAGTGGTAGCAACACCCGAAATCTGTCCTCCTATCGTCCTCGTCGACAGAAATGGACGGTCATGAGAAAAGTCCCAGCGTTCGTAGGCGCCCTTCTCGGAATCGCCTTGTCCGCCTCGCCAGCGCATGCCGGCCAGACGCTCTGCCACCAGGACGGGGTGGTCAAGTTGTGCGCCAGCGCCCAGGAAGTCATGGACGTCACGGCCATCAGATACGACGTGACCCAGCTGGACGGCCCGGGAAGCTACGACATCCACTACGTGGACCTGACCAGCGGCTTCACGTCGACCCCGCAGCCCGTCAGCCAGCTGAAGTTCATGGAGACCAAGGGCGGATACGTCTACGGCTCCATCCAGCACTGCTTCCGAGTGATCCTCACGAGTCCGGCCGGCACCGAACTCGAAGTACAGCCCGTCTGTCCCTGACGGAACCGCGATCCAAGACCATCGTGGAGAACCCATGCCTCAAAGCGACCGAACACGACGACGCATGTCCCGTTCCGCGTGGAGTGTGCTCGCGGCCCTCCTGATCCCGCTCATCGCCCCGAGCACGCCCGCCCACGCGGACACCATCTGCACGGCACCCTCGGTGAGCAACTACCACGTGGACGATGGCGGTCAGCTGCGGCGCTGGACGTACAGCGCCCCGCTGACCGGCGACGCCACGTGGCAGCAGTCGAGCATCGACTCGTCGTGGAACGCCACGAAGACCATCTCCGGCGGCGACGGAGTCATCTTCACCATCAGCCCGTCCGGCGCGCTGCGTTGGTACAAGGACAACAACTACAACGGTGTGGGCGGGGCCAGTTGGCACGTCAACAGCGGGGCGACCATCGGCACCGGGTGGTCGGACTTCACCACCGTCGTCGGCGGCGGCGACGGCGTGATCTACGCGGTGGGCGCGGACGGAAAGCTGTACTGGTACCGGTACTTGGGAACGGCCGGCGAGATCAGCTGGGCCAACGGTGGTGCCAGCCGCCTGCTCGGCACCGGTTGGGGCGGCTTCCCGCGTATCGCGGCCAGCGGGAACGGCGTTCTGTACGCCGTGAACGCGACCGGGCAACTGCGCTGGTACCGCCACCTGAACCCGAGCGGAGGCACTGCCACTTGGGCCAACGGCGGGGTGGGGATCACCATCGGCACCGGGTGGGGCGGATCCACCCACCTCGTGTCGTTCGGCGCCGGCGTCCTGCTGAGCCGCACCAGCACGGGCACGGTCGCCTGGTACCGCCATCTCGATCCGCTCACGGGAACCAACGTCTGGGCCAACAGTGGCGTGGGTCTGCCCCAGGGCACAGGCTGGAACGGCAATGATTTCGTGGCCGACGTGACCGGCTGCAGAGCCACCTGAACAGGTAAGTCTCCCCCTCCGGTCCAGACGGCGCCGGGGCCCAGGTCGACGAGTCGGCCGCACTGGGTCCCGGCGCCGTCGTGTGTGGGCGCGGCGGCCAGGTGCCGGTGTGCTTCTGCTCGTCAACTCCCCTTATTTCACTGGGAGTCGGCGTGTTCTCATGTGTCGTCAGTCGGCCGCTAGGGTGGCGTCATGACCGACACCGACCACTGGACCTCCGCGCCGGATCGGATCGCACAAGGCTCTCTGGGCCTGTGTCATCTGAGCGTGTTCCAGGCGCCGTTCAACATCGACGCCCGTGACCTGCCGCCCCAGGACACCGAGCGGGCGCGTGCGTTTGTCGAGTCGTTCGCGAGCGTTGAAGAGGTGCTGGAGGAGCTCGGTCCGCGCTCGGTGCAGACCGCGTTGTCCTCGTCGGTCCGGTCCGATCTGGACATCGTGCACGCCACCGCGTGGGGCGGCATGCTGGCGATCGCTGATCCCGCGTTCGCCGACGACGGCACCGGCATGCCGCTGCTGTCGTCGGCCGAGCGGTTGCGGGAGCGGTTTCCCGACGCACGGATCGTGGGCCGGGTCACCTGTTACGGCGCCGATCACGGTGGCGCCGAGCACACCGAAGACGTGGTGTGGCTGCCGGACGGCGCGATGTTCCACGCCTGCGGACGGCCCGGCGAGGAACCGTTCGCTGTGACCGGCGACCCGCACGCGGTCGTCGCCTCCCTGAACCTGCCTGGCTGGGCCCTGCACAACGCCGACATCGACCTGCGCGCGAAGCCGAACGAGATCGAGTGGTTCCGCGTGGCCGGACTCGCCCTTGGCCGCTCGGACCCGTGGGGGTGGGAGGAGTTGCGGGCGACCGCGTTCCGCGTCCGGCACAGCGCGTCGGCGGTGCGGTCCATGGAGGACCTGTACTTCAGCTGAACGTGCGGTACGCCGACGGGCGCCCGCTCAGCAGCCCTGCCAGAGCCGGGTCATCACCCGTACCCCGAACCGCAGGCCCTCCAGCGGGACGCGTTCGTCGACGCCGTGGAAGAGGCGGCCGTAGTCCAGGTCGGCCGGGAGCTTCAGGCCCTTGAAGCCGAAGCAGCGGATGCCGAGCCTGTTGAACGCCTTGGCATCGGTGCCGCCCGGATTGCAGTACGGGACGGGGTGGCCGTCCGGGTCCTCGGCGCGCACCGCGTCGCACATGGCGTCGACGAGCGGGCCGTCGAACGTCGTCTCCATCGCGATGTCGTGGTTGACCCACTCGCGGGAGACGGAGGGGAGCAGCAACGCGTCGATGGTGTCGAGGAGTTGCTGTTCGTGGCCGGGGAGGAAGCGGGCGTCCACGCGGGCCGTCGCCTTCCCGGGGATCACGTTGGTCTGGTAACCGGCCGTGAACATGGTGGGGTTCGCGGAGTTGCGGAGCACCACCTGCATGAAGTCCGCGACATGGCCGAGCTTCGCCAGCTCGGCGTCCAGGTCCTCCGCCTCGAAGTCGAGCTCCACGCCCGTGAGGTCGGCGGCCTCCTGGAGCAGCGCTCGTACCGGCTCGATCAGGCGGACGGGGAACGTGTGGCGGCCGATGCGGGTCAGGGACTCGGCGAGGTCCGTCACCGCGTTCTCGTCGTTGGGCGAGGAGCCGTGGCCCGCGCGCCCGTTCGCCGTCAGCTCCATCCACGCCATGCCGCGCTGCGCGTTCTCGATCGGGTAGAGGCGCCGGGTGTCGTCGAGGGCGTACGAGAATCCGCCGCCCTCGCCGATCGCCTCGGTGACGCCATCGAACAGGTCGGGGCGGTGCTCGACCAGCCAGTGCGCGCCGAACTTGCCGCCCGCCTCCTCGTCCGCGAGGAACGCGAGCACCAGGTCGCGGGACGGCTTCGTACCCGCACGCGCGAAGTGGCGGGCGGTGGCCAGCATCACCGCCACCGTGTCCTTCATGTCGATGGCGCCGCGGCCCCACAGATAGCCGTCGCGGATCTCGCCGGAGAACGGCGGGACCTGCCACTCGGCGGCGTCGGCCGGGACGACGTCCAGGTGACCGTGGACCAGGAGGGCGCCGCGTGTGCGGTCGGCGCCCTCGATGCGGGCGATGACGCTGGCCCGGCCCGGTGCGCTCTCAAGCAGTTCGGAGGCGATGCCGACCTCGGCCAGGCGGTCCACGACCCAGTCGGCGCAGGCCCGCTCGTCGCTCGTCGGGTTAGACGTGTCGAAGCGGATCAACTCGGCGCAGAGTTCGACGACTTCACGCTGGGCGTCTTCCGTGGCCAGGGTGGTCATGCCGCTCCTACGGGGGTGCGCTCGGGGGCGGAGGGGCGGACAGCCTCGGCCTCGTCGTCGGTCAGGGTCGTGGTGCCGTACGTCCTGATCCAGCCGAGCAGTCCGAGCACGCTGTAGAGGATGAACGCGGTGGCCAGGGAGTTCAGGGCCGGGATGCCGCCGTTGTAGAACTTGCCGACACAGAAGGCCGCGGCCCAGATGACGAGGGACAGGGGGACCCAGGTGGGGGAGGTGGCCGGGAGGGTGCCCGCCTCACGGGTCTCGTCGAGCGGCTTGCGCATCTTGCGGACCACCCAGTACTCGGCGACGACGATGCCGCCGATGGGCGGGATGGCCACGCCCAGGACCGACAGGAACTCGGTGAAGTGGGTCATGATGCCGACCGCCGAGAGGGCCGTGCCGGCGACGCCGAGGGCGATGGTGACGGCACCGCGGTGCAGGCGCTTCTTGAAGACGACCTGGAAGAAATTGACGACGCCGAGCGAGGAGCCGTACAGGTTCCAGTCGTTGATCTTCGCAGTCGACATCAGGACGACGAGGACACCGAAGACACCGGACGTGGAGAGCACGATCTGCGAGACCTCGTTGCTCTTGACCATGTGGCCGAGGAGCACGCCGGTCAGGCCCACGATGTACTCGGAGAGGATCATCGAGGACGCCGTCTGCAGGAAGACGTGGCTGCCCTTCTTGTTGTAGCGGGTCATCTCCGGGGCGACGATCGCGCCGGTCATGTAGCCGCCCGCGATGGCGGTCGCGGCGACGGCCAGCGGAATGGTCTCGCCCGGCGGCGGGGAGCTGATCAGGTCACCGATGGAGTGCTCGCTGAGCGCGTCGATGACGGACCAGGCGACCATCGCGAAGAACAGCGGGGTGACGATCTTGGCGAAGATCGCCATGTAGCGGAAGCCGAAGATGACCAGGACCGTGATGGCCAGGCCCGCGACGACGCACCACAGCCACGACGGGCCGCCGATCAGCGACGAGACGCTGTTGCCGAAGATCGTGTTCTGTACGCCGAACCAGCCGACCAGGCTGACGGCGATGATGAAGCTGACGAGCGCCGAGCCGTTGCGCCCGAAGCCGACCCAGCGGGTAAGCAGCGGCGTCGCGAGGCCTTCCCGCATACCGGCCATGCCGATGAGGAAGATGACGACTTCGAGGATGACCGCGCCGAGCGTGAAGGCGAGGAAGGCGTCGCCGAAGGTCATGCCGACGCCGATGGTGGCGCCGAGCGTGAACTGCGAGATGGAGCCGGACTGGGCGAGCCACTGGAGCAGCATCGTCCAGAAGCCGAGCCGCTTGTCCCGCGGGACTCTGGACAGCGCGTAGTCGTCACTGCCCACGTTCTTCTTCGTGGTGGCCATGTGTCACGACTCCGAGGGTGCGTTGCCGAGGGTCTGCAGGTGGGTGAGCGAGCCGTACCGGCTCACGAGGGCGGCGAACTCCTCGGCGTCGTGGAAGTCGATGCGCCCGCCGCCGAAGGCCTTCGCGGTCTCGACAGCGAACCGGGCCGCGGCCGCGATGTCGGTCTCGTGGCTGGCGCCGGTCTGGCAGCCGGGGACCGCGGCGGCCGAGGTGACCGCGAGGCCGACGACCGGGGCGGCGGTCGCTGTGGCCGGCTGCAGGATCGAATTGATGTGATGTGCCCCGTTACCGTACGGCGTGATGTCCTGTGTGGTCACGGGATAAGTGACCAACGGCTCACCGGTGACGACGGCGAGCAGCTCGCCCAGCTGCTCGCTCACCCGCAACACCCACCCCTCCTTGACGGTGGGGGAGAGGGCGAGGCCCTTGTGGTTGATGATGCGGTTGCCCTTGGTGGTGTCGATGGAGAGCACGGCCTCCATGTCGGCGGTCAGCTCGTGCCGGTTCATCGTCGCGATGTCGACCGGCGAGTCCATGAACGGCACCGGGTCGTGCGGCGCGGTCGGCGCGTCCGGGCAGATGTGCGTGGCGATCACCACGTCCCCGTCGAGCACGTCGCCGCGGCGGCGCATGTCGAGGAGCTTGGCGGCGGCTGCCAGCGCGGCGGCGGCGCCGTCCGCGTCGGAGACGAGCCCCGTCATCTCGGGCCGGGCGCCGACCCCGCCGAGGCGGCCGACGACACCGAGCGTGCGGGCGTCGCCGCCGCGGCTGCGGCCCTTGGCGCCGGGGACGCGGACGAGCACGAAGTCGGTGGACCCGCGCTCGCCGTCGACGGTGGTGACCTCGGCGCCGGAGCCCTCGGGGCCCGCGACCGAGTCGAGATAGGCGACGGCGCGCTTGCCGTCGGCCTCGGGGTCGTCGAGTAGATCGACGACATCCAGGACGTACTTCAACATGCGGGGCCTTCTCCCTACCGAACTGCGCTGGACGGGGCTGGACAGCGCTGGTGCTGACAGCAGATTCGGGATCGGATAGCGTTGTCGGCAACTGTTTCCCGTTATTTGCAAGTCAGGTCTGGATGGTGAGATGGCGTGCCGGAGATCCCGCTCGACCGGAAGACCCCGGCCGGCGCTCTGCAGACCGTCGACCGTGCCCTGCTCGTGCTGCTCGCCTTCGAGCGGACGCGCCCCGACTGGGGCGTGACGGAGGTCGCCGCCGAGTTCGGCTGGGACACCTCGGTCGCGCAGCGGCTGCTCTCGACGCTGGCCGGGCGCGGCTTCCTGGTCTCGGACCCGGTGACACGGCGCTACCGGATCGGCCCGGCGGTGCTGCGGCTCGGGCGGCTGTGGGAGCGCTCGGGATCCCTGGAGCTGCTCGCCGGGCCCGTCCTCGACGAGCTGCGGGCGGCGACCGGTGACACGGTTCTGTTCTGTCTGCCCGACAGCTTCCACATGCGCTGCGTCGCGGCGGTCGAGGGAGAGTCGGGGCCGCTGCGCTACTACCCGCTGGTCGGCGAGCTGTACCCGGCGCACGCGGGCGCCACCAGCAAGTCGTACTACGCGTTCCTGCCCGACGAGCAGCGCCACCGCCTCTTCCGGGGCCGCCCCATGGCCCGCTTCACGGAGCGCACGGTGACCGAACCGGACGAGCTGGAACGGGAGTTCCTCGCCATCCGGGCACAGGGGTACGCGTGGACGGTCGGTGAGTACGACGCCGGGATCGGCACGGTCGCCGTCCCCGTCTTCCTCGGCCGCGAGCCGTACGGGAGCCTCAGCCTCGGCGCCGCCAAGGAGCGCTTCCCGGATGGTCCGGAGAGCAGGATCGAGGCGCTGCGCAAGGCGGCCCGCCTCCTGGAGCAGCGCCTGACGCAGCCGCCGCAGCGCACGCGCCGCGCCCGCACGGCCAACTGACTTGTGCATAACCCTTGTTGATAGGAGCGACCCCGTCGTGAATCTGCTGCTGCTCTCCAACTCCACCCAGTACGGCAGGGGTTACCTGGAGCACGCCCTGGGCACCGTCACCGGCTTCCTGCCCGCGCAGGCCCGCCTCGCGTTCGTGCCGTACGCGCTCGCCGACCACGACGCGTACACGGCGAGGGTGCGTGGCGCGCTCGAAGGGGCCGGGATCGCGGTCCACGGCGTCCACGAGGGTGGCGACCCGCTTGCCCAACTCGCGGCGGCGGACGCGGTGTTCATCGGCGGCGGCAACTCGTTCCGGTTGCTGAGCGCGCTGTACCGGACCGGGCTGCGGGACGCGGTGCGGGAGGCGGTACGCGCGGGCCTGCCGTACATGGGCGCCAGCGCGGGCACCAACATGGCCGCGCCCACCCTCCGTACGACCAACGACATGCCGATCGTGCAGCCGCCGTCCTTCGAGACGCTCGGCCTGGTCCCGTTCCAGATCAACCCGCACTACCTCGACCCGGACCCGTCCTCCACGCACAAGGGCGAGACCCGCGAGGAGCGCCTCACCGAGTTCCTTGAGGAGAACGACGTGCCGGTGCTCGGCCTGCGCGAGGGCTCGTGGCTGCGGGTGGCGGGGGAGCGGGCCTCGGTGGAGGGCGGGCGCCCGGCGGGGCTGTGCCGCCGCGGGGCCGCGCCG
>NZ_JAAAHS010000081.1 GCF_009908195.1 Streptomyces boluensis | reverse complement strand
GCCCCGGCACCCGCCGCCGAGCTCTCCAGCCAGTACCGCTCGTGCTGGAACGCGTACGTGGGCAGGGGAGCGGGCCGCGCCCGGGTGCCGTCGAAGTAGGCGTCCCAGTCGACGGGCACCCCGACCGTGTGCAGCTGCCCGACGGCCGCGGTGAGCGTCTCCGCCTCACCCCGGCCCCGGCGCTGGAGCGGGACGGCGGTGCCGGCGCCGTCGCCGAACGAGGTCCGCGCGAGGGCCGTCAGCGTGGCGTCGGGCCCGATCTCGATGTACGTGGACACACCGTTCTCGCGGAGCGTGCCGAGCGCGTCGGCGAACCGGACGGTGCCCCGGATGTGCTCGGTCCAGTAGTCGGGCGAGGTGAGCTGCTCCTCGGTGGCGAGGGTGCCGGTGTACGTCGACACGATCGGCCGGGTGGGCCGGCTGTAGGCGAGTTCCTTGGCCTTGGTGCGGAAGGTGTCGAGGACCGGGTCCATGTGGGGGGAGTGGAAGGCGTGCGACACGGTGAGCTGTGTGGTCTTACGGCCCTGGCTCTCGAAGTGCGCGGCGATCCGGGCTGCTGCCTCGGCGTCACCGGCGATCACCAGGGAGTTGGGGCTGTTGATGGCGGCGAGGGAGACGCCGTTGGTGAGGTGGGGGGTGATTTCGTCTTCGGTGGCTTGGATGGCGGTCATGGTGCCGCCGTGGGGGGCGGTTTGCATGAGGTGGGCTCGGGTGGTGACGAGGGTTGCTGCGTCTTGGAGGGTGAGGATTCCGGAGAGGTGGGCTGCGGTGAGTTCGCCGATGGAGTGGCCGGTGAGGTAGTCGGGTGTGATGCCCCAGGATTCGACGAGGCGGTACAGGGCGACTTCGAGGGCGAAGAGTGCGGGTTGGGTGTGTTCGGTGCGGTTGAGCAGGTCGGGGTCGGTGCCCCAGATGATGTCGCGCAGGGGGCGGTCGAGGTGAGTGTCTAGGGTGTCGAGTACGGCGTCGAAGGCTTCGGCGAAGACGGGATACGAGTCGTACAACTCCCGTCCCATGCCGAGGCGTTGGGAGCCCTGTCCGGTGAACAGGAACGCGGTCTTGCCGCTGTTCCTGGTGCCGGTGGTCAGGGCGGGATGGGGGGTTTGCTGGGCGAGGGCGCGTAGGGCGTCGCCGAGAGCGGCCGGGTCCTCGTTCGTGACCGTGATGGTGGCGCGGTGGTCGAACGGCGCACGCTGGGTGGCGAGGCTGTACGCCGTGTCCAGTACGGGTGCGTCCGGGTGCTCGTCGAGGTGGGTGAGGAGGCGCTTGGCCTGCGCGGCGAGGGCCTGCGGGGACTTGCCGGACAGGACGTACGGCAGGGCCGGAAGCGCGCTGGTCGAGGCCTTCGGCTCCGACTGCTGCTCGGCCGGGGGCGCTTCGATGATGACGTGCGCGTTGGTGCCGCTGATGCCGAACGACGAGACGCCCGCCCGTCGCGGGCGCCCGTCGACGTTCCAGGGCCGGGCCTCGGTGAGGAGTTCGACCGCGCCGGCCGTCCAGTCGACATGGCCGGACGGCTCGTCGACGTGCAGGGTCCTGGGCAGTACGCCGCGCTTCATCGACTCGACGACCTTGATGATGCTGCCGACGCCCGCTGCCGCCTGGGTGTGGCCGATGTTGGACTTCAACGACCCGAGGTAGAGCGGCTGTTCGGCGTCGCGGTCCTGCCCGTACGTGGCGAGCAGCGCCTGCGCCTCGATGGGGTCGCCGAGGGTGGTGCCGGTGCCGTGGGCCTCGACGGCGTCCACGTCGGCGGTGGTGAGGCGGGCGTTGGCGAGCGCCTGGCGGATGACCCGTTCCTGGGAGGGGCCGTTCGGGGCGGTGAGGCCGTTGGAGGCGCCGTCCTGGTTGATGGCCGAACCGCGTACGACCGCAAGGACGTTGTGGCCGTTGCGCTCCGCGTCCGAAAGGCGCTCGACGAGCAGCAGGCCGACGCCCTCACTCCAGCCGGTGCCGTCGGCGCCCGCCGCGAACGGCTTGCAGCGGCCGTCGGGAGCCAGACCGCGCTGCCGCGAGAACTCCACGAACGACGTCGGCGTCGCCATCACCGTCACCCCGCCCGCAAGGGCCAGGTCGCACTCGCCGGAGCGCAGTGCGTTGGCCGCCATGTGCAGCGCGACCAGGGACGACGAGCACGCCGTGTCCACCGTCACCGCAGGACCCTCGAAGCCCAGCGTGTACGAGACCCGCCCGGAGGCGACACTGCCCGCGTTGCCGCTGGCCAGATAGCCCTCCAAGTCCTGGGGCACAGCGTCGAGTTGGGTGCCGTAGTCGTGGTACATCACGCCCGTGAACACGCCCGTACGGCTGCCGCGCAGCGCACTCGGCACCAGGCCCGCACCCTCCAGCGTCTCCCACGCGGTCTCCAGGAGGAGCCGCTGCTGCGGGTCGGTGGCCAGGGCCTCGCGCGGCGACATCCCGAAGAACTCCGGGTCGAACAGGCCCGCGTCGTGCAGGAACCCGCCCTCACGCGCATAGCTCGTACCCGTGTGGTCCGGGTCCGGGTCGTACAACCGCTCCAGATCCCAGCCGCGGTTCTCCGGGAACGGGGAGATCGCGTCCACCCCGCCCTCGACCAGGCGCCACAGGTCCTCGGGAGATGACACTCCGCCCGGGTAGCGGCAGGCCATGCCGACGATCGCGATGGGCTCCTGTGACGCGGCGTCCGCCGTGACCACGACCGGCCCGGCCCCCTCCTCGGCACCCACCAGGTTGGTCGCCAGGTGCGTGGCGAGTGCGGTGGGGTTGGGGTGGTCGAAGACGAGGGTGGTGGGGAGTTTGAGGCCGGTTGCCTGGTTGAGTTGGTTGCGGAGTTCGACGGCGGTGAGGGAGTCGAAGCCGAGTTCCTGGAAGGCGCGGTCGGCGTCGATGGTGGTGCTGTCGCCGTGCCCGAGCACGGTCGCCACCTGCGTACGCACGAGATCGACGAGGGCCCGCTCCCGCTCCGCAGGGGACAGCGCGGCCAGCCGCTCGGCCAGCGACGATCCGGCCCCCGCACCCGACGCGCCGGCCCGCCGCCGCACGGCCGGCACCAGCGCACGGAACAGCGGCGGCAGCTCCGCGCCACGCTTCCGCAGCACCGCCGTGTCGACCCGCGTGACGGCGAGCACGGCCTCGTCCGTCTCCAGGGCCGCGTCGAACAACTCCAGGGCCTCAGCAGTGTCCAGCGGCAGCAGACCCTGCCGCTTCACCCGCTTCAGGTCGGTGTCGTGGAGTTGGTTGCTGATGGTGCTGGTCTGGTTCCAGAGGCCCCAGGCGAGTGAGGTGGCGGGTTGGTTCTGTGTGTGGCGGTGGTGGGCGAGGGTGTCGAGGAAGGTGTTGGCGGCGGCGTAGTTGGCTTGTCCTGCGTTGCCGATGTGTCCGGCGATGGAGGAGTAGAGGACGAAGGCGTTGAGGTTGAGGTGTTGGGTTTGGTGGTGGAGGTTCCAGGCGGCGGTGGTTTTGGGGTTGAGGACGGTGTCGAGTTGGTGGGGGGTGAGGTCGGTGAGGATGGTGTCGTGGAGGGTGCCGGCGGTGTGGATGACGGCGGTGAGGGGGTGCTCGGTGGGGATCGTGGCCAGCACCTCGGCGAGTTGGGTTGCGTTGGTGGTGTCGCAGGCGGTGAGGGTGATGTGGGCGCCGGCTTGGGTGAGTTGGGTGTGGAGTTCGGTGGCGCCGGGGGCGTCGGGTCCGCGTCGGGAGACGAGGAGGAGTCGTTTGGCTTGGTGGTGGGTGACGAGGTGGTGGGCGAGTGCGGTGCCGAGGGTGCCGGTGGCTCCGGTGATGAGGATGGTGCCTTCGTCCCAGCGGACCGGGTTGCGGTCGGTGGGTGTGTTGGTGGGGGTGAGGCGGGGGGCGTGAAGTTGGCTGTTCCGCAAGGCGAGTTGGGGTTCGCCCGTGGTGTGGAGCGCGACGGGCAGAGGGCTGTCGTCGTCGGTGTCGATGAGGGTGATGCGGTCGGGGTTCTCGGTCTGTGCGGTGCGCAGCAGGCCCCAGAGCGCGGAGTGGGTGAGGTTGACGGGCTCTCCGGGCTGGGCGGCGATGGCCCGGTGGGTCGTCACGAGCAGCGCGGTGTGGGCGTAACGCTCATCGGTGAGCCAGTCCTGCACGGTCCGAAGCGTGGAGTGCAGAACGTCCCGCACCACCTCCGGCATGGCGTCATCGTCGACCGGCTCGACCGGCGCGGGTATGTCGAGCAGCAACACCTCAGGCACCGGCCCGTCAGCGGGTACTGAACCGAGCGCCACATACTCCGTACCGTCCCCGACGGGAACCGGCACAGGAACCCAAGCCGTACTGAACAACCCCTCCCGCGTGGCCGCCTGCGCCTGTCGCAGTGCCTCCTTCGACAGCGGACGCAGCAGCAGCGACTCGACCGTCGCGACCGGCGCGCCCGTCCCGTCCGCCACCGTCAACGACGCCTCCAGGGTCTCTGCGTCCTGGCCGGAGAGCGTGAGTCTGACCCGGAGCACGGAGGCCCCGACGGCGTGCACGGTCACACCGGACCAGGAGAACGGCAGCCGGGACCGGCCCCCGTCCGCCACGACACCCGGCAGCAGCGGATGCAGGGCCGCGTCGAGCAGCGCGGGGTGGAGCAGGAACCGTCCGGCCTCGCCCCGCTGCGACTCGGGCAGCGCGACCTCCGCGTACACCTCGCCCTCGACCGGCCCCCGCCACACGCGGCGCAACCCCTGGAACGCGGGGCCGTAGGCGTAACCGAGGTCGGCGAGGCCGTCGTAGACACCGTCGAGCGGCAGCTCCTCGGCACCGGCGGGCGGCCACACGGACAGCCCCTCCGCGACCGATCCGGCCGAAGCAGCCGCACCAGCCGCACCAGCCGCACCAGCCGCAGCGACCGAAGCGACCGAAGCGACCGAACTTGCCACACCATCGGAACCAACCGCTCCGGTCGAACCGGCGGGCGCCAGCGAGCCGTTGGCGTTCACCGTCCAGGGGCGGGTGGTGTCCGTGTCGTCGGCGCTCTCGACGCGCGAGTACACGCTCAGGCTCCGCAGCCCCGCGTCGTCCGCCGCGCCCACGACCAGCTGCACCTGCACGCCGCCGTCCGCGGGCAGCACCAGCGGTGCGGCAAGCAGCAGTTCCTCGACGCGTCCGGCGCCGAGCTGCTCGCCCGCCCGTACCGCCAGCTCGACCAGGCCCGTTCCGGGCAGCAGGACCGTGCCGGCGACCGCGTGCTCGGCCAGCCACGGATGCGTACGCAGCGACAGGCGGCCGGTGAAGACATGCGTGTCGCCGTCCGCCAGGTCCACCGACGCGCCGAGCAGCGGATGCCCGGCCGCGGCCAGACCGAGGCCGGTCGCGTCGGACGGCGCCTCGGCGGCGTCCAGCCAGTACCGCTCGTGCTGGAAGGCGTACGTGGGCAGCGTCGCCCGGCGGGCGCCGGGGAACACGGCCGCCCAGTCGGGCGCGGCGCCGCGCAGCCGCAGCAGCGCCACCGCCGCGGCGACGGTCTCCGCCTCCGGCCGGTCGCGGCGCAGCGCGGGCGTGAGGGCGCCCGGGTCCTCCGTCGCGCCCGCCGCCACCAGGGCGGTGAGCACACCGTCGGGGCCGAGCTCCAGATAGTCGGTGACGCCCTCCGCCTCCAGGGTGCGGACGCCGTCGGCGAAGCGCACGGCCGACCGGATGTGGCGAGCCCAGTAGTCGGGCGACGTCAGCTGCTCCTCGGTGGCCAGGGTTCCCGTCACATTGGAGACGACCGGCACGCGCGGCACGTGGTACGTCAACTCGGCGGCGATGTCCCGGAATTCGGCGAGGACCTCGTCCATGTGCGGCGAGTGGAACGCATGCGACACCGGCAGCCGCTTCACCCGCGCGCCCCGCTCCCGCCAGGCCGCCAGGACCTCGTCGACGGCGTCCTCGTCGCCCGAGACCACCACGGACCGGGGCCCGTTGACCCCGGCGATCGCGACACGGTCGCCGTAGGGCGCGAGGAAGGACACCATCTCCTCCTCGGCGGCCTGCACGGCCGCCATCGCGCCGCCGCCGCGGGCCGCCTGCATCAGCCGGCCGCGCTCGGCGACCAGGACACAGGCGTCCTTCAGGTCCAGGACGCCCGCGACATACGCGGCGGTGACCTCGCCGACGGAGTGCCCGAGCAGATAGTCGGGGGTGATGCCGTAGTGCTCGAACAGCCGGTACAGCGCGACCTCCACCGCGAACAGCGCGGCCTGCGTGAACGCCGTCTGGTCGATCAGCGCGGAGTCCGCCGACCCCTCCGGGGCGAACAGCACCCTCTTCAGGGGCCGCACCAGCTCGCCGTCCAGCTGGGCGCACACCTCGTCGAGCGCGGCGGCGAACACCGGGCTCGACGCGTACAACTCCCGTCCCATGCCCAGGCGTTGGGAGCCCTGGCCGGTGAACAGGAACGCCGTCCTGCCGGGGCGTGCCGCATGGCCGCGTACCGTGCCGGCGGGCGACTCGCCGCGCGCGAGGGCCGCGAGCCCGTCGAGCAGCGACTCCCGGTCGCCGCCGAGCGCCGCCGCCCCGTGCTCGAACACGGCGCGGCCGGTGGCCAGGGAGAAACCGATGTCGGCGGCGGAGAGCTCGGGGTGGTCCGTGACGTACCGGTGCAGGCGGTCGGCCTGCGCGCGTACTGCCTGCTCGTCCTTGCCGCTGACGAGCCACGGCGCACCGGCCGCACCCGCACCAGTGCCCGCACCCGCACCAGCGTCAGCATCCGTGCCCGCACCCGCGTCGGCGTCCGTGCCCGTCAACTCCGGTGTCCTGCCCGCCGGTTGTGACTGCTGCGCCGGGGGCTCCTCGATGATGACGTGCGCGTTGGTGCCGCTGATGCCGAACGACGACACGCCCGCGCGGCGCGGCCGCCCGTCCGCCTCCCAGGGCCGGGCCTCGGTCAGCAGGGCCAGGGCTCCGGTGTCCCAGTCGATGTGCGGTGACGGCTCGTCGACGTGCAGGGTCCGGGGGAGTACGCCGTGGTGCAGGGCCTGGACCATCTTGATGATGCCGCCGACGCCCGCCGCCGCCTGCGCGTGCCCGATGTTCGACTTCAACGAGCCCAGGTACAGGGGCCGTTCGGCGTCGCGGTCCTCGCCGTACGTGGCGAGCAGCGCCTGCGCCTCGATGGGGTCACCGAGGGTCGTGCCGGTGCCGTGCGCCTCCACCACGTCCACGTCGGCGGTGGTGAGGCGGGCGTTGGCGAGCGCCTGCCGGATGACCCGCTCCTGGGACGGGCCGTTCGGCGCGGTGAGGCCGTTGGACGCGCCGTCCTGGTTGATCGCCGAACCTCGTACGACCGCAAGGACGTTGTGGCCCTTGCGCCGCGCGTCCGACAACCGCTCCACGAGCAGCAGACCCACACCCTCGGCCCAGCCCGTACCGTCGGCGCCCGCGGCGAAGGACTTGCAGCGGCCGTCCGCGGACAGGCCCCGCTGCCGGGAGAACTCCACGAACGTGTGCGGGCTGTTCATCACCGTCACCCCGCCCGCGAGCGCGAGGTCGCACTCGCCGGAGCGCAGCGCGTTCGCCGCCATGTGCAGCGCGACCAGGGACGACGAGCACGCCGTGTCCACCGTCACCGCAGGACCCTCCAGGCCGTACGTGTACGACAGCCGGCCCGACAGGACGCTGGACAGGTTGCCCGCGAGCAGGAACCCCTCGAACTCCTCCGGGGACGTGGCGAGCCGGGACGCGTAGTCGTCGTACATCGCGCCCGTGAACACGCCCGTGTTGCTGTCCCGCACCCGCGCCGGATCGATCCCGGCGCTCTCGAATGTCTCCCACGCCGTCTCCAGGAGCAGCCGCTGCTGCGGGTCGGTCGCGGTCGCCTCGCGCGGCGACATCCCGAAGAACTCCCGGTCGAACAGGTCCGCTTCGTGCAGGAACCCGCCCTCACGCGTGTACGACGTACCGATCCGCTCCGGGTCCGGGTCGTAGAGCCGCTCGATGTCCCAGCCGCGGTTCACGGGGAACTCGCTGACCGCGTCCACACCGTCCGCGACCAGGCGCCACAGATCCTCCGGTGATGACACTCCGCCCGGGAAGCGGCAGGCCATGCCGACGATCGCGATCGGCTCGTCCGAACCGGCGCCGGGCGTGGTGCGGGCGACGGCGGCCGGTGTCTTCTCCTGCGCGGCCCGCGACAGCAGATATGTGGCCAGGGCGCCCGGCGTCGGATGGTCGAAGACCGCCGTGGCGGGCAGCCGCAGACCGGTGGCGGCGCCGAGCCGGTTGCGCAGGTCCACCCCGGCCATCGAGTCGAACCCGAGGTCGTTGAACGCCCGGTCGGGCGCCACCGCGTCCGCCCCCGCGTGCCCGAGCACCGAGGCGACCGTCGACCGCACCAGGGCAAGCACGGTCTCCGCGCGCTTGTCCTCGGGCAGCGCCACGATGTGCCGCAGCCAGTCCGACTCGTCCGCCGGCTTCCCGGACGAGCGCGCGGCCCGCCGCCCGGCGGCCGGCACCAGAGCGCGCAGCAGCGCCGGCACCTCCGCCGTGCCGGCCCGGAACACCGCGAGGTCCAGGCGCGCCGGGACCAGCAGCGCCTCGTCCCCGGCGAGCGCCGCGTCGAAGAGGGCAAGGCCCTGCTCGGGCCCGAGCGGCGGCATGCCCGCCCGCGCCCACCGGTCCAGGTCCGCGTCGGACAGCGACGCGCCCATTCCGTGCGTGGCGTCCCACAGCCCCCAGGCGAGCGACACGGCCACAAGACCCTGCGCCCTGCGGTGCTGGGCCAGCGCGTCCAAGTACGTGTTGGCCGCCGCGTAGTTGGCCTGACCCGCGGTGCCGGTACTGCCCGACACCGAGGAGAACAGCACGAACGCGGACAGGTCCAGGTCGCGGGTCAGCTCGTGCAGCAGCAGCGCGGCGTCGGCCTTCGGCCGCAGCACCGCGTCGAGCCGCGCACCCGTCAGGGCGCCCACGGTCGCGTCGTCGAGGACGCCCGCCGTGTGCACCACCGCCGTCAGCGGATGCTCCGCGGGCACCGCGGCGAGCACCGCGAGAAGCGCCTCACGGTCCGCCACGTCGGCGGCGACCACGCTCACCCGGGCACCGGCGGCGGTCAGTTCGGCCACCAGGTCGGCCGCCCCGGGCGCGTCCGGGCCGCGCCGACTGGTCAGCAGCAACTGCCGTACGCCGTACGCGGACACCAGATGCCGCGCGAAGAGGCCACCGAGCCCGCCCGTGCCGCCGGTGATCAGCACCGTGCCGTCCGGGGCGAAGCGGGACCCGCCGCCACCGACGGAGGCCGCGGCCGCGTCGGCCGGTTCCGTGGCCCGGGGTGCGCGCTGCGCGCGGGTGAGGCGCGGCGCGTGCAGCCGGCCGTCGCGCACCGCCACCTGCGGCTCCCCGGCGGCGAGCACCGCGCCGAGGAGCGCCCCGGTGTCCTCGCCCAGGGACTCGGACGCGGACGTGGACGTGGACGCGGACGCGGGCGCGGGCGCGGGCGTGGCCGGGTCCAGGTCGAGCAGGAGCACCCGGCCCGGGTGCTCCGACTGCGCCGAGCGGACCAGGCCCCACACGGCGGCCGTACCGAGCGACACGTCCTCGCCGGGCCGGACGGCGACCGCGCCCCGCGTCACCACCACCAGGCGCGCGGCGGCGAACCGCTCCTCAGCCAGATGGTCCTGGAGCCGGGCGAGCACCTCGTGCGCGGCGGCGTGCGCGGGCCGCCCGTCCGACTCGTCCACCGGCACCAAGTCGGCCCGTACGACGAGGAGTTCGGCGTCGACGGGAGCGTCAGGGCCCGCCTGCGCCCACACCGGCGCACCGTCCACCGCGGGCACCGGCAGCTTCGGCCACGCCACCGTGAACAGTGCGTCCGCGACCCCGTCCACGGCCGGCCCGAGCCGGTCCTTGGCGACCGGGCGCAGCGCCAGCGACTCCACCTCGGCGACCGGCGCACCGGCCGCGTCGGCAAGGGACAGCGTCACCGCACCGGCCCCGTCGGGCGCGATCCGCACCCGCAGCCGGGTGGCGCCCGTCGCGTACAGGGCGGCGCCGGACCAGCTGAACGGCAGCCGGATCTCCCCGCCCGACGCACCGGCCGGGTCCGACGCGTCCGGTGCGTCCGACGCGTCCGCGGCGTCGAGGACCAGCGGGTGCAGCACCGCGTCGAGCAGCGCCGGATGGACGCCGTAGCCGCCGGCGCTCTCCCGCAGCTCCGGTGGCAGCCCCACCTCGGCGAACACCTCGTCGCCGCGCCGCCACATCGCCTCCAGGCCCTGGAACGCGGGCCCGTAGTCGTAACCGAGCGCGGCGAGCCGCCCGTACACGTCGTCCAGCGGCACCGCCGTGGCGCCCTCGGGCGGCCACTGCGTGAAGTCCGCCGACGGCGCGGGCGGCGCGGGCACGTCCGGCGCCAGCACACCCGAGGCGTGCCGCGTCCACGGACGCGTCCGGTCCGCGCCGCCGTCCGCGCGGGCGTGCACGGTGAACGGCCGGTACCCGTCCGCGTCCGGCGCGTCCACCGCCAGCTGCAGCTGCGCCGGCTCACCCGGGGGCAGCGGCAGCGGCGCCTGCAGCGTCAACTCCGCGACCCGGGGCGCACCGACGTGCGCACCGGCGGCGAGGGCCAGCTCGAGGAACCCGGTGGCCGGAAGCAGCACGGTGCCGACGATGGCGTGGTCGGCCAGCCAGCCGTGCCCGGAGCGCGACACGGCCGCGGTGAACACGGTGTCCTCGCGGTCCGCGAACTCCACCGCCGTCGTGAGCAGCGGATGCCCGGCGGCGGCAAGCCCCAGGCTGCGCGCGTCGGTACGCCGCCCCGGCGCCAGCCAGAAGTGCTCCCGCTGGAACGCGTACGTGGGCAGCGCGGCCCGTACGGCACCGGGGAAGAACGTCTCCGCGCGCAGCGGCGCCCCCTGTACATGCGCCTCGGCGATCCCCGAGGCGAACGTGTCCGTCTCCGGCCGGCCCGCGCGCAGCAGCGGCACCGCCGTCACCGACGTGCCCTCCAGGGTGCGCCCGGCGAGCGCGGTCAGCACCGCGTCGGGCCCCACCTCCACCAGTACGGAGGCGCCCTGCGCGGCCAGTTCGAGGGTGGCGTCGGAGAAGCGGACGGCCGCGCGGATCTGCCGCGCCCAGTAGTCGGGCGAGGCGAGCTGCCCGGCGTCCGCCGTCTCCCCGGTCACCGTCGACACCAGCGGGATGCGCGGTGCGTGGAAGGCGACCTCGGCGGCGGCCTCGCGGAACGTGTCCAGGACGCTGTCCATGTGCGGCGAGTGGAAGGCGTGGCTGACGGTGAGCCGGTGCGTACGGCGGCCCTGCTCGCGCCAGCCGTCGGCGATCCGGAGGACCACGCTCTCCGTACCCGAGATCACCACCGAACGCGGGGTGTTGACGGCGGCGACCGACACCTCCGGGTGCGCGTCGAGGGACGCGACGACCTCCGCCTCGGTGGCCTCCACGGCGACCATCGCGCCGCCCTCGGGCGCGGACTGCATCAACCGGCCCCGGGCCGCGACCAGGCGGGCCGCGTCGGCCAGCGAGAACACGCCTGCCACATGGGCCGCGGCCAGCTCGCCGATCGAGTGCCCCGCGACCAGGTCCGGCACCACACCGTGGTGTTCGAGCAGCCGGAACAGCGCCACCTCGACGGCGAACAGCGCGGGCTGCGTGTACGTCGTCAGATCCAGCGCAGCGGAGAGCTCGCCGTCCGGCGCGGCGAACACCACCTCGCGCAGCGGCCGGTCGAGCAGCCCGTCGAACGCGGCGAACGTCTCGTCGAGGGCGGCCGCGAACACCGGGTGGGCGGCATACAACTCCCGTCCCATACCGGCCCGTTGGGCGCCCTGCCCGGTGAACAGGAACGCGGTACGGCCCGCCCCGGCGGCGCTGCCCACCCGCACCCGGGCACCCTCGTCCGGGGCGCCGGACGCCAGCGACCGCAGCCCCGCCAGGAAGCCCGCGGTGTCCGAACCGAGCACCACGGCCCGCTCCTCGAAGGAGCTACGGGTGGTGGCGAGGGCAGCGCCGATCCCGGCGAGGTCGACCCCGCCGGACTCCGCGCCCGCGGTGAGCTCCGCCTCCAGGCGGGCGGCCTGCGCCCGCAGCGCCGCCGTGCTCCGCGCGGACAGCACCCACGGCGCGGGCAGCCGGGGCGCGGGCACCGCGGCGGCCGGCTCGGCGGCCCGGCGCGCGGGGGCCTGCTCGATGACCACGTGCGCGTTGGTGCCGCTGATGCCGAACGACGACACGGCCGCGCGGCGCGGCCGCTCCCCGGCCCGCCAGTCGCGCTCCTCGGTGAGCAGCTCAAGGCCGCCGGACGCCCAGTCGACGTGCGGCGACGGCGCGTCCACGTGCAGCGTCCTGGGCAGCACACCGTGGCGCAGGGCCTGCACCATCTTGATGACACCGCCGACGCCGGCGGCGGCCTGGGCGTGCCCGATGTTCGACTTCAACGAGCCGAGCAGCAGCGGCCGGTGGGCGTCACGCCCCTTGCCGTACGTGGCCGCGAGGGCCTCCGCCTCGATCGGGTCGCCCAGCTTGGTGCCGGTGCCGTGCGCCTCCACCACGTCGACGTCCGCCGCGCCGAGCCCGGAGTCGGCGAGCGCGTCCCGGATCACCCGCTGCTGCGCGAGGCCGCTGGGCGCGGTGAGGCCGTTGGACGCGCCGTCCTGGTTGACGGCCGAGCCCCGCACCACGGCGAGCACGTCGTGGCCGAGGCGCTCCGCGTCGGAGAGCCGCTCCACCAGGAGCAGCCCCACGCCCTCGCCCCAGCCCGTGCCGTCGGCGCCCGCCGCGAACGACTTGCAGCGCCCGTCGGGCGCGAGCCCGCGCTGCCGGGAGAACTCCACGAACATGCCCGGCGAGGACATCACGGCGGCGCCGCCCGCGAGCGCCAGGTTGGTCTCGCCCGAGCGCAGCGAACGGATCGCCAGGTGCAGTGCCACCAGGGACGACGAGCACGCCGTGTCCGCCGTCACCGCGGGCCCCAACAGGCCCAGCTGATAGGCGATCCGCCCCGACAGGACACTCGTGGTGGACCCGGTCAGGACGCTGCCCTGCACGGACTCGGGCGCGTCGTCCATGCGCGGCCCGTACTCCAGGGCCGTCGCGCCGACGAACACACCGGTACGGGAGCCGCGCAGCGACCGCGGATCGATACCGGCCCGCTCGACGGCCTCCCACGCCGTCTCCAGGAGCAGCCGCTGCTGCGGGTCCATGGCGAGGGCCTCACGGGGCGAGATCCCGAAGAACGCCGCGTCGAACTCGCCCGCGTCGTGCAGGAATCCGCCGTGCCGCACCGCGCTGTGGCCCGCCCGGTCGGGGTCGGCGTCGTACAGGTCGTCCGGCCAGCCACGGTTCGCGGGGAACGCGGAGACGGCGTCGCCGCCCGTCGCGACAAGGCGCCACAGGTCCTCCGGCGACGCCACGCCGCCCGGATAGCGGCAGGCCATGCCGACGATCGCGAGGGGCTCGCCCTCCGCCGGAGCGGCGGCCTCCGCCTCGCCGGGCCCGGCCGTGCCGAGCAGCTCGGCCGCGATGAACTCCGCGAGCGCCCGGGGCGTCGGATGGTCGAAGAGGAGCCCGGTCGGCAGCCGCAGCCCGGTCGCCTTGGCGAGGGTGCCGCGCAGCTCTGTGGACATCAGCGAACTGAAGCCCAGCTCCTTGAACGGTGTACGGGACGGAATCCGCTCACCGGGCGCGTAGTCGAGCACCGCGGCGATGTGCGTGTCCACCAACTCGGCGACGAACACGGCCCGTTCGCCCTCCGCCAGGCCCGCGACGCGACGGCCGAGCACCCCCTGCGGCGCGGACTCCTGCGGCGCGGACCCCGAAGGCCCGGACTCCTGCGGCGCGGGCGCCGAGGGCAGTGCCACCGGGGCTCGGCGCGCGGCCGTGTCGAACCAGTACCGCTGCCGCTGGAACGCGTACGTCGGCAGCTCGGCCGGGCCCGGCACGCCGCCGCCGTGCACCGCGGCCCAGTCGACGTCCGCGCCGCGCGTGAACACCGCCGCCACGGCGGCGAGCAGCGCCGCCGGCTCCGGGCGGCCCGCCCGCAGCGCGGGCACCGCGAGGACCGCGTCCGCGTCGGCCACCGAGTCGGCGGCAAGCGCGGACAGCACCCCGTCGGGACCCAGTTCGAGCAGCGTCGTCGCGCCGCCCGCCTCCAGGGTGCGCACGGCGTCGAAGAACCGCACCGGGCGCCGCACCTGCTCCACCCAGTACTCCGCCGACGCCAGCTGCTCCGGCGCCGCCGGGGCGCCGGTCACGCCGGACACCACCGGGATGCGCGGCGCCCGGTAGTCGAGCCCGGCCGCCACCGCCCGGAAGTCGTCGAGCATGGCGTCCATGTGCGGCGAGTGGAAGGCGTGGCTGACCGGCAGCCGCTTCGTCCTGCGGCCGGCCGCGCGCAGCCGCTCCGCGACCTCCAGTACGGCGTCCTCGTCGCCGGAGAGCACCACGGCCGCCGGGCCGTTCACCGCGGCGAGAGCCACCTGCCGCTCGCGCCCCGCAAGCAGCGGCAGCACCTCGTCCTCGGCCGCCTCGACGGCGACCATGGCCCCGCCCTCCGGCAGCGCCTGCATCAGCCGCGCCCGCGCCGCCACAAGCCGGGCCGCGTCCGGCAGCGACAGCACCCCGGCGACATGCGCCGCCGCGAGCTCGCCGATGGAGTGGCCCGCCAGGAAGTCGGGGCGCACGCCCCACGACTCGACGAGCCGGAACAGTGCCACCTCCACGGCGAACAGCGCCGGCTGCGTGCTGCCCGTACGGTCGAGCGGCTCGCCGCCCTCCGCGATCACCTCGGCGAGCGGCCGGTCGAGGAACGGGTCAAGCTCGGCCGCGACCGCGTCGAACGCCGCCGCGAACACCGGGTACGCCGCGTACAACTCCCGCCCCATGCCCGTACGTTGGGCTCCCTGGCCGGTGAACAGCAGGCCGAGTCCGCCGTCCTGGACCGCGCCGCCGACGACGCCGGGCGCGGGCCGGTCCGCGGCGAGCGCGCGCAGGCCGCCGAGCAGGCCGTCCCGCTCACCGGCCACGACCACCGCGCGGTGGCCGAAGAGAGTGCGCCGGGTGACCAGCGCGTCCGCGGTGTCCCCGAGCCCCTGCCCGGGACGGTCCTGGAGGATGTCGGCGAGCCGCCCGGCCTGCGCGGCGAGCGCCGCCTCCGTACGGCCGGAGACCACCCACGCGACGGGCGCGGCGGGTTTCTCCGGCACCGGCGCGGGCCCGGCCTCGACGGCCGGTGCCTCGGACAGCACCACGTGCGCGTTGGTGCCACCCATGCCGAAGGAGCTGACGCCCGCCACCAGCGGCCGGTCCTCGCGCGGCCACGCCGACAGCTCCCGCTGCACCGCGAGCCCCCAATCGGCCAGCGGGATCCGCGGGTTGGGCGTCTCGAAGTTGAGGCTCGCGGGCAGCCGCCGGTGGTGCAGGCTCAGCAGCGCCTTGATCAGGCCCGCGATGCCCGCGGCACCCTCCAGGTGCCCGATGTTGGTCTTCACCGACCCGACCCGCAGCGCGTCCCGCGCGGACCGCCCGGCGCCGAGCGCCGCACCGAGCGCCCCCGCCTCGATCGGGTCGCCGACCGGCGTACCCGTGCCGTGCAGCTCGACGTACTGCACCTCGTCGACACCGACACCGGCCCGCTCGTAGGCCTCCCGCAGCACCGCCTGCTGCGCGGCGCCGCTCGGCACGGTCAGACCGTCCGTCGCGCCGTCGTTGTTGACCGCGCTGCCCCGGATCACGCCGTACACCCGGTCGCCGTCGGCCAGTGCGCGGCCCAGCGGCTTCAGGACGACGACGCCGCCGCCCTCGCCCGGCACGAAACCGTTGGCGCGGGCGTCGAAGGCGTACGTCGTGCCGTCCGGGGACAGCGCGCCGAAGCGGGACTCCGTCACCACGTTCTCGGCGAGCAGATTGAGGTTCACACCCGCCGCGAGCGCGGTCGCCGACTCGCCCTGACGCAGGCTCTCGCACGCCAGGTGCACCGCCACCAGGGACGACGACTGCGCCGCGTCCACGGTGAGGCTCGGGCCGTGCAGCCCCAGGTGGTAGGAGACCCGGTTGGCGATGATGCCGCGGTTCACGCCGGTCATCGTGTGCTGCGTGATCGCCTCCGTACCGTGCAGGTACAGCAGGTTCGTGTAGTCGTCGCGGAGCGTGCCGACGAACACCGCCGTACGGGAACCGCGCAGCGACGCCGGCACGATCCCGGCGTCCTCCAGGGCCTCCCAGGCCAGTTCGAGGACGAGCCGCTGCTGCGGGTCCATCGCGGCGGCCTCACGCGGCGACACATTGAAGAACGCCGCGTCGAAGTCGCCCACCGCGTCCAGGAACCCGCCCCGCTCGACCACCGGCGGCCCCTCGCCGGCCAGGCGCCCCTCGGGCACCTCGCCGACGGCGCTCGCCCCGCGGGCGAGGAGCTCCCAGAAGTCACCGGGACCGGGCGCACCCGGCAGCCGGCACGCCACGCCGATGACGGCGATCGGCTCACCCTGCGCCTCGGAGCCACCGGATGCCCTGGTGTCCTGCTCGGTCGTCGTCTTCACTCCGGGGTTCCCTTTCCTGACGCCTGAAAGTGCCGTTCGGAATTCCACATCGGACCGTACAAGGGCGGGCCTATTTCAGTTCCAACGCCGGATCACGGCACGGTAATTCACCGGGTCGGGAAGGTGCGGCGCTCCGCATTACCCCGTGATGGGTCACCGGTTTCCGGCCCACGGATAACGTCGTCGGCGCACGTCGATTTCGACACCGCACCGACATCGCGGAACCGGAAGGAATCTTCATGGGCAAGACCACGAACGGAATGGAACTCCCGGCGGACATAGAGGAGCACCTGGAAAGCTACGTCACGGCTTTCAACTCCCATGACCTGCAAGCCGTCGACGCCCACTACACGAAGGAGGCCGTCGCGGTCTGGGAGCCCGGCAAGCCGGTGTCCGGCGACGCCCGCCGCGCCGCCGCCAAGGAGTTCTTCGACACGGCCGCGCCCACCATCGTCGCCGACGTCCGCGAGGCCTACGTGACCGGCGACACCGCGCTCGTCGTCGTCGACTGGACGATGCAGGTCAACGACGACAAGGGCGGCCGCGAACGGCTCGTGGGCGTGGGCCTCGACGTGCTGCGCCGCACCGAGGACGGCGGCCGCTGGCTGTACGCCATCGACGACCCGTTCGGCGAGGAGCCGCCCGCGGAGCGTCTGGCCGCCGCCTGATCCGCCCCTGCGCAATGCGCCGCAGCACATGAGGAATCGCATGACCCCGGCCCCCACCAGGTCATGCGATTCCTTGTGCGTGCGGGGCACCCTCCTTGTGCGTGCGGGGCACCGCGCGCCCGGCACTCCCGGCAGGTGTCAGGCGGCCGGGTTCGCCACGGGACGGTCCACGGCCATCAGCCACTTGCCGTCTTCGACCCGGCGGATGACGTCCGTGCAGGACCCCTTGACCGGGATCAGCTCGCCGTCCTCACCGGGCAGGCCCAGCTCGAAGTCGACGACGATCAGCGTGACGTCGCCGGCCGTGTACGAGTGCTTGACCACCGAGTTCAGGGTCGGGCCCTGCGCCAGCATGTCGACGATGGCCTTGGTGCGCGCCGGGCCGGTCAGCGGCTGACCGGAGAGGTTGGAGATCGCGTCGTCCCGGTAGAGCCGGTCGAAGGCGTGCCCGTCGCCCGAGTTGAATATCTTCAGGAAGACATCGTTCTGGACCTGCGGATCATCCGTCAGCTCCAGGTTGTACAGATCGGTAGCAGCAGTCATGCCGCCGGCTCCTCTTCTGTGTGTGAACACACGCTTGTGGTCTGGTCGTTCGCCCACAGCCGCCTGCCGGCGGCCGCGGGACGTCTCTTCGGTGCGCCGGCCGCACCGGGCCGTACGCGGTGGCCGGCGCTCACGCGGCGGCGTCGCCGACCTGGCCGAACTCCCCGTTGAAGAACAGCAGCCCGGTGTCGTCGTGCCCGCGCCGGCTGTCCAGGACGGCACCGATGAAGATCGTGTGGTCGGCGGACACGTGCGCCGCGTCCAGCTCGCACTCCAGCCACGCCAGCGAACCGGTCAGCAGCGGGGCACCCGTGTGCTCCCCGGTGAACCAGCCGACCCGCTCGAACTGGGCGGCACCCAGCTCGCGCTTCTTGTCGGCGAAGTGGCGGGCCAGCGGCTCCTGTTCGGCGCTCAGGATGGACACCCCGAACTTTCCGCCGGTGGTCAGCGCGTCGTGCATGACGGCGCTGTGGGCCACCGAGCACAGCACGCTCGGCGGCGTGAGCGACACGGAGCTGAACGCGTTCGCGGTCATGGCGTGCGGGTGCTCGCCACCGACCGTGAGCACGACGACTCCGGTGGCGAACTGGGACATCACATCCCGCAGGGGAGCCGGCGCGCCGGTGCGGCGGCGACCGGCCCGCGGGAGCGCGGGGTCGAGCTCGGCGGATACGGGAGTCATTTCTTCCTCTTTGGATTCGACAGCGAACTACCGGCCTGCCGAAAAGCTAAGCAAGGGCCACTTTCCGCCGCTTCATCAGCGGGTAACCACAAGTCCTCAACGGGCGCTGCCCATCCGATGACCACCCCATGAGCGGCCGCTTGCAGCACCCGAGAAACATGGACGCCATGAATTCCGTAGCCACTGAGCCCGACGAGCCCCAACTGGCCGAGCCGCACCTACGGGCGGTCCTCGCATCCGCAGGCCTGGACGTCGAATACGTCAGGGCCGAAGGAAATACCCTCCATATGCGCGGCGAGGACGGCCGGGAAATCCCCGTGGTCGACTTCGCGGGCGGCTACGGCTCCCTCCTGCTCGGCCACAACCACCCGGTGATCACCGCGTACGCGAAGCAGCTCCTGGACGCCGCGACGCCGGTGCATGCCCAGTTCTCGCTGCACCCCGAGGCCAACCGGCTCGCCGTGGCCCTGAACCGGATCGTGCGGCGCGAACTCGGCGACGACGAGCCCTATCTCGCGATCTTCGCCAACTCGGGGGCGGAGGCCAACGAGGCCGCCGTCAAGCACGCGGAACTCGACCGTGTGCTGCGCCTGGAGGCCCAGCTGGAGAAGGTCGGCAAGAGTTTCGAGGCGGCCGGCTACGCGGTGCGCGGCGGTAAGGCGACCGTGCCGGACACCACCTGGGAGGGCGCCGGTCTCACCGCGCCGCGCCCGCAGGACCCCACCGAGGCCCTGGGCGTCCTCGTCGACGCCCTCACCCGCCGCAACGCCGAACAGGCCGCCCGGCCACCGGTGTTCCTGGCCCCCGAGGGCTCCTTCCACGGCAAGCTCGTCGGCAGCGTCCAGCTCACCCACAACGAGGCCTACCGCGCGCCGTTCAAGTCCCTCGCGGCGCAGGCCCGGTTCGTCCCGGTCAACCGGCCGGGCGCCGTACAGCGCGTCATCGACGAGGAGCGAGCGAGTCTGCTCGGCCTGACCGTCACCGGCGGCCGCGTCGAGATCCGCCGCCACGAAGCCCCCGTGATCTGCGCGTTCATCCTCGAACCCATTCAGGGCGAGGGCGGCATCCAGGAGCTGACCCGGGAGTTCGCCGAGGAGATCCAGAGCGCCTGCGCCGCCATCGACTGCCCCGTCGTCGTCGACGAGATCCAGAGCGGCATGGGCCGCACCGGCACGTTCCTCGCCAGCAGCGACATCGGCCTGCGCGGCGACTACTACACCCTGGCGAAGAGTCTCGGCGGCGGCCTCGTCAAGACCTCGGTGCTGCTCGTACGGGAGTCCCGCTACCGGGGCCAGTTCGAGCTGATCCACAGCTCCACCTTCGCCAAGGACGGCTTCTCCAGCCTGGTCGCGCTCAAGGTGCTCGACCTCGTCGAGGCCGACGGCGGCGCCGTGTACCGCGAGGCCGGCGAACGCGGCGCCCGCCTCAAGGACATGCTGCACGCCGTCCACAAGGACTACCCGGAGGTCGTCAAGGACGTGCGCGGCAAGGGCCTGATGCTCGGCATCGAGTTCCACGACCAGTCCGACGCGCCGGCCCCGCCGGTCCAGGAGGCCGCCAGGGCGGGCCTGTTCGGGTATCTCCTGGCCGGCCATCTGCTGCGCGGCCACCGCATCCGTACGTTCCCGACGGCGAGCGCCGCCAACACCCTGCGCTTCGAACCGTCGGTGCTCCTGACGGACGCCGAGATCCAGCAACTGGACACGGGCCTGCGCGACATCTGCGACATCGTCCGCGGCAACTACGGGCGCCCGCTGTCGCTGCCCGCACCGCCCGCATGACGAGCGGGGGAGAGGCCCTACGGACATCGGCGACCCGCACGGTCCAGGGCAAGGAAGTGCGTCGTCTGGACCGGGTGATCATTCGTTTTGCGGGTGATTCGGGTGACGGTATGCAGTTGACGGGTGACCGGTTCACGTCGGAGACGGCGTCGTTCGGTAATGACTTGTCGACGTTGCCGAATTTCCCGGCGGAGATTCGGGCGCCTGCGGGGACGTTGCCGGGTGTGTCGAGTTTCCAGTTGCATTTCGCTGATCACGACATTCTGACGCCGGGTGACGCGCCGAATGTTCTGGTGGCGATGAATCCGGCGGCGTTGAAGGCGAACCTGGCGGATGTGCCGCGGGGTGCGGAGATCATCGTGAACACGGACGAGTTCACGAAGCGGGCGATGCAGAAGGTCGGCTGGGATACGTCCCCGTTGGAGGACGGTTCGCTGGAGGGCTTCCATGTTCATCCGGTGCCGTTGACGACGTTGACGGTGGAGGCGCTGAAGGAGTTCGAGCTGTCCCGTAAGGACGCGGGGCGCAGTAAGAACATGTTCGCGCTGGGGTTGTTGTCGTGGATGTATCACCGGCCGACGGAGGGCACCGAAGCTTTTCTGCGGTCGAAGTTCGCGAAGAAGCCGGATATCGCGGCGGCGAATATTGCGGCGTTCCGGGCGGGCTGGAATTTCGGGGAGACGACGGAGGATTTCGCGGTCTCCTACGAGGTGGCGCCGGCGGCGTCGGCGTTCCCGACGGGCACGTACCGCAATATTTCAGGGAATCTGGCGCTGTCGTACGGTCTTGTGGCGGCGTCCCGGCAGGCGGATCTGCCGCTGTATCTGGGTTCGTACCCGATCACGCCCGCGTCCGACATTCTGCATGAGTTGTCGAAGCACAAGAACTTCGGTGTGCGGACGTTCCAGGCGGAGGACGAGATCGCGGGGATCGGGGCGGCGCTGGGTGCGGCGTTCGGTGGCAGCCTCGCGGTGACGACGACGTCGGGGCCGGGTGTGGCGCTCAAGAGCGAGACGATCGGTCTGGCGGTGTCGTTGGAACTGCCTCTGTTGGTGGTGGACATCCAGCGGGGCGGGCCGTCGACGGGGCTGCCGACGAAGACGGAGCAGGCGGACCTGCTGCAGGCGATGTTCGGGCGTAACGGTGAGGCGCCGGTGCCGGTCGTGGCGCCGAAGACACCGGCGGACTGTTTCGACGCTGCTTTGGAGGCGGCCCGGATCGCGTTGGAGTACCGCACGCCGGTGTTCCTGCTCTCGGACGGGTATCTCGCCAACGGCAGCGAGCCGTGGCGGATCCCGGAGGTCGATGAACTGCCCGATCTGCGCGTGCAGTTCGCGCAAGGCCCGAACCACACCCTGGAAGACGGCACCGAGGTGTTCTGGCCCTACAAGCGCGACGAGCGCACGTTGGCACGCCCGTGGGCGGTGCCCGGCACGCCGGGCCTTGAGCACCGGATCGGCGGGATCGAGAAGCAGGACGGCACGGGCAACATCTCCTACGACCCGGCCAACCACGAGTTCATGGTCCGCACCCGCCAGGCCAAGATCGACGGCATCGACGTGCCCGACCTGGCCGTTGACGACCCGAGCGGGGACGCACAGCTCCTGGTCATCGGCTGGGGCTCCACCTACGGCCCCATCACCGCCGCCGTACGCCGACTGCGCGCAGCGGGCCGCAGCGTGGCACAGGCCCACCTGCGTCACCTCAACCCACTGCCCGGGAATCTCGGCGAAGAGCTCGCCCGCTATGAACACGTCGTCGTCCCCGAGATGAACCTCGGTCAGCTGTCGATGCTGCTGCGCGCCAAGTACCTGGTCGACGCCCGCAGTTACACCCAGGTCAACGGCATGCCGTTCAAGGCCGAGCAGCTCGCCACCGCACTGGAGGAAGTGCTCCATGCCGACTGAACTCCCCCTGACAGCAAAGGACTTCAAGTCCGATCAGGAGGTGCGCTGGTGCCCCGGCTGCGGTGACTACGCGATCCTGGCGGCCGTGCAGGGCTTCATGCCCGAACTCGGCCTGGCCAAGGAGAACATCGTCTTCGTCTCCGGCATCGGCTGCTCCTCCCGCTTCCCGTACTACATGAACACCTACGGGATGCACTCCATCCACGGCCGCGCCCCCGCCATCGCGACCGGACTCGCCTCCTCCCGCCCCGACTTGAGCGTCTGGGTGGTCACCGGTGACGGCGACGCCCTGTCGATCGGCGGCAACCACCTCATCCACGCGCTGCGCCGCAACGTCAACCTGAAGATCCTGCTGTTCAACAACCGGATCTACGGCCTCACCAAGGGCCAGTACTCCCCCACCTCAGAAGTCGGCAAGATCACCAAGTCGACGCCGATGGGTTCCGTGGACGCCCCCTTCAACCCGGTCTCGCTCGCGCTGGGCGCCGAAGCCTCCTTCGTCGCCCGCACCGTCGACTCCGACCGTAAACACCTCACCGACGTGCTCCGCCAGGCCGCCGCCCACCCCGGCACCGCGCTCGTCGAGATCTACCAGAACTGCAACATCTTCAACGACAACGCCTTCGAAGTCCTCAAGGACAAGCAGCAGGCCGAGGAAGCCGTCATCCGCCTCGAACACGGCCAACCGATCACCTTCGGCGCTGGGGGCACCTCCCGCCCGGAGGGTGGGGGAAACCACAAGGGCGTCGTACGGAACCCGCAGACCGGAGACCTCGAAGTCGTCCCCGTCACCGACGACAACCGGACGCAGATCCTGGTGCACGACGCCCACGCGGCCTCGCCCACCACCGCGTTCGCGCTGTCCCGGCTCGCCGACCCCGACACCCTCCACCACACCCCGATCGGCGTCTTCCGCGCCACCGACCGCCCCGTCTACGACAGGTTGATGGCCGACCAACTCGACGCCGCCATAGACCAGAACGGCAAGGGCGACCTCAGCGCCCTCCTCACCGGCAACGACACCTGGACCGTCAAGGAATAGCCGTACGAGACCCACCGACGCGCTCGTGGCCGGCCCCGAACCGAACGGGACCGGCCACGAGCGTGGGGGACGAGGGGCAGGCGTCAGAACAGCAGCCGGTACTGGTTCCACCCCGCGCCGCCCTCGACGCGCTGCCGCTGTCCCAGCGGCCGCCGGGGGTCACCGGTGCCGGGGTGCAGCCACAGCACCCCGGCGCGGTCGCGGGCAAGGAGGTCGCTGGTGCCGTCCTGGTCCAGGTCGCCGATGGACGTCAGATGGTTGTACCGGTTCCACCCGAGGCCGATCGGCACAGGCGCGGAGAACGCCTTGCGCGCATCGCCGGTGCCCTGGTGCAGCCACAACACCCCGGCCCTGTCACGGCCGACGACGTCCGGGACACGGTCACCCGTCAGGTCGCCGAGCCCGGCGATCTGCACGTACCGGTTCCAGCCGGGACCGACGCGTACGCCGGGCCGCAGCGTCGCGTCCTCGCGCGCGGCGAACAGCCACAGCACACCCTTCGGGTCCCGCGCGATCACATCGGCCTGCGCGGACCCGCCCAGGTCGCCGGGGGAGAGCAACTGGTCGTACTGCCCCCACTGCCCGTCGAGCATCCGCTCGCCCGCGTCCGTCACATAGAACATCCGCCCGTCGGCCCGCTGCCCGTAGGCCCCTTCGGCGAGGCCGTCGCGGTCGTGGTCGACATGGGTGGCCCCGAGATGCGTCTGCCACCCGCCGAGCACGAACTCACGAGGTCCGAGGCCGCCCTTGCCGTCGGGCCAGAACACATACACGTCGCCGGGCCCGTCGACCGCGGTCAACGGAAACTGCGGGGCGTGCGGCGGCACCGAGGGCGCACCGTCATCGGCCGAGGCCGCCTGCGGGGCCGCGACGGACGCGGCGAGGGCGGCGGTCGTCAACGCCAGGGTGAGCAAACGCTTCAGCGAGCGACCGGTGGGGAGATGAGCCACGTCGTACTCCAGTGTCAGTCCAGGACCACACGGCACCGGGCACGGCACCGCACCTCCCTCCTGGATAGCAACCCTCAGTAATTTCGAAGTAACCAGAAGTACTGGGGAAGTGGGGAAG
>NZ_JAAAHS010000794.1 GCF_009908195.1 Streptomyces boluensis | reverse complement strand
GGAGCGGCCGTGATCCCGTACTCCGCGAGCTTCGCCTTACCGCCGTCAGGCGCGGTGAGAACCAACGGGCCCTGCTCGGTCAGCGCGACCGAGTGCTCCCAGTGCGAGGACCAGGTGCCGTCCGTCGACTGCCTTTCCACGCCGCCCTCGCGGGCTTCGGCGCCGGGGCGCCTCACTGGCTTCGAGCGGCTGCGCCGGACTCCGTCCGACGACACAGCGTTCAGCCCAGAGGATCCGGAGCGGCCGTGATCCCGTACTCCGCGAGCTTCGCCTTACCGCCGTCAGGCGCGGTGAGAACCAACGGGCCCTGCTCGGTCAGCGCGACCGAGTGCTCCCAGTGCGAGGACCAGGT
>NZ_JAAAHS010000793.1 GCF_009908195.1 Streptomyces boluensis | reverse complement strand
TGGGTCTCGCCGTCTTCGCGCTCGGCACCAGCGAGTTCATGCTCTCCGGGCTGCTCCCGGAGATCGCCGACGACATGAACGTCTCGATCCCCAGCGCGGGGCTGCTGATATCCGCCTTCGCCATCGGCATGGTCGTGGGCGCCCCGCTGCTCGCCGCCGCCACCCTGCGGCTGCCCCGGCGCACCACCCTGATCGCGCTGATCACCGTGTTCGGCCTGGGCCAGGTCGCGGGCGCCCTCGCCCCCTCGTACGAGATCCTCTTCGCCTCCCGCGTGGTGAGCGCGCTCGCCTGCGCCGGGTTCTGGGCGGTCGGCGCGGGCGTCGCCATCGCCATGGTGGACAAGGGGGCGCGGGCCCGCGCCAT
>NZ_JAAAHS010000792.1 GCF_009908195.1 Streptomyces boluensis | reverse complement strand
GCGGTGTACCGCTCGGGCCCCTTCCCGCGGCGATCAGGCGAGGCTTGCCGGCGGCGCCGGGGCGTGGTTGTCGCCGGCTATGACCTCGGCGGCTCCGGACTGCGGGGCGCCGGCCGTCAGGACTGCGGCACCCGCGAAGGCAGCCGTGGCAATGGCTAACGTGACGAGGACCTTCTTGGCGCGGATCATGTGAACTCCCCTGAGTTGCAGTGTTCTTGGTCAGCCGGCACGGGTGTGGAGGCTGTGCATTCGTAATGGCTCGATGGATATCTGTCCACCGATGCCACCCGGAACGCCTCTTTCCGAATTGCTCCGGACATGCGTCGGCCGCGACGGCTCCCCCTCCGCGCCGCCGCGGCCGATCCCCCGTGCGTTCCCC
>NZ_JAAAHS010000791.1 GCF_009908195.1 Streptomyces boluensis | reverse complement strand
AACCCCTTGTGGGAGGGAGCTGTCGAAGGTGGGACTGGCGATTGGGACGAAGTCGTAACAAGGTAGCCGTACCGGAAGGTGCGGCTGGATCACCTCCTTTCTAAGGAGCATCTAGGCCGCCAAGCTTGCTTGGTGGTCCAGGGCCATTACGTCGGCAAATGTTCGACGGTGGTTGCTCATGGGTGGAACGTTGACTATTCGGCACGATTGTTTGGCTTCGCTAGTACTGCTTCGGCGTGGAACGTGAAAGTCAGGGGATTGTGTCGGGCACGCTGTTGGGTGTCTGAGGGTACGGCCGATTGTGGCTGCCTTCAGTGCCGACCCCAGTGCACTCGGAACGCTGGTTCCGGGGTGATGGGTGGTTGGTCGTTGTTTGAGAACTGCACA
>NZ_JAAAHS010000790.1 GCF_009908195.1 Streptomyces boluensis | reverse complement strand
TGGGCGGGTTGCCAGGGCTGGCTCATTGGTCCCCCGTGAAGCGGAGCGAAGACTGAGGGTCCAAGTTATCAACGCGGTCAACAGGCGTTGAGGGCCAGGACCTGCTCCGTCACGTGATCGTGAGCGCGAAGTGCTCAGCCGAGCACCACGACATCCCCGGCATCGAAGACAACTCCCACCGAGTCGCCCACGTCCGGCGCCTCCCGCAGCGTGCAGGCCGCTTCGAGCCGGGGTGCGCCCGCGTCGTCGGGCCTGAGGTGCACGGCGACGTGCGTACCGCGGAAGGTGCGCCCCGTCACCGTGCACGCCAGGCCGTCGGCGGCGGCCACGAGCCGTACTCCGGCGGGGCGTACGAGCACGTCGTGGGCGCCCTGGGCGGAGCCGGCCGGTACCGGCAGCTT
>NZ_JAAAHS010000080.1 GCF_009908195.1 Streptomyces boluensis | reverse complement strand
AGCTCTTACATTTATTTTCTCTTGGGAGGCTTAAATTTTTTAAAAGAGACAGATTTGGGGAAGGGGGGGGGGGGGGAAAAAGTCCAGGCCGTGCGTCCCGGGTGAGACGCGTCTCACCCGCCCGCCCCGTCTTGCCTATGCAACAAAGTGCATAGCAAGATCCCCGCATGGCGATCGAGCACGCGATCCTGGTGTCCCTCCTCGAGCAGCCGGGCTCCGGCTATGAGCTGGCCCGGCGGTTCGAGCGGTCCATCGGGTACTTCTGGACGGCGACCCACCAGCAGATCTACCGCGTGCTCAAGCGGATGGAGAACGACGGCTGGGTCGACGTGCGGGCGGTTGTGCAGCAGGGGCGGCCGGACAAGAAGGAGTACTCCGTCGCCGACCTCGGACGCGCCGCGCTCACCAGCTGGCTGCACGACCCGATCGAGCCGGAGAGCGTGCGGCACGACCTCGCCGTGAAGATCCGGGGCGCCGCCTTCGACGATCCGAGCGCTCTGCTCCGCGAGGTCGAGCGGCACCGGCAGGCGCACGCCGACCGCCTCGCCCGCTATCTCGCCGGCGAGGACCGCGACTTCGGGGGCCACACGGACGGCGGCTCCTACGGGCCGGAAGGCGCCGAGCGGGAACTGCAGCACGTCGTGCTGCGCGGCGGCATCACGTACGAGCGCATGATGATCGCCTGGCTCGACGATGTGCTCGCCACCCTCCACCGCTTCCGCGCCGAGCGCTGAACTCCGACCCCTCACCCCGAAAGGCGGCACTCCGCATGGCCGACCAGCTCCTTTTCAACCCGCACACCTACGACCCGGCGCACTTCGACCCCGAGACGCGGCGGCTGCTCCGCGCCACCGTCGACTGGTTCGAGGAGCGCGGCAAGCGCAAGCTGATCGAGGACTACCGCGACCGCGCCTGGCTCGCCGACTTCCTCGCCTTCTCCGCGAAGGAGGGCCTCTTCGAGACGTTCCTGACGCCCGCCTCCGCCGCCGGTGAAGGGGAGCCGGACAAGCGCTGGGACACCGCCAGGATCGCCGCGCTCAACGAGATCCTCGGCTTCTACGGCCTCGACTACTGGTACGCGTGGCAGGTCACCATCCTCGGCCTCGGCCCGGTCTGGCAGAGCGACAACGCCGACGCGCGCGCCCGCGCCGCCCAACTCCTCGCGGACGGCGAGGTGTTCGCGTTCGGACTGTCCGAGAAGACGCACGGCGCGGACATCTACAACACCGACATGCTGCTCACCCCCGACGGCGACGGCGGCTTCCGCGCCACCGGCTCCAAGTACTACATCGGCAACGGCAACGAGGCCGGGCTCGTCTCCGTCTTCGGCCGCCGCACCGACATCGAGGGCCCCGACGGCTACGTCTTCTTCGCCGCCGACAGCCGCCACGACGCGTACCACCTGGTCAAGAACGTCGTCGACTCCTCGAAGTACGTCAGCGAGTTCCGCCTCGAGGACTACCCGGTCGTCGCCGCCGATGTGCTGCACACCGGCCGCGCCGCCTTCGACGCCGCGCTCAACACCGTCAACGTCGGCAAGTTCAACCTGTGCACCGCCTCCATCGGCATCTGCGAGCACGCGATGTACGAGGCCGTCACCCACGCCCAGAACCGCATCCTGTACGGGCGCCCCGTCACCGCATTCCCGCACGTGCGGCGGGAGTTGGCCGACGCGTACGTACGGCTCGTCGGCATGAAGCTGTTCAGCGACCGCGCCGTCGACTACTTCCGCACCGCGTCCCCCGACGACCGCCGCTACCTCCTCTTCAACCCGATGACGAAGATGAAGGTGACCACGGAGGGCGAGAAGGTCATCGACCTCATGTGGGACGTGATCGCCGCCAAGGGCTTCGAGAAGGACAACTACTTCGCCCAGGCCGCAATCGAGATCCGAGGCCTGCCGAAGCTCGAAGGCACCGTGCACGTCAACCTCGCCCTGATCCTCAAGTTCCTGCGCAACCACCTCCTGGACCCGGCCGGTTACGAGCCCGTGCCGACCCGCCTGGACGCCGCCGACGACGACTTCCTGTTCCGCCAGGGCCCGGCACGCGGCCTCGGCTCGGTGCGGTTCCACGACTGGCGGCCCGCCTTCGACGCGTACGCGCACCTGCCCAACGTGGCCCGCTTCCGCGAACAGGCCGACGCGCTCTGCGAGTTCGTCACCACCGCCGCTCCCGACGAGGCGCAGAGCCGCGACCTCGACCTGCTGCTCGCGGTCGGCCAGCTGTTCGCGCTCGTCGTGCACGCCCAACTCGTCCTGGAGCAGGCCGCGTTGACGCAGCTCGACGCGGACGTCCTTGACGAACTCTTCGCCGTCCTCGTACGGGACTTCTCCGCACACGCCGTCGAACTGCACGGCAAGGACTCCGCCACCGAGGCACAGCAGACCTGGGCGCTCGGCGCGGTCCGCCGCCCGGTCGTAGACGAGGCGCGCTCGGGCCGCGTCTGGCAGCGCGTGGAGGCGCTGTCGGGCACGTACGAGATGAAGCCGTAGCCCTCGTTTCTTCTCGGCCTTCGCCCCTGGTCCGCGGCTTGCGGATCGGGGGTGTTGTGCTGTGCGCGTACCGCTAACACGGCGCCGGGATCCCGCTCACCGCGATGCCCGTAATCGTCGGAGACACCGCCCGGCGTCTGCGTGATCAGGCCACGTACGATTGCGCCGAGGACGACAAGGCGGAGGCCGACTCGGAGGCCGCCGAAGGGGACATCAGAAAGCAGGCACGCGGCATCGACGACACCTACGGACTGAGCAACGAGTGGGCCGAAGTGTGCGGTCACGACTCCGGGAGCAACCTGATCCGGCAGGTCAGGCAGGAGTCCGAGCAGAGTTACGGCGTCGGTCGCGACCGCGCCTTCGACGTCCTGAGGGGGCACGCGTGAGCCGCAGCAACAGCGCACGTATCCAGCGGAGTTGGGCTCTGGCCGTCGCCGGGTGTGTGGTTCTCGTCGGGTGCGGCGGGGGCGGTACGGGCGACGACCCGGCCGCCGCGCGGCCCTGCCACGGCATCGTCCCGCAGGCGCAGGTCGAGGGTTTCCTCGACGCCCGCGGCACCCCGATGGACGACCTGAAGGACCGGGCCGACGAGGAGCCGCAGCAGTGCAACTTCCGGCCGGACGGCGGCTCGGACCGACTCTTCGACGAACTCGACGTCGAGGTCGGCCGGTCCACGTCGAGCGGTGAGTTGCTGCGCAACGTGCAGCGCCGGCAGTCCGACACGGCCGGGTACACGGTGTCGCCGATCGGGCACGGCTGGCGTGGCGTCCTCAACACCACCTCGGCGGATGCGACGGCGGCCGTCGTCATGCTCTGCGAGGGGAAGGACGGGAAGGGCGGGGACGGGCTCACCGTGAACCTGACCGCCCGTCAACTCGGCGGCGTGCACGACGAGATCACCGAGCCGAAGCGTCTCGAACTCGCCCGTCTCGCCACCGCGACCGCCGTGAACGCCGCCGAGCGCGCCGGCTGCGAGGCCCCGCGCGGCAAGACCGTGCGCAAGCTCGCCGAACCGGTCCCCGAGACCGGCCCCGGCACCCCGGCCCGTGCGGCGAGCGGCACCTGTGAGGGCATCGACGCCCGCACCCGCGAGACCGCCGCCGACCCGCTCGCGCCCGTCGAGGACTGTGTCGTCCTCGATGCCAAGGGCGAGCCCGCGTTCCGCGTCGCCGCCTACTACGGGCCGTTCGTGCAGGACGGAAGCGTGGCGACGTACAAGCGCGGAGACAGCGGCCTTTTCGACGGTCCCTCGGGCGGCGCCGACGGCGTGTACTGGGCCAGCGCCTCCTGCCCCGCGCAGGGCGGTACCGCCTTCTTCACCTCGGAGACGGTCCGCAAGGGCGAGCGCCTCGTCGAGCCGGACCCGGGTGCGCAGCGGGCGGCGCTGAAGGAACTCGCGCGGCGGTCCGCCGAGCGGCACTCCTGCGCGCAGCCACGGTTCGACGGCTGAGCAGCACAGCGCAGCCGGGGGTGGGACGTGTCCACGACCCACCCCCGGCCGCCTGTTCAGCGCCCTGACTTCGGCACCTTGAGCAGGTCCCAGCTCACCTTGCCCGGAATGCCGTCCGCGTCCTTGCCCTTGAAGCGAAGCCGCTGCTGCCACAGCTGGTACGACTTGCGGTCCGCGTCCGACCACTCGGGGCTCGGGCCCACGTCGTAGCGGCCGCAGTCCTCCTCCACCAGGCGGACGCCCATCGCCTCGATCATCGGGTGGCTCTGGCCCACGTGGAAGAAGCCGCTGCCGGGGAACTCCTCGTGCCCCACGGGCTGTTCGGGCTTCGGACGCGGCTTGGGCTTGGGCTCCGGGTCGGGCGCCGGCTTGGTTTCGCCGCCACCCCCGCCCTCGCCGCGCAGCCGCTGCGCGATCCGCTTGCGCATCCCGTCCATCGTGAAGCCACGCGGATCGACCTTGCCGGGCTGCCACTCCTTGTGCCCGATCACCGAACGCTCGCTCCAGCCGTGCGCCCGGCAGATCGCCGCCGACACCCGCTCCACGGCCTCCTTCTGCGCGGCCGGCCACTCGTCCTTGCCGTTGCCGAGGTTCACGCACTCGAAGCCGTAGAAGTGCCGGTTTCCGTCGGTGTCGGTGTCGTTGTCCGCCGGCAGCTTCGACTCGTTCACCACGGCCCGCAGCACCTCGCGGTCGCCGAGGCCCGCGTGGTTGGCGCGGCCGTTGCCGACCAGGTGCACATGGCCCTTCTTGTCGATCACCCCGTGGCAGAGCGGGCCCGGAAGGCCGGACCGGCCCTCGTAGCAGAGGTTCACCGAACCCTCCGTGCCGGAGGACGCCGTGTGGTGGATCATCACGCCGTTCACCGGACCCCACGGGCCCTTCGAATTGCGGTTGTGGCGGCGCCAGTTGCGCACCTCATGGACCGTCAGGCCCTCGGCGCGCAGTACCTCGACCAGCTTTCCCGCCGACAGCGGTTTCGCCATCAGAGTCCCCCTTCGTCCACGGCCGCCTCCGCCGCGGCCGTCGTCTGCGACCTTCCCGAATCGGCGGGCGCCGCGTTCTCCGCCGCGTACTCCTCCTCGCGGGCCCGCGCCTCCGCCGCCAGCTCCGCCTCCCCGGCGTGCGGGATGGAGCGGGTGGCGAGCGCGTTGAAGGCGAGCCGCAGGTCCACCGGCTCCTGCTCGCCCTTCACCAGGGCCAGCGGCGCGTAGTGGCGCACGATCCCCGCCGGGCGGGCGAGGAGCGGCTTGCGCGCGGCGTTCACCGGCCACTCGACGTCGCCGGTCGCGGTGCGCGCCGCGACCGTCCAGTAGTCACCGGTGCGGTAGCGGCCACCCGCCTCGAAGTACACCTCCACCCCGTCCTCAAGGGGCAGCCAGGCGCCCTCCTCCAGGGACACCGCACCGCCGCTCAGCTCCGCCGTACGGCCCTTGCGCTTCACGCCCTCGCGGTGGTCCCAGCGGCGCAGGAACGGGTGGAGCTCGGGGCGCCGCCCCACCCGCGGGTCCGGCTCGCCCGAGAGCCGCACCCGACGGCCCGGCAGGTCCAGCTCCTCCACCCGCAGCAACGGCAGCGGTTCGAGCCGCGACACGTACGCGGTGTCGCCGAACTCCACCAGGTCACCGACGTCCAGATCCAGCTTGTCGTCCTGCCCGAGCGAGGCCAACTCCACCCAGGTGCCGTCGAGTTCCTCGACCGGGAAGACCACCGAGCCGTTCTCCCGCGACCACTTGAAGGTGGCCTGCTCCGCCTTGCCGCCGGTGTGCACCTCCACCCGGTACAGCTGGTTCTCCGGGCCCCGGTAGCGGGCGTCCGGCTTCACCAGGCAGGGGTCCTCGTCGGCGTGCTCGGGCCGCCGCGCACGCGCCGCGAACCGGGCCGTGGACGCCTGCTCACGCGCCCACTTGTCGAACGCCGAGCGCACCTGCGCCGGGTCCTCCTCCTCCACGTCGAGCTCCGTGAACGGCAGCGGCAGCGCCTGCCAGACGACCTTCGAGCGGGCCGCCGTGTCCGGCAGCGCCGAACCGAGCGCCACCTCCCGCAACTGCGGGTCCTCCACCGCCGTCACCGACCGCTCCCACACCTTCAGGTACATCACGTACGGGTACGTGGTGGGCAGCCGGTCGCCGGGGCGCTCCGGGTCGCGGTACGCGTCGGGCTGGTCCCAGTAGTGCCACACCGTCGGCTCGGCGGCCGGGGCCTCGTCGTCCTCGCCCTCGTCCGGCACCGCGTCGCCCGCCGATGGCCGGTCGGCGTCCACCAGGATGCCGTCGACGTAGTAGCGCCCGCCGTGGATCTCCAGGTCGTCGATCTCCCGGTTGTCGCCCGGGAAGTGGATGTGGAAGCCCGCGTGCTCGCGCGGCCCGCCGTACCGGCCGATCAGGTCGGCGGCGAGGGTACGCGCCTGGTGGAGCTGGATCGCGGCCTGTTCGTTGGCGTCGGCGTCGAGTTGTACGCGGCCCTGCTGGGCGAGGACCTGGGAGTAGTGCCGGCCGGGCCGGAACGTCGAGCGGGACAGGTCAGCGTGCATGAAGGGGGTCCCCCTGGTTCAGAAAGTGCGGTTCAGCAAGTCGGTGGGTGCAGCAAGTCGGTGGGTGTGCACGGCGGTTGACCCGCGAGCCCGGTGCTCACGAGGTGCCGCGCCTGCTCGGTGCTCACGTCGCTCACGTCACGAAGAAGATCCCGGCGTCCGCCCCTGCGGGCACGTACTCGGCGAGCCGGGCCCGCAGGCTGTCCTCGCGCTGCGGCCGGTACAGCTCGTGGAAGGCGCCCAGTTCGGCCCCGTCCTCCGCGCCCCGCCGGATCTGAGGGGCGCACCGGTCCGCCAACTGCCCGTACCACGGTGTCCCGTAGCGCTCCGAGGTGAACAGCGGGCGCACCCGTGCCGCCTCGTCCGGGCCCACCAGGTCGGGCTGGCAGCGGAACCGGCGCGGGGTGCGCGAGCCCGGCGGCACGTACGAGTACCGGACGCAGCCGATGCCGCGCCGGGCCACGTGCACGCGCCCGGTGAACACCGTGTTCTCCGCGATCTCCACGGCGTGTGTGTGCACCTCGCCGATCACCGTGGACCGGTGCACGTGCAGGACCGCGTGCGCGTGCCGGCAGTCCGGCGCCGACAGCGCCTCGCGGTCGCTGCCGGTGGCGTCCAGGACGCTGTCCCGGATGTGGATGTCGAGCGGCTCCTCGGACACCTCGTCACCGATCACCTCGACCGTGCCCAGGATGCTGTCCTCCACCTGGAGGCAGGCCGTGGTGCGCTCCAGGACGATGCTCGGCTCCTCCGGCGAGTGCGGATCGCACTCCGGCTCAAGTGACCAGCCGGGTACGAGAGTTGAGTGCCGTACGACGACCGCGCCGACCGGGCCCGTGACGTTGATGCCGCGCCCGGCGACGAGCAGCCCGTCCAGGGTGACCCGCGGCCGCTCGCCGGGCGCGCACTCCTCCGAAAGGCCCCGGATGTTCAGCGCGTCCGGCCGGTTGCTGTACCAGTCGAGCAGCCGGATCACAGGGCGTGCACCCTCGGCGGCGCGCAGCTCGAACCGGTCGCCCGGATCCAGGTCGAAGTCCAGCTGCTCCTGGTAGGCGCCGCTGTGCGTGATCTCCACGATGCCGTCGGGACCGCACCGCCCGGCCCTGCGGTCGTGCTGCCAGGCCCGGAACGCGTCCATGATCCGCTGGTACGGCTGGTCGGGCCCGACCCGGTAGAACTCCGCGTCCGGCCGCTCGGTACGGGTACGCGGGTACTCGCCGCCGCCCATGTCCGCGCCGAACGCGTAGTGGTAGTCCACCCACACACCCTGCCGGGGCGCCGAACGCGAGCCGAAAGCGATCCGGCCGAGCTCCGGGTCGACCGCCACCTGGCCGCGCTTGGGTCGGTAGCGCCAGTCCGACAGGTCCGCGACCACGATGTCCGCCATCGGCACCGGCCGGTCCTCGCCGTCGCGCCGGATCACGAAGCTCTTGCCCGGCCCGTAGTAGTCGGCGAGCCGGTCGTGCAACTGGCGGCGGCGGATGAACGCCGGGACGTTGTCGACCGTCGCGATGTGTGTAGGCGACGGCTCCGGCACGGGCTTCGTCACCAGCGGACTGTCGTTGCCGAGGATGGAGAACGTGTACAGGTTGCGGGCCCGGTCGATGCAGTACGCCGGTGACTTCGTCAGCGCGTACGCCTTGAGCCGCCACACGAACAGCGCTACCCCCGCCGGACCCGTACCGCCCTGCCTGCGCCGCGAGTCGGCCCTGCGCACGTCGACCGTACGCGCCGTCGACCCGAACGGGCCGCCCGCCAGGTCGAGTTGGGCGCCCTCGCGGACATCGACGAGACGGCCGCGCTGAGCCCGGTGCGGCGCGCCGTCCGCGAGTAGCTTCACGGGCTGCTGGTGCGCCACGAGGCGGGACAGCTCCACCGCGCGCGCCGGCCACGCCGCGACCTGCTCGGAGATCTCCTCAAGGAGGTGCAGGGTGCCCTTGCGGCGCCGGTTCGCGACCGTCGCCGCCACGTCCCGGCGCGGCGCCAGAGCCTGCGCGAGCGCCGCCGGGCTGCTGCCCCGCAGGCCCGTCGTGAGCACCCGCTCGTAGCCGGGCAGCGGCCGGTAGCCCACCAGATCCCCGAGGTACGGCAGCACCCACGGCGCCGCCGACTCCACGAACAGGTCCTCGTACCCCTGCTCCACCCCGTCCCGCACCCGGTCCAACTGCTCTGCCATGACGGCGAGCAGCGCCCGCAGCGGCTCACCCTCCTGCTCGTCCCGCAGCCGGTGCCACTGCGGAAGCAGCTCCGCGAGCCCGTCCGGTTCCCTGGACATCACACAACCTCCTGTACGTACCGCGCATCCAGGGCCATCACTTGACCTCCGAAAGAATCAGCGTGTCCGCCGCCCGCGGCGACAGCAGTGCGAGCTGTGCCGGGCGGATGCCGCGGAACACGAACACCGAACGGCCGGGCTCCAGCGGCCGGGTGTCGGTGATGTCGGGGTTGAGCCGCAACAGTTCGGCGAGCGGCACGCCGTAGCGCGCGCAGACCGACGAAAGGGTCTCGCCGCCCTCCTCGCGCACCGTGTGCACCCGCTCGTCGTACCGCGCCGAGTGCGCGGGCACCGCCGCGCGCGGCTCGCCGGGGTTGCGGACGATCTCCAGGAGCTCGGCGGGTGTCGCGGACGCGGGCACGCCCGTGAACACGTCGACGTCCACATAGTCCACGCCCGGCACCGAGTGCGCCGTCGCCAGGACCTCCGACAGGGCGGCCGGGCGGCCCAACTCCCGCCCCTCGAAGCCGAGTCGGCGCAGCAGCGCTTGCCGGAGCCGGGGCTCCACCACCGACCAGGTGTGATCGGGTGCCACCTTCACCCGCGCCGCGAGCAACAGCAGCACCAGCTCCCGTACGTCCACCCGGACCGCGAGCCGCGCGTCCCCGTACTCGCCGAGCGAGGACCGCAGCGCCCGCAGCACATCGGAGTCGGCGGCGATCGGCACATCGTCCGTGCCCGCCACCGTGACGTGCAGGATCCGCCGCCGCCCGTCGTACACCTCGCGTGCCGAGGCGCGGCCGATACCGGCCCGGGAGCGCGCGAAGTCCTCGTAGTCGACGGGGGAGACGAGCCGGTCGAGCGCCGCCACCGCGAGCGGCACCGTGCGCCGGGTCAGGCCGGGACCGTCGGCGTCCGAACCGCCTGTCGCGGGCAGCGGGTTGGTCACCGCGGTGACGCCGAGCGGCCGTGTCACGGCCTGTGTGATCCGGCCCGCCGCCACGTTCGCGGCCCGGCCGGTGCCGAAGCGGTAGCGGGCCCGCACGTTCTCGTGCCCGCTGGGAAGCCGTGCCCCGTGCACACCGTCCCCGAAGGTCACCGTCGTCCGGCCGTCCGCCGTGGACCCGCTGATGTACACCCGCTCGCGCGGCCCGCGCCCGGCGAGGCTGTCCACCTCGTGCCAGAGCACACCGTCGACGCGCACCTCCAACACAGGTGTCGCACCGAGGGGGTTGTCGGCGGCGAGCCAGGTCAGCGGCGACTGCCAGAGCGCGAACGTCTGGTTCGTACGGTCCGAGTCGCCGCTGCCGATCGGCTCGTCCCGGCCCTCGCCGTGCGTCGCCGCCACCACGTTGCCGTGCACCTTCACGGTGTCGCGGCGGTAGCGGTACGCCAGATCCGTGGTGAGGGTCAGGCGCGTGTGCAGGCGGCCGCCGGGCGGTACGGCGTCGGCGACGGCCTCCGCCTTGTCGATCACGACCACTTCGGTGGCCGCCACACCCGTCGTGCCCGGTACGTCGCTGCGCTCACCGGAGACGATCAGCGTACGGCCGGGCTGCAACCCCTCGTACAGTTCGGCCAGTTCGACCTCGTTGCCGTGCACGTCCTCGCCGAGCGGCTCGTCGGCCATCCGCAGCGGCTCACCCACCGCGTGCACCGTGGTGTCCCGGACATGCGAGAGCAGTACGTCGAACTCGTCGAGCCACGGGTCCGCGAGCACCAGCTCCGTGCCCCGGCCGGTGATCCCGTAGTTGGTGTACGCGGCCGTCCGCACCTCCTTGACCTGGGTGGTGACGAACCGCAACTTCGGGTCGCCGGGGATGCCGCCGTCCTTCGGGTCCTTGCCCTTGCGCGGCCGCTCGATCGCCACCCAACTGCCCACCGCGATCCGGTCGTACACCGTGTCGAGCTGGAGCACGTTCCGGTTCAGCGGCTCCGGCTTCGAGGCGATGACGATCTCCACGTGGGCGGGCGCGCCGCCGACCGTGTACGCGACCGCCACCTCGTACTCGCCGTGCGTGAACTGCCGCGACTCGCCGGGCCTGAGCGTGGTCGGCTCCGACGTGCCGTTGTGCAGCAGGACCTGGACGTTGCCCTCGTCGTCGGGACGGGACACGAACAGGCCGCGCTCCGGCAGGCCCGCGTGCAGCCGCGCCGTGACACCCGGCTCCTGCGAGTCGGTGGGGCGCCGCCCCAGCCAGCTCAGCTCCCGGTCCTGCCCGGCCCGCGCGGAGAGCTCGACCCGGCCGGGACCGAGGGTGAACTCCGTCGGCTGCGCGCCGATCAGGTTCTCCGAGCGCTGGTCGGTGCCGGAACCCTCGACGTACTGGAACTCGGCCTTCTCGGGCACCTTCCCCGAGTTGTCGAACACCACCCGCAGCGAGGTCAGTACGGCCCCGGTGAGCGGCCAGTCCGCGGTGCGCACGACCCGGCCCCGGTCGTCCTGGACCGGCTTGAGCGGGGCGGTCGCACCGAACGGCGCCGCCCGCGAGCGCATGGCGAGCACGGCACGCAGCAACGGCGCCTCGGGCGCGGCGGCCCGCGCCCCGCGCCACGCGGTCCGCAGCGGCTCCCGCAGCTCGGGCCGGAGCGCGGCGAGCAGCCGTACCGTGTCCGCGCCGGGCGCCGGTGTGCCCGAGCTCCGGACGCGGGGCGCCGCGGTGCGGCTCAACGCGGGCAGGAGGTGGCCGAGCGCGGCCAGTGCGGGGTCCTGCGCGGACCCTTCGACGGCGCCTCGCGACGGCTTCGGGTCCTCCCCTTCCACCGGCTGCGCGGGCGCCAACTCCATGGCCCGCTCGGCCAGTTCGGCGAGGACCGCCTCCAACTGCTCGAACCACGCCGCGACGTCCGCGTACGCCTCGGCCAGGACCTGCGCCTCACCGAGTCGCGCCACCGGTCCCGCGAGTGCCTTCGCGAACCGTTCCGGCGTGCCCGCCGACGGCAGCGACTCGCGGAGCCTGGCGAGCACCTGCTCGTCGAAGTCCTCGATGAACCGGCTGATCGGACGCGGGTTCGGCACCTCGGGCGTCGGGGGCTCCTCGCCGGGCTCGCCAGGACCTGCGGGCGCGGCGATCCACCGCAGCGCCTCGCTGACCAGTTCCTTCAGCGTCGGCGGCGCCGAGCGCGGCAGGCCGATGCCCGTCACGTCGTCGTCGCGGTCCACGCGCACCCGGGCCACAGGCAGCAACTTCCGTACGCCACCGGCCTGTTCACCGAAGACGAACAGCAACTGGTCGCCGTTCTGGAGGTTGGTGGCGGTGCCCTCCACGAACAGTTCGGAGCGGCGCTCCAGGTCCTCGGGGGTGAGCAGCGTGGGGCGGCGGCGCCGCACCTTCAGCTCGTTCCAGTCCCAGCGGGCCGTCAGATCCTCGGCAGTCTCGAAGGTCTGCGCGTCCTCGTCCGCGGCCGCGGGCACGCTGTGGCTGCGCGCGCCGCGCGGGATGAGCACCGGCAGCGACTCGGCGCGCGGATCACGGTCCAGGCGGTACGCCAGGTGCGTCGAGGCCGCCACACCCGGACGCGGCCGGTGCCCGACAAGCCGACCGAGCAGCACAAGGGAACGGTGCTCGTTCGCGGTCCGCAGATACGCCTCGTCCGCGATCCGCTCGGAGTGGAACGTCAGCAGGTCACCGAGGACCGCCGTCGCGTCGAGCAGCCCGAGCGCCGGATCGTCCGGCGTCCGCACCGTAAGACCGGCGAGCGCCGGGTACGCGGGCGAGGCGAGCCGGTCCTCCGCGGCCGCCAGGAACGAGCCGTACGTGCCGACCCGGTAGTCGAGCGCGGTACGGCCCGGCGGATTGTGCGGCGCGACCGGGGCCCGCCGCTCGTCGTGGCCGCCGCCGGCGCCGCACGCGCCGCCGCAGGAGCAGGCGTCGCTCATCGGGCACCCCCCAGGGATATGTCGAGCAGGCCGTTCTCCGGCCGGTCAGGGTCGTTGTCGCAGGTCGCGATCTCCAGCGGGCCGAGCCGCAGCACACCGTCCGCGCGCTCGCCCCGCTCCTCGTGGAACAGCCGCTTCAGGCGGGTCACCTGGACGCTCTCCACGCCGGGCACGGCCGCGGCGACCGCCACCAGACGGCTGAGCCGCACCGGCTCACCGAACGTCAGCGCGTCCGCGTGGAAGAAGCCGAGCCTCCCGCCGGACAGCCGGCCGGTGCCGAGCACCCGGTACAACTCCGTGAGGATCTGCCCGTGTTGATGCCCCGGCAGCGCGCACACCGTGAGCGCGATGTCCAACGGCACAAGGCGGGCCGGGCCCACCACCAGGTCGTGCCCGATCCTGCGGTACGTCTCCAGGGAGTGCGCCACCGCGTCGAGCAACTCCGGCGGCGGAGTGGCCGCCCCGTACGCGTCGATCGCGACGTGCGCCTCCTGCACACCGCCCGTCCAGCGGATCTCCGCGGCCGCCCGCTGCACCCCGGGAAGGCCCGCGGCGAGCGCCGCGTAGTCGTCCGCGGTCACCGCGCGCAGCCGGGTACGGCGCAGGTCGAGCGGCGCCAACTGCCGTACCTGCTCCAAGGGTTCGGGCTCCGTGCCGCCCGTCGCGGGCAGCGGATTGCGCACCCCCGCGATCGGCACCTCCACGTCGCCGTCCGGCTCCCGGCACACCACCAGGTGGTTGATGGCCTCCGCGCCGACGTTGCCGCCCGTACCGCCGCCGAGGCGGTACCGCAGCGTGAGGCGCGCACCCGGTGTGGGCAGCGCCCCGTGCACCCCGTCGCCGAACCGCAGCGCGAGGCGTCCGTCGTCCTCCAGCTCACCCACGAAGTGCCGGTCCCGCGCACCGCTCTCCAGAAGGTCCCGGCGCGGCTCCCACACCTGCTCACCCTCGTGAAGCCGTACCGCGGGCAGCGCGCGCCGCGGGTCCTGGTCGAGCGCCGCGCTCGCCGCGCCGCGCAGCACCGGCTCGTCCGGGTGCAGCCCCTCCGCGTACCGCGGGCCCCAACTGTGCGCGATCTCCCACGCGATGTGCCCGTCGAGCACCGTGCCCGCGCGCGCCCGCGCCGTCAGCACCTCGATCCGGCGCCGCTTCTGCGCGAGCAACTGGTCCTCGCGGTGCAGGAGTTCACGCAGCGCCCGCACCGGATGGTGCCGCAGCTCGAACCGTTCGATCACCTTCAGGCCGAACACCACGGTCAGCTCGTCGATCTCCGCGTCGCCGAGCCCGTCCCGGTCCCGCGCGCTGCGCCACAGCTCCACCAGACGCTGCCGCACCCGCGACGGGATCGCCGCGAGCCGGTCCGCCTGCCCCGAGGCCACCTGCGCGGCATCGGGGAACGGCACGGTCTGCGCGACCGGCGAACGCCCGAGGCGCGGCCGGAAACGCGGCACGATCCCCGGGTACACCGACTGCGCGAGCAGCGTACGCAACGCCGCCGCCTGCGCGTACGCCGTACCCGGCAGCACCTTCTCGCCGCGCTGACCGGCGAGTTCGAGGCCGATCCCGGCGCGCGTGACGGCCGCCTCGCCCACCACGTCGCACAGCTCACGGACATCGTCGGGCGTGAGCGCGGCGCCGTCTTCGGTCCGGTCGGTGAGCGCGGTGATCAGCCGGCCCGGCGCGTTGCCCTCGTCGCGGTCCACGCAGCCGAACGCGGGCGGCGCACAGTCCCCGGCCACGGCGGGCACCTGCGGCACCGTCACCGTCTCCAGCTCCGCGATGCCGTCACCGCACCAGGCAAGGGACCGGCCGTGGTCGACGAGAACCACGTTGCCGCGCGCCACGGTCACGTCCTCGACCGGCGCGCAGTCCCGCCCGGCCGGGGTCGCGAGCCGCAGCGGGAACCGCAGCGCGTCCTCGGCCGCCCAGGTCACCTCAAGCACCGGCTGGTCCTCCACCCGGTCCACCGCCGGCGTCACCGAGGTGAGGCGCACCGCCTGCCGGTGCTCCGGGTCGGCGTCCCCCGGCGTCCCGGTCCGCGCCCCCTTGACCTCCTCCAGGATCAGCAAGTCGCCAGGAACCAGGTCGAGTTGACGTTCCGAACAGGTCTCCAGGTCCTGCCACGCGTCGCGCAGCGTCGCCGCCGTCGCACCCTTCGGCAGGGCGCACACCTCGCCGCCCCAGGTCCAAAGCCGGATCGTGTTGTGCGCCTCGCGCAGCCGCAGCGGCTCGTCCGCCACCACCGGCTCGAACACCTCGACCGAGCCCCGCTCGTCCAGCTCCGCCAGGTCCGCGTCATCGACGACGGTGCCCGGCTCGGGCCGGTCGTGCGGGTCGAGGGACCGCACGTCCACGGACGCGAAACGGAACGTACCCGGCAGCAGCGTGTGCTCCCCGACGGTCTCCACGGACACATACGCCCGCGCGGCGAGCCCGTCGTGCATCGCGTAGTCGATCAGCCGCACATGCCGCCGCACCGAAACCCGCCGCCGCGCGGTATCGAGATACGCCTCCGTCGCCACCGCGTCCTGCTGGTAGCTGATCTGGTCCCCGGTGTACGCGAGCAGCTCGACGAGGGTCATGCCCAGGTCGGCCGGGTTGCGCTCCACCCAGTCGGGCGTGGTCAGGGCCAGCCGGTCGAGCAGCAGCTTGCGGATCGTGTCGTAGTCGCGTGCGGTGTAGTCGACGATGGGAGCGGCCGGGAACTCCTGCTCGCTGTCCGACTGGTCCTTGCAGTCGAACGGCGTCGGACAGTCCGGCCGGAACGCGAACTCCGCGCTGTGGTACCGCTGGTCGAACCCCCGGAACGGCACGTCACCCGGCCGCCCGTACGGGTCCGTCTCGACGACCGAAAGCCGGTACCGGGACGTGTCCCCGGCCTTGTCGACCGTCACGTAAAGCCGGTCGTCGAGCTCGGGATCCTCCTCCCGCTCGACACTGATGTCCACGGCGGAAATGCCCGTGATCCGCCGCCCGCCGTCGATCCGCACGTTCTCCGCACAGAGCCCGTGCGGCGCCTTCCCGAGAAACGTGACGGTGAGCACAAGCCCGTCATCACTCACCTCGACCGCGTCGACCCCATTGAGCTGCGCGGCCCGCACCCGCGCCCGACGCGAGGTTGTCGTCCCGCTCATGCCGCGGCCCTCCCCTCGAACACATCGGCACGGACGGTCCCGGTGGCCCGTACGGCATACGTCAGATACACCCGTACGACGTTCTCCTCACCGGACACGTCAAGGGCCTCCACCTCGATCAGCTCACCCAGCCAGCGCTGCAGGGATGCCTGCACCGAAAGCTCCAACGTGCTGGTCAACTCAGGGCTGTTGGGCGCGAAGACCAGATCGAGCAGACCGCAGCCGAAGTCCGGCCGCATCACCCGCTCGCCGGGGCTGGTGAACAGCACCTGCTCGATCAGGTCGCGTACGTGGTCGTCGTGTCCGGCGTGCGCGGTGCGTCCCCGCCGGTCGACCCGGAACGGAAACGCCCAGTCACTACGTATGCGGGTACGGGCTGTCATCGGACACTCACCTCTCGCTGCGCACTGTGGACGACGGGCGGACCCTGCGGCACCGAAGCCGCCGTGAAGCACTGCGCCGCCGAGGTGTCGAGCAGCACCGGGGCGCCGTCGACGGTCACTCCGCTCGCTCCGGCCGTCCAGCGCACCGTCACACACGGCGTCGGCACGCCGTCGACGGTGTGCGGGCAGCCCATGACCGTATAGCTGTGCGCGGCGGTGGCGACGGCGGCGCCGTTGATGTGCACGCCCGCGGCCCCCTGACCGGCCGCGGCCCGGCCTCCGTGCGGGCAGCTGACCACCGCACCCGCCCCGAGCAGATTCCCGGAAATCCCGGACACGTCTCTTCGTCCCCCGTCTCTATCGCTTCGCAGCGACGTTCAACTGGCCATCGTTCACGATGACTTGATCGCCCTCAAGGGTGATCTTCGCGCCGAGCCCGTTCGCGATCACCACGGCCTCCTTGGTGATCCGGATGTACGCGCCCCCCTGGGCCTGCAGCAGAATCCCCTGATCCGGGCCCGCCGGATCACTCATCACAATCTTGTGGTCCCCGGGCGTCTGTACGACGACGGGCTTCACCTGCGAGTCGCCCTGCACGAGCCGCCGCGCGTCCGGCGGCAGCTCGTCCTCCTCCCCGTACCAACACCCCGTCCAGATGGGGAAGCTGGGGTCGCCCTGCTCGAACTCCACCCACACCCCGGCCCCCCGCGACGGCACCACGAACTGCCCCGCCTGCGGCCCGGTGAACGGCAGACACGGAAGCGCCCAGGTCGACGCGGTGTCCCCGAGCACGTCCGGGACCTCGACGGTGACCCGCCCGATGTGCAGCGGATCGTTGTTGTCCACGACTCGGCCACGGAACTTGCCGAGGTAGCGGTTGCTGGGTGCGGCCATCCTGGGTTGCTCCTGGTGTGTGCGGTGTCTCTGTTTGCTTGTCGGTGTCTATGGGCGGACGTAGGCGCTGCGTCTATGGGCGGACGTAGGCGCTGCGCGCCTCCAACCCCTCCCGGCTGATGGTGAAGTTCTGCTGGAAGGACCCCGGCCGCAGGATGTGCGTCACCGACTTCACGAAGTAGTCCCCGTCGTACGCCCGCCCGGACCCGCGTACGCCGACGAGTTGCCGCGGCTGCAGCAGATACCCGTGCCGGTTGACGTCCAGGGACCCCGAGCCGGAAATGACGTCTGCGGAGGTGGCGGCGCGGGCAAGCAGCTCGGCCTCGGCCTGCTCGGGCTGGAACTTGGCGGTACCGGAGAGCCTGCGCTGCCTGAGGGCCGGCGTCGGACGCATCCCGAGCGGAGGCCGCAGCGGGCTGATCGACGGCTGCGGCAGCGGAGTTGACCGCCGGTCGGCCGGATCCTGCCACCGCGCCTGCGGCTCCTCTCGCGCGGTCCCGTCGTACGCGAAGGTCAACTGGTCGACGGTGGAGTTGGCGTCCATGTTCACGTTCAGCGCGTGCTGCCGCACCCCGAGCCGCACCTCGGGCCCCCAACGGGCGCTGGACTGCCCGGGGTTGGGCCCGGGTTCAAGGTAAAACACGTATCCATTGGCCTTGGCCAGCTCATTGATGTACTGCAGATCGGTGCTGGTCTGGAAGTGCACCCGCAGGTCCTCGCGCGGCGGCTGCGTCACCTTCTCGGCATACACATCGGGCCGGATCCCGTACCCGGAGTACCGCCGCAGAATGCTCAACACCCGCTGCGAGGGCGGCAGATTCGGATACTTGTCGGTCCGCTCCTGCAGATCCATGGCGAGGCTGAGGTCTTCGCCGGTGACGGTGAGCGTGGAGTGCCCAGGTTGGTTGCTGGCCCCGACCTCCTGCCGCACGATCAGCCCGTCGAAGAGGACTTCGGGCGTGCCGCGCACGGTGACGGTGACGATGAGCCGTGTCTTCGGGTCGAAGAACCCCTGGGGGAGGAGGGTCTTGCTGATCAGCCCGTTCTTGGTGAGGTCGAAGGCGAGCTGGAACCCGCTCCGTTCCCCCGCGGTGGCGGTGATCTGCGCGGACAGCAACGCCTCGGCGACTTCGGCCGGCACGGGGCGGGCGAGCTGCGGCCCCATGTGCAGCGTGATGTGAACGGGCCCGCGCCCGACGCTGAGTTCAGCCACGCCGGTCCCCTCGGGGGAAGTGCCCGGCGAGCGGTATCTCTATGTGGTGTCCGGGCTCGTCGGTGAGTTCGCGCGGGTCGACGACCGGATTGGCGTCGGCGATCTGCCACCACTGCGAGGGGTCACCGAAATACCGCTGCCCGAGAAGGTCGGGCCGCTCGCCGGTACGCACGGTGTGCGTCTGCGTGTCGTCGCTCTCCTCCAAGGGGGGCAGCAACCGCCGCTTGGCGTACCGCACTTCGGTCCCGTCGGGCAGCCGGTGCACGCCTATCTCGGCGTCGTGGTAGCGGCTGGTGCGGGGGTACGGGTGGGCGCCGGGTATCGCGTCCAACGCACTCTCATAAGGCTCGATGCCGTCCATGGTGCTGCCGTCAGCCCCTTCCCATTCCTACACCGATGCCGCCGGAGCCGAGCCCCAACGACCCGATCCCCGCGGCGCGCGCGGCACCGGCGAGGCGTTCCTTCTGCGCGAGATGCGCGTAGTACAGCTCGGCGCCTGGGTGCCCCATCGGTAGATCGCTCACTGTCAGAACCTTGAGCCCAATACTGAGACTCGCCCTGATCGGGTTCAGGTTGACGTCGAATGCGCTCTCGTTGATGGAGAGTTCGGTGAGCCGTACGGGCATGACGCGCTTGCTGCCCCAGGTGAAGAGGGTCAAGGGCATCTCGATCGGGCTGATCTCGATGGTCCCCTTCTTCGACTGCCGGCTGGCTTCGCGGAGTTGGGCTGACGTCGGTTGCACGAGCATTTCGAGCACGGCGAGTTGGGGGTGGATGCCGTCGGGCGCCGGTATCTCGAACTGATCGGTGGCGTCGATCTCGGCGGTGAACTTCCAGGTCTCGGCGGCGGGGCCTTTCAGCCGGAGGGCTTCGTTCCGGTCGCCGCTACCGGCCCCTCCTCCACCGGAGTCACCGCCGCTCCCCGCGGTCTGGGGGGAGAGACTGCGCTCCAGGGTGTCGGGGTTGAACTGGAGGACTATGACGCGCTGCGGCGTGCCGCGTTCGGGGTCTACCAGGACTATTGCGGAGCGGATGGGTTTGGGGATGTTGGCGTAGCGGGTCATGTGCGGGCCTCCAGGCGGGTGCGGAGGTCGGTGTAGTCGTATTCGGGGAAAACAGTGGGAAAATCGTTCAGTGCGTTCTTCAAGTAGTCGACGAGGACATCGAATTTGTCACCGGACAGGTCGGTATCGGTGAACAGATACTGCCATCCCGAAGTTCCCTTTATGGTGAACAAGTTCTGCACGTAGCTTCGATAATCGATGTCCAGGCGCTTCAGTAGCCTACTGTTGTTGTCGTAGAACCAGATCTCACCTTCGCCGGACTCGGATACGTAGATTCCGGTGAGGCGTCCCGATTCCAGGCACTGGTCGAGAACCTTCAATTTCTGCAGAGTTTCGTTTTCTTCGGCGCTGAGATGTCGGTCTGTGAAATTCAGATTCTCACCGTTCAAGCAGCACCAGATGTCGTGCAGCCGGAACTCTCCCTCGGAAGAGTAGTCTCTGGTGAACCAAGCTGCGTGGACAAAAGCAGCCCCCAGGCGGTAGCTCTCCAGGGAGGTGTCCGGCTCGAGACCGATGATCTTCCGAATGGATTCGGCTTGCTCCGCAGTGGAAGGAAGGTACCCCTCCTGGAGCGTTTGGTCTTTGTGGAGAACGATGCCGCCGGCGGACCGGAGTTCTTGTACTGCCTTTAGTGCATCGTCCTGCTGGGTCGTCGACACTTCTGCACCTTCCTGCTTCTCGGTTCTCGTGGGCTCACTTCAGCCAGTCGATCAGTCCGTCTTTATCGATTGTTCTGAGTTTAGCTATTACTCGGGAAAGGTCAGGCATTGCTCCTGGCAGCATGTCGAGCTTGCGGAGATCCAAGTAGTCCTTGATGTCGTCAACCTTGCGGTACTTGGGAGGCGGGGTGCTGTGTGTCTTCCCGTTGCCGTCCATTCCGGCGATGTACCGGGGGATCTGCATGGAGAACCCGCTGTCGGGGCCTCCCAGTAGAGTCCAAATGGATTTTGCGCCCGCGGAGTTAATGATCAACTTGCTGTGCTCGTCCGGAGTGGGAAGTGGTATTCCCTTGATCGGATACTCCTTCACATGCTTCTTTTCTCGATCCCAGTCGTCCTGCTTCTTTCCCGTTCCCCGGACGTGCTCGTACATCCCGTAGCGGGATGTGATGGACTCCGGGAAGCCTTCCCTCAGGACCCCGTTCTCGTCGTTCTGCGGCGCGTGAAGGGTGACCTCCGATTCGTACCAGATTACTTTGTCTGAATCCTTGATCTCGTCGTACGCTTTACGTTCCACGCCGTCGCGCATCTCGTTGTTGGTGGCTATGCGCGCGGGGACGAGATTGTTGTTCGAGGCCAGGCCGCCGATGCTTTCAGGCAGCAGGTGCATGCGCACCCACTGGGATTTTGAAGTTTTCTCGGTCATGTTGTGTGATGTTATGTAGCCCCAGCCGTCTGGCCAGCTGTAGGAGTCTCTGGGTTCAGAACCCGTGTAATCGACATTGCGGCTGAGGTATTTAGCCTCTGTCAATTTCGGGACCTGGCCAGTTCCGAAGGGCGGGAATATCGGCGGGGGTAGCTTGTTCTTCTTGGAGCGCTCAAAGACGATCTCGTCCCGCTTTCGGCTCTGCTCGCGCAGCGCCTCCAAGGCGCTACCTGCAGGGTTGAGTCTTCCCCAGACCTTGACTTGGTCATCGCCTATGAGGTTGAGGCTCTTCAGTCGGTACCAGGCCTTCATCCCCTTGAGCGTGCCTTCCATGGTGCTCTCCCACATCCCATCCTCAACCTTGGGTGTGAGCTGGGCGCGGATTCGGGCGAGAATCCGATTCAGCTGTGCCTGCTTGGACTCCTCGGATTCCTCTTCTTTTCTGCGGTCGTCCTTGGCTTCATCGTTCTTCGGCCTGCCGGGATCGTGCTTGTCTTTGCCGCCATCGGTGTCCTTGCGGCCGTTGTTACTGGAGTTGTTCCCGTCCTTCTTGCCCTTCCCGTCGGAGTCGGTCTTGTCCTTTTTCCCTGAGCCGTCGTTGTCCTTTTTGTTCGACCCGTCCGAGTCCTTCTTGCTGTCAGAGTCGGAGGTGTCCTTCTTGTCCTTGTTGCCGTTCGGGTCCTGATTCTTGTTGTCGTTGGTGGTGTCCTTCTTGGGCCCGTCCGGCCCGTCGGTCTTGCCAGGCTTGGGTGTCGGAGTGCTCGGCTTTGGAGAAGGAGTCGGCTCCGTGTCCTTCTTGTCGTTCGTGTTCTCGTTCTTCGGGTTGCCGTTCTTGTCCTTCGACGTGGGCGGCGTCGGCTTCGTCGACTTGTCGCTCGGGGTGTTGTTCTTGCCGCCGGGCTTGTCGTTGTCCTTGCCGTTGTCCTTGTCGTTCTTGTTCGTCGGGCCCTTGGGCTTGGGCGGCTTCGGGGACGGGGACTGGGTGTCCTTGTCCTTCGGCTTGGGCGGTGCCTGGCCGTCATTGTTCTTCGGCTTGGCCGGACCGTCCTGGTCCTTGGGCTTCCCGGGCGCGTCCTGATCTTTCGGCTTGCTCGGCGCACCCTGGTCCTTGGGCTTGGCCGGAGCGCCCTGGTCCTTCGGCTTCCCGGGGCCGTCCTGGCCCTTCGGCTTGCCGGGTGGCGGCGTTGTCGTCGAAGTTGTCTGTGTCTTCGGGGGAGTTGACGAGGGGGTCGTCCCCTTGTCCCCGTCCGCGCCCTTGTCCTTGTTCGTGTTCGGCGGGTCGCCCCCGCCGTCCTTCCCCTTGTCCCCGCCGGGGCCCTTGTCCTTGCCCAGGCCGGCCGCCACGCCCTTCAAACGCTTGCCGACCTTCGACACGTACTTGCCGATCCCGCTGAGGATCAACTCGTAGGCCATTTCCAGCAGCACCACGATGCCCGCCGCTATCGCCTTCGCGAAGAGCACGCCCGCGCCGCCCTGGCGTACCGACTTCAGCCACGTGATGACCGCGCCGATCGCCTTGAGGATCTCGCCCAGCGAGCCGATCGCGGCCTGGATCGCTTCCAGGATCGCCGCACCCCAGCCCGCACCCGGGATCAGCTTCGCCAGGACCTTCGTGATGACGATCTCGCCGATGATGAAGGGGAGTTGGGGGACGATCGCGTCCCACACTTCCTTCGCGATCTTCTCAATGGTCCACCCGCCCTTCATCAGCTTGTTCCAGACGGCCTCGGTCAGGCCCGTGATCTCCTTGACCTTGTCGTTGAACCACTGCTTGACCGCGTTCTTGACCTCGTTGAAGAGGTGGTTCTTCGCGCCGTCGTACGCGGAGTTCTTCGCGCCGCTCAGCCAGCCGCCGGGGTCGGAGAGGATGTCGACCAGGATCATCATGAACTCGCCGAAGGCGGAGATGAACTTCGTCGCGAAGTCGAGGACCGCCTTCAGGGCTTCCTTGCAGGCCTTCAGGACGTCCAGGAGCATCTTCTTCAGGACGTTCAGGACGTCGCTCAGCAGCTTCGCGATGGATTCGAGCAGATCCTTCATGATCTGCTTCAGCGCGTTGGCGAGCTTCGTCACGAAGGCGAGCGCGGCCTTGATCAGGTCCGTGATGAACTTGCGTATGCGGCGGGCGATTTCGATGACCGCTTCCACCAAGGACGTGACGAACTCGATCAGGTCCTCGATGAACTTCTTGATCATCTCGACGATGCCCTTGCGGGCCGCGTTGATCCAGCCCTCGACCGTCTCCTTGAACTTCTTCAGGGCCCCGATGATCGCGTCGCGGGCGGCCTTGATGATCTCGACGATCTTGTCCCGCAACTTTTTGAACTGGTCTTTGATCCAGTCGAGCGCTTTGGAGAGCCAGTTCTTGGAGTCGTCGGTCTTCTCGTCCTTCTTCTTCTCCGCGTCCTCCTCGGCCTTCTTGCCCTTGTCCTTGACGTCCTTGTCGCTGGTCTCCTTTTCCTTGCCGACGTTCTTGTCGGTGTCCTCTTCTTCCTTCTTGACGTCCTCGCGGATCTTCGTCTCGCGGTCGGACTTCTTCGTGCCGAGCTTCTTCAGCTCGTCGTCCTGCTCCTTGGTCCAGTCCTCGCGCTGCTTGTCGACATCCGTCAGGGCGCCTTCGCGCTTGCCCGTCTGCTGCTTGGTGTTGGACTGGACTTCCTTGTCGACCTGCCGCTTGTGCTTCTCCTTGGACTTGCGGTTGTCCTGGTCCTTCTTCTCGCGGCCCTTGCCCATGTCCTGGCGGCCGTCGGTGAGCGCCTTCTTGAACTGCGGCTTGCGCTCGTGCTCGGCGACCTCCGACGCGGCCTCGGGCGGTACGGCACCGGTGTTCGCGCCGCCCCCGCCGACCCGGGACTTGCCGCCCTCCTTCGGCACCTTGCCCTCGAGCCGTTCGCTCGGCGCGTCCGGGTAGACCTGGTCCTCGCCCATCTTGCGACCGGCGTCGTCGGCACCGGTCTCGGCGGCCTCCTGGCTCTTGTCGTCGGTGTTGCCGCCCTGCTCCTCGGACTTCTCGTCGGCCTGGCCCTTCATCTCGACACCGGGCGCGGTGCCGTTCTGGGCCTGCTTCATCGCCTCGTCCTTGGTGGGCATCCCGGCGAACTGCGCGGCCAGGTCCTCCGCCGAACAGTCGAGGCCGACCTTCTCGCCCACCCAGCCGAGCGCGTAACCGGCCATCATCCCGACCTGGTCGAAGAAGTCGGGCTCCTCCATCTCCTCGGCCTCGATCTTGCCCTCGGGCTTCTTCTCGCCCTTGACCTCGGCTTTGTCGTCCTTCGCGTCCTCGGCCTTGCTGGCCTTGTCCTCGTTGTACTTGGCTGCTTCGTCGGACTTCGGATCGCCGTGCAGGGTCTTCGGCGCACCGGTCGGGCGGTCCATGGCGGGCGGCTTGGAAGCGAGTTGCTTGTGCTCCTTGCCGACGTCCTTGTCCACGGCCCCGCCGACGGAGTCCATCGCCTCGACGGCCTGATGCGGCTTGAGGTTCGACGCGGTGGCCAGGCCCTCTTCCGGGGAACCGCCGGACAGGTCGGGCGCCGCCTTGGACGCCTGCTTCTTGCCCTTGGCCCCGCTGCCC
>NZ_JAAAHS010000008.1 GCF_009908195.1 Streptomyces boluensis | reverse complement strand
GAAGCCCCGCCCCCAGCCGAATACCCCTGCCCCCGCTGGTCGTCGGGCTCACCCTGCTGCTGCTCGTCTCCCTCCTCTGCGGCGTCGCCCTCGGGGACGCGGGCATCGGCTGGACCGAGGCCTTCCGGTTCCTCCGGGCCGGGCTCACCGGCGGCACCCTGCCCGCGAGCGACGCCTCCGAGTACCTCATCGTCTGGGAGATCCGGCTGCCCCGCGTCGTACTCGGCGCCGTCGTCGGGGCCGGCCTCGCCGCCGTGGGCGTGGCCGTACAGGCGATGGTGCGCAACGCGCTCGCCGACCCGTTCGTCCTCGGCATCTCCTCCGGTGCCGCGGTCGGCGCCAACGCCGTCATCCTGCTCGGCGCGTTCGCGGGCCTCGGGGTGTGGGCCCTCTCCGCGTCCGCGTTCCTGTCGGCGCTCCTCGCGATGGTCCTCGTGTACGCGGTCGCCCGGTCCCCGTACGGCTTCACCCCGCTGCGGCTGATCCTCACCGGCACCGCCCTCGCCTTCGGCTTCCAGGCGATCACCACGGTCATGGTCTTCGGCGCGGCCAGGGGCGAGGCCGCCCGCTCCGTCATGATGTGGATCCTCGGCAGCCTGGGCGGGGCGACCTGGACGAAGGTGCCGCTTGTCGCCCTCGTCGTGGTCGCCGGGTGGATCTGGCTGCGCATCCGGGCCGAAGCGCTCAACGCCCTGTCCGTGGGCGACGAGACCGCCGCCGCGCTCGGGGTCGACCCGGGACGGCTGCGCCGCGAACTCTTCTTCGTCACCGCCGCCGTCACCGGCACGGTCGTCGCCGTCAGCGGCGCCATCGGCTTCGTCGGCCTGATGGTCCCGCACGTCGTACGGATGCTGGTCGGCGCCGACCACCGGCGCGTCCTCGCCGTCGCCCCACTCGTCGGGGCCGTCCTCCTCGTGTGGGCGGACGTACTGTCCCGCGTCCTGCTCGCCCCCGCCGAACTGCCCATCGGGGTGATCACCGCCGTGGTCGGAGTGCCCGCGTTCCTGCTGCTCATGCGCCGCGGCGGCTACGCGTTCGGGGGGCGATGAGGTGCCTGTACTTCTTCGGCGCCCGACACCGACGACGACTGGAGCGAGCCGTGCGGCTTGAACTGCGTGACGTGACGATCGAGGTCGCCGGGGCCCGGCTCGTCGAGGACATCCGGCTCACCGTCGACGACGGGGCGTTCGTCGGACTCGTCGGCCCCAACGGCAGCGGCAAGTCGACCCTGCTGCGCTGCGTCTACCGGGCCCTGCGCCCGGCGAACGGCACCGTCCTGCTCGACGGGGACGACGTGCACGCGCTGCGCCCACGCGCCGCCGCCCGCGTCATGGCCGCGCTGCCGCAGGAGACCTCCGCCGAGTTCGACTTCACCGTCACCGAGGTCGTCGCCATGGGCCGGCTCCCGCACAAGGAGCGCACCGCCGCAGGTGACCGCGAGATCTGCGCGCGGGCCATGGCGCGCACCGGCGTCGACCACCTCGCGGAGCGCGGCTTCCTCGCGCTGTCCGGCGGCGAGAAACAGCGCGTCCTGCTCGCCCGCGCCCTCGCCCAGGAACCCCGCGTACTCGTCCTCGACGAACCCACCAACCACCTGGACATCGCCCACCAGTTGGACGTGCTCTCCCTGGTGCGCGGCAGCGGCCCGACCGTCCTCGCCGCGCTGCACGACCTCAACCTGGCCGCCGCGCACTGCGACGTCCTGTACGTGATCGCCGACGGCCGCATCGTCGACTCCGGCCCCCCGCACGAGGTGCTCCGCCCCGACCTGCTCGCCGAGGTGTTCGGGGTCCGCGCCCACCCCGTACGGCATCCGGAGACCGGCGCCGTCCAGCTCCTGTTCGACCTGCTCCCGACCGCACCGTGAGGACCCCCATGCCCGCCAGAACCCCCATGCGCAAGCTGCTCGCCGCCGCCCTCTGTCTCGCCACCACCCTCACCGCAGGATGCGGAGCGACCGTCGAACCGGCCTCCGGGAAGGCCGGGTCCGAGGCCGTCACCCTCACCAACTGCGGCAAGAAGGTCACGTACGACAAGGTCCCGGAGCGGGTCGTCACCAATGACGTCGGCATCACCGAGCTGATGTTCGCGCTCGGCCTGGAGGACCGCATGGCCGGCTTCGCCATGCCCGACGACAAGGGCGACCTGGACGCCGTGCCGTGGAAGGACGGCTACGACAAGGTCAAGTGGCTGTCCAAGGACCAGCTCACCAAGGAGAACGCCCTCGACGCCCGCGCCGACCTCGTCTTCGCCGGCTGGAACTACGGCTTCCGGGAGGACGGCGACTTCACCCCCGCCTCCCTGAAGAAGCTCGGCATCCCCTCGTACATCCTCACCGAGTCCTGCCACAACGGCCGCGAGGGCGGGGCGCGCGGCATTATGCCGCCCCTTGACGCCCTCTACACGGACCTCACCAACCTCGGGAAACTCTTCGGCGTCGAGCAGCGCGCCGCCCGACTGATCACCGACTTCAAGCAGCAGGTCGCGGCCGTCCACGCCAAGGCCCCCGAGGGCGCCGAACGGCCCGATGTCTTCGTGTACGACAGCGGCCAGGACCAGCCGTTCACCACCGGCAGGTACGCCGCGGCGGAACAGATCATCAGCAAGGCCGGCGGCGTGAACGTCATGCACGACCTGGCCGACTCCTGGACCACCGTCGGCTGGGAGACCGTCGTCAAGCGCGACCCGGACACCATCGTGATCTGCGACTACGGCGACGTGGACGCAGCACAGAAGAAGAAGTTCCTGCTCTCGCACGGACCGCTGCGCGATGTGTCCGCGGTGAAGAACAAGCGGATCTACGTACTCGACTACGTCGACCTCGTCGAGAGCCCCCGCAACCCCTCGGCCGTCGCCCGCCTCGGCGCGTACCTGCGCAAGGTGGCCGACGAGAAGTGAGGGCGCTCAGCCCCGCGTGCAGTCCGGGCAAAGGCCCCGGTACGTCACCTCGGCCGTCGCCACACTGAAGCCGAACCGCTCCCCGTCCGGGAGATCCGCGAGCGGGTCCCCGCCGGGGTGCACGTCCCGGATCGCGCCGCAGCCCGAGCACACCAGGTGCTGGTGGGGGCGGTGCGCGTTCGGGTCGTACCGCTTCGCGCGGCCGTCGGTGGCCAGTTCGATCACCTCGCCGAGCGTGACCAGCTCACCGAGCGTGTTGTAGACGGTCGCGCGGGAGATCTCCGGCAGCCGGGCCGTGGCCCGCGCGAGCACCTCGTCCGCGGTCAGATGGATGTGCTCACCATCGAGAACCTCGGCGACCACGCGACGCTGGGCGGTCATCCGCCAGCCCCGTCCGCGAAGTCGTCCCAGCAGGTCACTCATCCCCACCCCACCTAACTGTGCGTCGAACACCGAATGAACGCGTACCCCCGAATCCAGCCGGGAATCCGTACGGGTCTGTCTGTCGTATTGACTTGGATTTCGTCCATCGTAGGATCGGGAACAGCGACAGCCAAGGGACCGGACAGACATGAGGAAGAGCGCGTGACGGTTCAGCTCACCACGGCAATCCCGTGCATGGCCCGCCCTCTCCCGCCCGACCGCATCCGATGACCACGCCCTCTCGTTGGGCGTGATCGAGGTCGTCGACCGGGGTTCGTACCGTTCGTACCCCGGTTGTTCCACCGCCCGCAGTTCCAGAACAGCGTGATCCGCATAGTCACAGTGCAGAGGGATTCCCATGACTGAGAACCACGACGCGATCGTCACAGACCCGAAGCCGGAGGAGGCGGGCGGTTGCCCGGTCGCGCACGACCGCGCGGCGCACCCGACCCAGGGCGGCGGCAACCGCCAGTGGTGGCCGGAGCGGCTCAACCTGAAGATCCTCGCCAAGAACCCGGCGGTGGCCAACCCGCTCGGCGACGACTTCGACTACGCCGAGGCGTTCAACGCCCTCGACCTCCCGGCCGTGAAGCGGGACATCGCCGAGGTGCTCACCACCTCGCAGGACTGGTGGCCCGCCGACTTCGGCAACTACGGCCCGCTGATGATCCGGATGGCCTGGCACAGCGCCGGTACGTACCGGATCAGCGACGGCCGCGGTGGCGCCGGCGCGGGTCAGCAGCGCTTCGCGCCGCTCAACAGCTGGCCGGACAACGCCAGCCTCGACAAGGCCCGCCGTCTGCTGTGGCCGGTCAAGAAGAAGTACGGCAAGAACATCTCCTGGGCCGACCTCATGGTCCTCACCGGCAATGTCGCCCTGGAGACGATGGGCTTCAAGACCTTCGGCTTCGCCGGCGGCCGCGAGGACGTGTGGGAGCCGGAGGAGGACGTCTACTGGGGCCCCGAGACCGAGTGGCTCGGCGACAAGCGCTACACCGGCGACCGCGAGCTGGAGAACCCGCTCGGCGCCGTGCAGATGGGCCTCATCTACGTCAACCCGGAGGGCCCCAACGGCAACCCGGACCCGATCGCCGCGGCCCGCGACATCCGTGAGACGTTCCGCCGCATGGCGATGAACGACGAGGAGACCGTCGCGCTGATCGCCGGTGGCCACACCTTCGGCAAGACCCACGGCGCGGGCCCGGCGGACAGCGTCGCCGACGACCCCGAGGCCGCGCCGATGGAGCAGCTCGGCCTCGGCTGGAAGAGTTCGTACAACACCGGTGTCGGCAAGGACGCGATCACGTCCGGCCTCGAGGTCACCTGGACCACGACGCCGACGCAGTGGAGCAACGGCTTCTTCCGGAACCTCTTCGAGTACGAGTACGAGCTCACCCAGAGCCCGGCCGGCGCCAACCAGTGGGTCGCGAAGAACGCCGAGGCGATCATCCCGGACGCGTACGACGCGTCGAAGAAGCACCTCCCGACGATGCTCACCACCGACCTGTCGCTCCGCCTCGACCCGGTCTACGAGCCCATCTCGCGCCGCTTCTACGAGAACCCGGAGGAGTTCGCGGACGCCTTCGCGCGTGCCTGGTACAAGCTGACGCACCGTGACATGGGCCCGGTCGCCCGCTACCTCGGCCCGGAGGTTCCCTCCGAGGAACTGCTGTGGCAGGACCCGCTGCCCGCGCGCACCGGCGAGCTGATCGACGCCGCGGACATCGCCTCCCTCAAGGAGCAGGTCCTCGGCTCGGACCTCACCGTCGGCCAGCTCGTCTCGGCCGCCTGGGGCGCGGCCTCCTCGTTCCGCGGCAGCGACAAGCGCGGCGGTGCCAACGGCGCCCGGATCCGCCTGGAGCCGCAGCGCAGCTGGGAGGTCAACAACCCGGACGACCTGGCGCACGTGCTGCGTACGCTCGAGGGCATCCAGGAGTCCTTCAACTCCGCGGCCACCGGCGGCAAGCAGGTCTCCCTCGCCGACCTGATCGTGCTCGCGGGCACCGCGGCCGTCGAGCAGGCGGCCAAGGACGGCGGCGTCCCGGTCGACGTGGCGTTCTCGCCGGGCCGGGTGGACGCCACGCAGGAGCAGACGGACGTCGAGTCGTTCGCCGCCCTTGAGCCGTCCGCCGACGGCTTCCGCAACTACGCGGGCAAGGGCAACCGCCTCCCCGCCGAGTACCTGCTGCTCGACAAGGGCAACCTGCTCACCCTCAGCGCCCCCGAGCTGACTGTCCTCGTCGGCGGCCTGCGCGTACTCGGCGCCAACCAGGGTGGCTCGAAGCACGGTGTCCTCACGGACAACCCGGGCACGCTCACCAACGACTTCTTCGTCAACCTGCTCGACCTCGAGACGACGTGGAAGTCCACCTCCGAGGCCCAGGACGAGTTCGAGGCCCGCGACGCCTCGGGTGCGGTCACCTGGACCGGCACCCGCGCCGACCTGGTCTTCGGCTCCAACTCGGAGCTGCGCGCGGTCGCCGAGGTGTACGCGAGCGACGACGCCAAGGAGAAGTTCGTCAAGGACTTCGCCGTGGCGTGGACCAAGGTCATGGACCTGGACCGGTTCGACCTGAACTGACCCACCCGGCATGACGAACGGCGTCCCGCCCGGCCCTCACAGGGGCCGGGCGGGACGCCGCTTCGTTCTCTGTGCCGGTCAGGCCTTCTTGACCACGCTCGACTTCAGCTTCATCGCGCCGAAGCCGTCGACCTTGCAGTCGATGTCATGGCCGTCGACGGCGTCGACCAGGCGGATGTTGCGCACCTTCGTGCCCGCCTTGATCCCGCTCGGGCTGCCCTTGACCTTCAGGGTCTTGATCACGGTGACGGTGTCGCCGTCGGCCAGGACATTGCCGACCGAGTCCTTGATCACCGCGTCGGCGGCGCCGTCAGCAGCGGCGTCGGCCGTCGCGGGCGACCACTCGTGGCCGCACTCCGGGCAGACCAGAAGGGCACCCATCTCGTAGGTGTAGGCGCCGGAGCACTCGGGGCACGGGGGAAGATTCTCGCTCACCCCGGCATTTTAGGCCGGATACGAGCGTGCCTCCGCCGTGCCCCGATCGGTGCCGCGTACTCCTGGCTCAGCCGCTGGCTCAGCCGCGCAGAATGCGTGCGACCTCGTCCTGGCCGCGCTCCTCCGCGTGCTCGAGGGCCGTCTTGCCGTTCTTGTCCTCGATGGAGCGGTCGGCGCCGCCCTCCAGGAGGAGCTTGACCGACTCCTGGTGGTCCTCGCCGCCGTTGCCGAGGATCACGGCTTCGAGCAGCGCGGTCCAGCCGAGGTTGTTGATGTGGTTCACGTCGACGTCGATCTTCGGGTTGGTGGTGACCTCGCGGATGTAGTCCACGTGACCGTGCTCGCCGGCCGGGATGAGCGAGGTGCCGCCGTACCGGTTGACGATCGTGTAGTCCGGCTCGGCCTCGGCCAGGACGCGGGCCATCGCGGCGCTGCCGGTGACCCCGGTGACCAGCCACGGGGTGTCGTGCTGCGCGTCCAGGGCGTCCGGGTCGGCACCGGCCTCGACGAGGACCTCGGCGGCCTTCACATGGTCACCGGTGGAGGCGAGCAGCAGCGGAGTGCGCTCGCTGCCGTCGCGGGTCTCCAGGTCCGCGCCCCGCTCGATCGCGTCCTTCACCGCATCGGCGTCACCGGTCTCCGCGGCCTTGAGCAGGTCCCGGCTCGCGCCCGGGTCCTCGGCGCGCTTCGCCTTGTCGTTGCCCGCCTTCTTCTCCGAGCCGTTCGCCGAGGCCTTCGGCTTCGCCTCGGCGGACGACTGGGTGGACTTCGGCGGCTCGGCGGCGTCGGACGGCTGCGCACTGCACGCGGTCGCGAGCACGGCGGCGCCGGCCAGCGAGACGAACAGCGGGGTGGTGCGACGGTACGAAGCCATGTGTTCCTCTTTCAGTGGGGGAGACGTCCCCTAGGGCCGTACGGTCCATGGTCGTGGCGTACGCGGCCGAGGGCCGTAGCTGAACCGGCTCGACAACAATGGGCGTTGTGAGGACCCGGGGGTCGACCGATCGGCTGATGCGGGCGTGCACTGAGGGGTGGTAGGGGCGGAACGGTGGGGTGAGACACGTCGGGCCGGGACACCTCGTGGATGTCCCGGCCCGGCTGACGCCGCCTCAGTAAGTCGCTGACGCTCCCTCAGAAAGGCTTGGTGGGAAGGTACTTGCCGTCCAGGGTGATGACGGCACGCTCGCCGCCCTCGGGGTCGGCGACCTTCTTCACGTCCAGCTTGAAGTTGATGGCGCTGATGATGCCGTCGCCGAACTCCTCGTGCACCAGGGCCTTCAGGGTGGTGCCGTACACCTGGAGCATCTCGTAGAAGCGGTAGATGGTCGGGTCGGTCGGGATGCCGCCGGGGATGGAGCCGCGGGTCGGGATCGTCTGGAGCAGGACCACGGCGTCGTCGTCAAGGCCGAGCAGCTTGCCGACGGCCACGGCGGACTCCTCGGGCAGGGCGTGCTGGCCGAGGATCGCGGCGGTGACGAAGGCGACGGACAGGCCGGCGGCGTCGGCGATCTCCTGCCAGGTCAGGTCCTTGTCGATCTTCGCGGCGACGGCGGCGTTGGTGACGGCCTCACGGGCTTCGGGGGAGAACTGGGCGTGAACCATGGGGGTTTCCTCTCGTGGGTGCCGGCCGGGTGGCGCGGCGGGTCCTGGTGGGGTGGCCGGGTGTCGCGCTCAGGCCGCGGTCGGCGTGAGCACGGGGTCGTCGAGCGTCTCGACGGAGCCGGTGGCGATGTCGAACACCCAGCCGTGCAGGGTGAGTTGCCGCTCGGCGAGCGCACGGGCCACCGAGGGGTGGGTGCGCAGGTTCTGGAGTTGGGCGGCCACGTTGGCGCGGACGAGGGCGGCCACCCGGGACTCGGGCGAGGCCGTCGCGTTCGCGTTCGCGGTGGCGCGGGCGGCGTCGGCGTGCCGCAGCCAGTCCGCGGTCACCGGGGCGCCGCTGAGGTCGTGGCCCTCGGCCAGGGCGGTCATCGCGCCGCAGGCCGAGTGGCCGCAGACGACGATGTCGGTGACGCCGAGCACGGCGACCGCGTACTCGATACTCGCCGCGACCCCGTCGGCGCCGGGTGCGTGGGCCGGGACGAGATTGCCCGCGGTCCGGACGACGAACAGCTCGCCGGGTTCGCTCTGCGTGATCAGCTCGGGCGGGACCCGGGCGTCGGAGCAGCCGATGAACAGCGTCTCGGGGTGGTGCTGGGTGGCGAGGCGGGCGAAGAGATCTTCCTTGCCGGGAAAGACGTCACTGCGGAAATACGCGACGCCGTCGAAGAGGTGGTGCATTCGTCACTCCCATCGGTGCTGTCCGCCTCTGCGGGCTGACTCATTCACCGTGCATGACCGGCACCTATAGTGTCCAAGACTTGTTGTCCATAAAAGCTATTGCTCTTATCTATACCTGCATACCTACCTGCCTCCGTGCTGGGGCGTCGGCGTTGTCAGTGCCGGGTCGTACGGTGGCGCCATGTCGGAGATCGCGTACGTACGGGGGGACGCCACCGCGCCGCACGGCAAGGGCGTCAAGGTGATCGCACATGTCTGCAACGACCTGGGTGGCTGGGGCAAGGGCTTCGTGCTCGCCGTGTCCCGCCGCTGGCCGGAGCCGGAGGCGGCCTACCGCCGCTGGCACCGCGAGCGCGCGGCCAACGACTTCGGCCTCGGCGCCGCCCAGTTCATCCAGGTCGAGCGGTACGTATGGGTGGCGAACCTGATCGGCCAGCGGGGCATACGCACCGGCAGCAAGGGCGTGCCCGTGCGGTACGAGGCGATCGACTCGGCCCTGCGGATCCTCGGCGACCAGGCACTTGAGCTCGGCGCCTCGGTGCACATGCCGAGAATCGGCTGCGGCCTGGCCGGCGGGAAGTGGCCCAGGGTGGCACCACTCATCGAGGAACGGCTGCTCGCGCGCGGGGTGCCGGTGACGGTGTACGACCATGACGACTAGGGCGGCTGGGGCGACTAGGGCGGCCTTCCGGGGCTTCCGCGCGATGCTGCGGAGGGGGTCGGACCTGCGCCTATAGTGCGGCCATGGGTCCCGAGCTGCGTCACCTGCGCTATCTGATCGCGGTGGCCGAACACGGCAACTTCACCCGGGCCGCCGAGGAGCTGCGGATCTCGCAGCCCACGCTGTCCCAGCAGATCAAGCAACTGGAGCGGGTGGTCGGCGCCCAGTTGCTCGACCGCAGCGGCCGTGGCGTCCGGCTCACCGACGCCGGGGAGGCGTATGTGCACTACGCGCGCCGGGCGTTGCGCGACCTGGCCGCGGCCGACCGTGCCGTACTCGATGTCGCGGACCTCTCCCGCGGCAGCCTGCGGCTCGCGATGACACCGACCTTCACGGCGTACCTGATCGGCCCGCTCGTACGCGAGATGCACACCCGGCACCCCGGAATCGCCCTGGAGGTACGGGAGATGACGCAGGACCGGATCGAGGCGAGCCTGCTCGCCGACCAGATCGACCTGGGGATCGCCTTCGAGGGACCGCACCTCCCCGGAGTCCTCGCGGAGGCCCTGTTCACCGAGACGCTGAGCCTGGTCGTCACGGCGCACGGGGCGGGGGACGCGGCGGAGCGGCATGGTGCGGAGGGCACAGGCACAGGCACGGGCACGGGCACGGGCACGGGCGCGGCGGGGGAGCGGCGGACGCTGCCGGTGCGCAGTCTCGCGGATCAGCAACTCGCCCTGCTCAGCGACGACTTCGTGACCCGCGGGCATGTCGACGCGTATCTCGCCGAGCACGGTGTGACCCCGCCCATCGCCGTGGAGGCCAACTCCATCCAGGCGCTCACCGAGATCGTGCAGCGCACCCCCTCGTTGGCCACGGTGCTGCCCGACGCGGTCACCGACGACCACCCGCACCTCGTGCCCGTCGCCCTCGACCCGCCGCTTCCGTCGCGCGGGGTGACGTTGTTGCGCAGGGACAGTGCGTACCGCAGTGCGGCCGCGCGTGCCTTTGTCCGGCTGGTGCGCCGGGTGGTGGAGGAGCGGGGGTATGCGGTGTGACGCGGAGCAAGAATGGTATACCAAACCTTTTCTGCTGTGACCTGGTGCAGAATGATCGGCATGGCAGGTTCTGAAGGCTTCGAGCCCGAGTCGGATCGGGTGACACGTCAGTTGCGGGACGAGATTCTCGACGGAGTGCGTCCCCCCGGCAGCAAGCTCGTCGAGCGCGAGCTCGCGGCCGAGCTCGGAGTGAGCCGGCTGCCCGTCCGTGACGCACTCAAGGTGCTGGTCACCGAGGGGTTGGTGACGCCACGGCCGCGTACGTGGGCGGTGGTGCGGGAGTTCAGCCCCACCGACATCGCGGACCTGGACGAAGTGCGGTCCGCGCTCGAGACGTTGACGTTCCGGCTCGCCGCCCAACGGCACACCCGGGCGGGACTCGACCTGCTCAGGGCCGACCTCGACGCGGAACTGGAGGCGGCACGGGCCGGGGACGGCGTGAAGGCCCGGCGGGCAGCGGCCGACTTCCATGAAACCGTGACGTCGCTGGCCGCGAACGAACTGCTCACCGAGCTGGAGCGCACGCTGCGCAGCCGGATGCGGTGGCTGCTCGGCCGGCACAAGGACCTGCTCGGGGTGGCGCAGGAGCACGAGGATCTCTACGACGCGATCGCGGCGCGGGACGTACCGCGCGTCGAGGAGCTGGTGATGAAGCACCTGGAGACGGGGCGCGGCGCGACCGCCGCGTATCTGCGCACCACCAAGGAGTAGCGCACCGGGTAGGCACGGCCGACGCTCATCGAGGGGCGCGGACCCGAAAGGGCCGCGCCCCCTTCGCGTATCCGGGAAGCGTTCGCGTATCCGGGAAGGGGGCGCGGCCCGAGGTGCGGGCGGGGGTGCCGCGTGGCCCGACAGCTCGGCTCGGCTGGGCTCAGCCTCGGCTCAGCGCACGCGACAGCTCATGTGACAGCGCACGCGACAGCTCACGCGACAGTTCACGCGAAGACGATGCCCTCCGGCACGTCCGGGCGGATCTCGGTGCCCACGCGCCGCGCGAGCAGGTCGTCGAGGCGGTCGAGCGGGCCGATCAGGACGCGGCCGCCGGCCTGCGCGACGCGTACCGCGGCGTCCACCTTCGGCTTCATCGAGCCCTCGGCGAAGGCGAGTTCGGAGATGGCCTCCGGGGACGCGGTGAGGATGTCCCGCTGCTCGGGCGTGCCCCAGTTCTCGCTGACGTAGTCGCCGTCCGTCAGCATCACCAGCATGTCCGCCGACAGGTCGGCGGCGAGCGCCGCGCTCGCCGCGTCCTTGTCGACGACCGCCTGCAGGCCGGTCTGACGGCCCTTGGCGTCGGTCTTCACCGGCACGCCGCCGCCGCCGACGCACACCACGAGCCGGCCGTTCTCGAGCAGGGTGCGCACCAGCGGGGCCTGCACGATCCGCACCGGGTGCGGCGACGGCACGACCCGGCGGAAGCCGGCGCCGTCGCGGGCGATGGTCCACCGGTACTGGGCCGCCGCGTCCGCCGCGTCGTGCGCCGAGTACATCGGGCCGATCAGCTTCGTCGGGTGGGCGAACGCCGGGTCCGCCTCGTCGACCTCGGTGGTGGTGAGCAGCGCCGCGACCTCGCGGGCGCCGCCGAGAGCGTTGGTCAGCTCCTGCTGGATGACGTATCCGATCATGCCCTGGGTCTCGGCGCCCAGGATGTCCAGCGGATACGCCGCGACGTCCTGGTAGGCGAGATTCTGCAGGGCGAGCAGGCCCACCTGCGGTCCGTTGCCGTGCGTGATGACCACTTCGTGCTCGCCGGCCAGGCCGGCGAGCGCCTCACAGGACGCCTTGACGTTGGCTCTGAGATGGTCCGCGGTCATGGGCTCGCCCCGCCGGGCCAGCGCGTTGCCTCCGAGTGCCACGACGATGCGCATGGAAGTCCTCCTCCGACTGGTTCGCTCTTGAGCGCGAAATGGTATACCAATCTCCAGTGGGTATCCGATGGTCCGCTGAGCGCACCGTCGGAGCGGTCGGACAGGAGAGGTGGTGGTGCCGATGCGTACTGCCGTGGAGGTGCGTACGCGCTCCGGCGACGCCGTGCTTCTCGCGCGGCTGCGCGCGCTCGACGGGTGCGGGAGCGTACACAGCGTCTTCCGTGGTGTGGTCAACCTGCTGTTGCCGGACGGTGAGCTCATCGCGCTCGCCGCCCGCGGCAGGGAGAACGCGCCCCGCACTCTGGTCGTGGAGATCGCGCACTGGGGGCACAGCGGGGTCGCCGCGGGGCGGCCGGTGGAGTTCAGGGCGGGTGGCATCGCGCTGCCCGACGGCGCCGGCGGACTGTGGGTCGACGCACGGGAAGCCGAGGAATGGCATCCCATCGTGCCGTCGCTCGCCGCGTTCAGCCCGGCCGAGCTCGGCACCGCGGCCCGCGCGCTGGACCGGCTCACCCGTACCTACGGGCAGTCGGGCGGCATGCTCGGCGCCGCGGCCGCCGCCGCGCCCATGGAGATCGCGGTCTGTGCCGCGCTCGACCGGGGGCGCGCCGCCCTGGTGAAGGCGGTCCGTACCTCGGACACCGCCGGCATCCGGGCCGCGATCCTCGCCCTGCACGGCCTCGGCCCCGGACTCACCCCGGCCGGTGACGACTTCCTCACCGGCATCGCCCTGCTCTCCGCACTCGACGGCAGCGGGCTCGACGGGTACGCCCGGACCCTGCGCGACGTACTTGCCACCCACTCCGGCCGTACGACGCTGCTCAGCACCACCACGCTGCACGAAGCCCTCTCGGGGCGCGTTCGTGCCGCCCTCGTCGACGTGCTCAACGTCCTTGCCGCCGGCCGCGGACAGAGCGAACGGCACCTGCTCGACACCGTCCAAAACCCGGTCCGCCGCGCGTTGGCCCACGGCCACACGTCCGGCACCGACACCCTGTCCGGTCTGGCGACCGGGCTCCATCTGGAGAGAGAACTGCGAGGTTCGCTGTGAGCACCACAGCAGTCGTCAAGAAGAACACCTACTTCGACTCCGTGTCCCTGATGGCCATCTCCACGAAGGCCAACGGCCTCGACGGAGTGGAGCAGGCTTTCGTGGCCATGGGCACAGAGATGAACAAGGGGGTGCTGGGCAACCTCGGCCTGCTCACGCCCGAACTCGAAGCCGCGGGCAACGGCGACCTCATGGTCGTCGTCGACGCCGCCGACGGAGCGGACATCGACGCGCTCCTCGTCGCCGTCGAGGAGCTGCTGCAGCGCAAGTCGCCCGCCGGCGGCGAGGCGGCCGTCACGCACCGCACCATCGCGGCCGCCGCCCAGGACAACCCGGCGGCCAACCTCGCGGTGATCGCCGTCAACGGCGCCTACGCCGGACGCGAGGCCCGCAAGGCGCTCGACAACGGCCTGCACGTGCTGCTTTTCAGCGACAACGTGCCCGTCGAGGAAGAGGTCGCGCTCAAGCAACTCGCCCACGACAAGGGCCTGTTGATGATGGGCCCGGACTGCGGCACCGCGATCATCAACAATGTCGCGCTGTGCTTCGGCAACGCCGTCCGCCCCGGCTCCGTCGGCGTGGTCGCCGCGTCCGGCACCGGCGCGCAGGAGGTCAGCGTCCGCATCCACACCCTGGGCGCGGGCGTCTCCCAGCTCATCGGCACCGGCGGCCGCGACCTCAGCGAGGAGGTCGGCGGCATCATGATGATCGACGGCATCCGCGCCCTCGCCGCCGACCCGGCGACCAGCGTCATCGTGCTCGTCTCCAAGCCCCCGGCCCCCGCGGTCGAGAAGAAGGTGCTCGCCGAGATCGCCACCGCGGGCAAGCCCGTGGTCGTCTACTTCGTCGGCGGATCCGAAGAGGCCGTCGTCGCGGCCGGCGGTCACTTCGCCGCGAGCACCCAGGACGCCGCGCTCAAGGCCGTCCGCCTCGGCGTGGACCCGGACGTGACCGTCGAGCCGCTCGACACCGCCCGCGTCGACGAGGTCGCCGCGCTCCTCAGCCCCGAACAGCGTTACGTACGCGGCCTGTTCTGCGGCGGCACGCTCTGCGACGAGTCGATGTACGCGATGCTCGACCTCGGCCACGACGTGTGGAGCAACATCCAGAAGGACCCGGAGCGCCGCCTCGGCGCCGACAGCCCAAGCACCGGGCACACCTTCCTGGACTTCGGCGACGACGACTTCACCAACGGCCGCCCGCACCCCATGATCGACCCCTCGCTGCGCCTCGCGCGCCTCGTCGAGGAGGCCATGGACCCCGAGGTCGCCGTCGTCGTCATGGACTTCGTCCTCGGCTTCGGTGCCCACGAGGACCCGGTCGGCGTCACCCTGCCCGCCATCGAGCAGGCCAAGCGCATCGCCGCAGACGCGGGCCGCCACCTGGAGATCGTCGGCTACGTCCTCGGCACCGACCTGGACACCCCGGTCCTCGCCGACCAGGTCGCCGCGCTGAAGGCGGCCGGAGTCACCGTCACCCGCAGCAGCACCGAGACGGGCCAGTTCGCCCGCGCCATCGCACGGAAGGTCACGCACGCATGAGCAACCCCATGACGAACCCTGTCAGCAACCTCTTCGCGAGCGACCTCGACGTCGTCAACGTCGGCCTCGCCATGTTCGACGAGGACATCGCCGCGCAGGGCGCCCACGTCACCACCCTCGACTGGACCCCGCCCGGCGGCGGCAAGCCCGAGGTCATCGCCGCCCTCGACGCCCTGGACGCCCCGGAGGTCGCCGAGCGGATCGAGGCCGCCAACGCGCTCGCCGTCGAGCGGATCGCCAACTCGCAGCCGATGCTGACCGGTTTCGGCCGCGCCCTCGACGTCGTACCCGGCATGACCCCGACCACGATCCTGCACTCCGGGCCGCCCATCACCTGGGACCGGATGGCCGGAGCGATGAAGGGCGCCGTCACCGGCGCGCTCGTCTTCGAGGGCCTCGCCGCCGACCTCGACGAGGCCGCCGTACTCGCCGCCTCCGGCGAGATCACCTTCTCGCCCTGTCACGAGCACGACTGCGTCGGCTCGATGGCCGGCGTCACCTCCGCGTCGATGTACATGCACGTCGTCCGCAACGAGACGTACGGCAACACCGCGTACACCAACCTCTCCGAGCAGATGGCGAAGATCCTCCGGATGGGCGCCAACGACGACTCGGTCATCGAGCGGCTCGTCTGGATGCGGGACGTGCTCGGCCCGATGCTCAAGGAGGCCATGGAGATCGGTGGCCCCATCGACCTGCGGCTGATGCTCGCGCAGGCGCTGCACATGGGCGACGAGTGCCATAACCGCAACATCGCGGGCACGCTGCTGCTCCAGCAGGCGCTCGCCCCGTCGCTGCTGCAGACGAGCTTCCCCGTCGAGCACAAGAAGGAAGTCCTCGACTTCATCGCGTCCTCGGACTACTTCTCCGGACCGACCTGGATGGCCATGGCCAAGGCCGCCCTGGACGCCGCCCACGGCATCGAGGGCTCCACCGTCGTCACCACCATGGCCCGCAACGGCGTCGAGTTCGGCGTACGGGTCAGCGGCCTGGCCGGCGACCAGTGGTTCACCGGTCCCGCGCAGCAGGTCATCGGCCCGATGTTCGCCGGGTACAAGCCGGAGGACTCCGGTCTCGACATCGGCGACAGCGCCATCACCGAGACGTACGGCTTCGGCGGTTTCGCCATGTCCGCCGCGCCGGCCATCGTCGCCCTCGTCGGCGGCACCGTGCAGGAGGCCATCGGCTTCACGCGCGAGATGGGCGAGATCACCACGGCGCAGAACCCCAACGTCACCATCCCGATGCTCGACTTCCAGGGCATCCCCACCGGCATCGACGTCCGCAAGGTGCTCGGCACCGGGATCCTGCCGGTCATCAACACCGCCATCGCCCACAAGGAAGCGGGCATCGGCATGATCGGCGCCGGCATCACGCATCCGCCCGTCGAGGCCTTCGAGAAGGCCGCCAAGGCACTCGCCGACTCCCTCATCTGACCCCGCGCCAGCCCACACCGGAGACCGCCCATGGACAGTCGTCACCCCGTCGCGGACGATGCCGCGCACGCGAGCGCAGAGCTCGACTCCGAGTACGAGCACAGCCCCGTTCCCCCGGAACGCCGCAAGTCCCTGCTGACCGTGTCGGCCGTATGGTTCGGATTCCCCATGATCCTGACCAACGCCGTCCCCGGCGGCGTGGTCGTCGCCGTCCTGGGTTTCTGGCGTGGGCTGGCCGCCATCCTCGTCGCCAACCTCGTCATGTTCGTCTACGTCGGTCTGCTCAGCCATCGCGCGGGCAGCACCGGCGAGAGCTTCGCCCTCCAGGCCACCAAGACCTTCGGCCGGATCGGCTACGTCGTGGCCTCCGGCTTCCTGGCCACCATCGTGGTCGGCTGGTTCGCCTTCAACACCGGTGCCACCGGCGCCACCCTGCACCAGGCCTTCGGCTGGCACGAACAACTCGTCGCCGTCATCGCGGGCGCCGCCTTCGTCGCCATCACGTACCTCGGCATCCGCGCCCTGTCGTGGCTCGGCGCCGTCGCCGCCCCGCTGTTCATCGTCGTCGGCGTCATAGCCATCGTCCTGGTGGCCAAGGACCACGACCTGGGCGCGGTTCTCGACTACCAGGGCGTCGCACCGGCCGGCGGTGCCATGACCTTCGGCGCGGCCGTGTCGCTGATCATGGCGACCTTCGCCGACTCCGGCACCATGACCGCCGACTTCACCCGCTGGTCCAAGGACGGCAAGCAGGCCGTACTCGCCACCGCCACCGCGTTCCCGCTGGCCAGCCTGGTCGCGCAGATCACCGGCGGCATCGTCGTGGCCGCCGGAGCCATCGCCTCCGCCGCCACCGTCGGCGGCAACTTCCTGCCCATCCTCACCGGCCACAGCATCTTCCTCGACGCCCTCGCCGCCGTGTTCGTCTTCGTCAACCTCGGCTCGGTGTGCAGCCACTGCCTCTACAACGGGGCGCTCAGCTGGTCGCACCTGACCCGTTCCAAGATGCGGATCATGACCCTGATCCTGGGCGTCATCGGCACCGCCGCCGCGCTCGCCGGGGTGTGGAACCACTTCCTCGACTGGCTGGTCATCCTCAGCGTCTTCGTGCCGCCGCTCGGTGGCGTCCTCATCGCCGACCAGGTCATCCTGCGCCGCCACGTCGACGCCCGGCCCGCCTCGGCCGTACGCCCCACCGCCTTCATCGCCTGGGGCGCGGGCGCCCTCGTCGGCGGCCTCGTCCACTGGTACGCCCCGCAGTTCTCGGACGCGGTCAGCGGACTCGTGGTGGCCCTGCTCGTCCACGTCGCCCTGGAGCGGTTGGCGCCGCGTCCGTCGGCGGCCGCATAGGTGACTCCTCCCCCTCCTGAAGGAGGGGGCTTCTCGCTATGCCGGGTTGGCGTCGCGATGGACCAGCCCGGCCCGTAGAACGTTGCGTGCGCCCACTGTGTCGGCGTGCGCGGTGTTGCCGCACGCGACGCAGTGGAACTTCTCTTGTGTGGGCCGGTTCTCCTTCGCGGTGTGCCCGCATTCGGGACACTCTCGGGAGGTGTTGCGGGGGTCGACGGCGATCACTTCCCGTCCGGCGCTTTCAGCCTTGGCGTGCAGGATCGTCAGGAACACCCCCCAACCGGCATCGTTAATCGACTTGTTCAGCCCGGCCTTCGCGGCGGCCCCGTTGGGCAGGAAACTGCCCGGTGTCTCGGGGTCGGGCTTCGGCTTGGGGGACTTGCTCATGTTGCGGATCTTGAGGTCTTCATGCGCTACGAAGTCGTGTTCCCGCACGAGGTCGAGCGCGGTCTTGTGGGCGTGGTCGAGCCGCTGGCGACGCACCGTGCGGTGCAGGTCGGCGACCTTCTCAACCGCCCGCTGATGGTTGGCTGTTCGCTTGTCGCGGCGGACACGGGGGAAGCGGGACAGTGCCTGCTGTGCGGCTTCGAGCTTCGCCGCGGCGCGGCGGCCGTGGCGCGGATTGGGTACGAACTCGCCGTTCGAGTCGGCGAGGAAGTTGGCTATGCCCAGGTCGATGCCGACCACCCTGCCCGTCGGAGGCAGCGGCTCGGGCCGCTCCTGCTCAGCGGTCAGGACGACGTACCAGCGCTTACCCTCGCGCTTGACGGACACGGTCTTGACCTTGCCGGTCACGGCACGATGCTGGTTGACCTTGACGTGCCCCACACCCTGGAAGCGGACGCGGGTTGCCGGGTCATGCGGGGTGGAGTCCCAACGGCAACCGTCACCGTCCTTGGGGAAGTCCACCGTGTCGAACCAGTTCACCCCACGAAAGCGCGGATACCCCGGTGTGTCACCGGACTTGACCCGCCGGAAGAACGCAGCAAACGCCTTGTCAAGACGGCGCAAAGTTGCCTGCTGCGAGCTGAACGACCAGCGGCCCTGGCGCTCCGGGTCGAACGCCCGGATCTCCTTGAGCTGCGCGGACTGCATCCCGTACTTGATGCTCGTCCTGGAGGCGTGCCGGTAAGCATCTCGGCGTTCCTGCAACGCCCCGTTGTAGAGCGAGCAGTGATCGGCCAGCATCGCGCCCAACGCGGCGGCCTGGCCCACGGTGGGTCGCATGAGGAACTTGTACGCACGCATCACCCGACCCACCCCCCATGGCCATTTCAGCGACCATACGGCGTATTTCACCCTGCTGGGAACGAAATCCCGATATCCGTACCGGCCGTCACGTTGCCTACAACCTGCACGCTCACTTGGTGTTCGTGACCAAGTACCGGCAGGGCATCTTCGATGACGCCATGCTGACGCGCTGCGAGGAGATCATGCGGGAGGTGTGCGGAAGAAGGCGCGTAGCCAGAGCACCTTCGTGCCGCCCGTCGGTGCGCCCGCGGCCGTACGCCGGCCGCGGGCCCACCGACGGGCCTCATGCCTCCCTGCCCTCCACCCACTGCCAGAAGTCGACCACCATCCGCTCGTACCGGATGCCGAACTCGAGCGCCTCGCGCTGCCCCCGTGGCAGCAACTCGCCTACGCTCTCGGCCAGTTCCTCGTACGCGTCGAGGGCGTGCCGATGCTCCTGGATCTGGACCGGCGCGTGCACGCGTGACCTGGCCCCGAACCACAGCTTGAGCACACCCCGATCGCGCGCCTCCACCGGGACGAACTCCGCGTCCTCCAGCCACCGTGCCAGCTCCTGGGCGCCGGCCTCGGTGAGCCGCATGACGCGCCGGTTGCGACCGCCCTCCTGCCGCACCTCGGACAGCAGCCCCGCGCCGAGCAGCCGGTCGCACTGCGCGTACACCTGCGCGTGCGGCATCGACCAGAACGGCGCCACGGTGCGCGCCGCCTCCACCTTCACGTCGTACGGACTGGCCTCGCCCAAGCTGTCGATGATGCCGAGGACGAGGAACGAGGGCGTGGTCAACCGGACTTCTGGCATGCGGTGACCGTACCCTCCGCGCTGTGGCGTGGGTCTGTCCCCTTCAGCTCCGCAAGCCGGACGTGGAGCGCGGCGAGCAGCGCTTGCGCCGGCGGCAGGATCGCCGCGGCGGCGAGCAGAACCGCCACCGCCACCGGGGCCAGGGTGCCCGCCGCCTGGGCGACGTACGGGTTGGGCGTCAGCTGGGACAGCACCGCGGAGCGCACCAACGGGCGTACAGGCTCCGCGAGTTCACGTATCAGCAGGTACAGCACCGTGAAGCCGCACGCCGCGGCCGCGAGCACGCCCGCCGTGCGCGGCAGCGCCCGACGGTTCCACACCAACGACCAGGAACGGCCGAGCGCGGCGAGCGGGTGCAGCCCCTCCATGGTGGCCGACTGCGGGGCGAGGGCGAAGCCGAGGCGCAGTGCGAGGACGGCGGCGGCGACCATCGCGAGGACGCTGGTGGGCCGGTCGAAGGGCCCGCCCCCGCCCAGTGGGTCCGAACCCCCGAGGAAGTACGAGAACGCCACCGACACCGCCGCGCACACCAGCAGACTCACCACGGCGGTCACCGCGACCAGCACACCCCGAAGCATCCGGACCGCGAACGCGCGACGCAGTGCGCCGCCGCGCCACAGCTCGCGCCCCGCAGGTCTTCGCGCCAAGACCGCTTCCGTGCAGGCGAGTTGAAGCGCCGCGCCCGCCAGGGCGAGCAGCGCGAGGAAGGCGGGCGCGACCGCGACCGTCAGGTAGTACACCGGCATCGGATTGGTGGTCACCGGATCCTCCGCGCTCCGCGCCCACCGCAGGTCCTCCCACATGCCGGTGAGCGACGGCCGGGCGAGGACGAAGGCGAGCGCGGTGAGCGCGAGCCCGGCCAGAGCGCTCAGGACCGTGACAGCAAGCGTCACCCGCACCAGCGGCCGGCCGCCGCCGCGCAGAGCGCGTGCCGCCCGCCCCCACACGGCGGTGTCGTTCATTCGCCGAGTGCCCCCTTCGTTCTGTGGTCCGCGTCCCGAGCGAGACGCGTTTCGGTGGAGACGAACGCGGCGGGGCCGATGGTTCCCGATCCGGCCGCCCGGAAATTGAGGCTCGCGTTCCGGAAAGTGAGCGGAAGAACGGCCTCCGGCACCGGTCCGCGGATTGTCAGTGCGATGCCCTACGTTCGGACCTCATGAACCCCTATCTCGCGGGCAAGGACGCTCAAGAGGGCTCGCCCGCCCACGCGTTGTACATCTGGATCGAGTCCCTGCACGAGCGCATGGACCTGTTCGTCGCGCAGTTCAGCGCGGAAGACTGGGAGCACGACTACTCCATCGCCTCCCTCAAGTTCCTGGAGGAGGAGACGCTCCCGCTGTTCGCGACGGACGACGGGACGGACGTGCCGGGACTGTATATGGAGGCACTCGCGGGATACGTGGGGGAGGTGCTGCTCAACGAGGGCGGCGGACGCTGGATATGGGACGAGGAGGCGGGCGCCGTCGGCATGCCCGCCGTACAGCCGGACCCGGTACTCGGCCTCGAACCGATCGTGCCGATCCTGCTCGTCGGCCAGGCGGCGTACGAACAGACGCAGACCATCTTCGCCACCGTCGCCCTGCGCCTGCGCAAGGCCGTCACCGAACGGAAGGCGGCCGAACCGGGCTGGAAGCCGGAGCGCGTCCCCACCCCGTGGGTGAGCTTCCACGAGCTGGACGAATGCGGCGCCACCTGGAAGTACTGGCCGAACGAACGCTTCCACGACTACCTCACCTGGTGGGCCGACCGCGCGGGCGGCGGCCGTGAGCGCTGGGACTTCATGCCCGCCTCCCTGGAAGCCATGGAGGAACTGCTCCGCGACCGCCTCGGCACGGTCGAGGAGTACAACAAGGTCGCGGGCAACTCCTTCTGGATGGTGGCGGCCTGGTACGTGGGGGAGTACGTGGTCCGCCGCAAGGGCGCGACCTGGCAGTTCCGCCAGTCCAACCCCGCGGCCCCGTCCGGGACTTGGCACGCGTCGGACTCCTACTGGACGGACACCATCCACGTCGTCCAGCGCATGCGGTACGCGGGCCATGCCGAGCACCCCACGGAGATGCTGCGCGACGTCCTCGGGGGCGAGCGGCTGGCCGACGTGGTCGACCGGTTCGCGGAACCTGAGGCCGAGGAATCGGACGGGGGACGCACGCGCGGCAGCCGGGAGGGCAAGGGCGAGCGCTGGCCGGAGGTCCTGTGGCCGCTGGTCGGCCCGGAGCACCTGCCGCCCCCGCTGAGCGAGGAGGAGCGCGAGCAACTCGCCGAGGAACTGCGGCTGTTGGAGGCCGACCCGGACCTGAAGGACCCGGACTGGCACGACAACCCCCGCCTCAACACCTGGCTGGCCGAGCGCCGCGCCGCCTTCCCGGAGTGGGCCGAGGAGGCGGGCGGGGGAGCCGACGCCTGGGACTTCTCGCCCGAGAGCCTGGACCGCCTGGAGGCCCTGGTGCGAGCGAGGTTCGCGACGTACGAGGAGATCAAGGGCGCCGTCGACGAGCCCTTCATGCTCGGCGCGTCCTGGTACCTCGGCGAGGTCCAGGTCCGCCACCACAACGCCCGCTGGCGGCTCAACCCTGAGCCCGACGAGGACGCGACATACGACGAGCCCGCCGTCAGCGAACGCCCCCGGGACGAGGACGAAGAGGAGGAGGACTGGGACGAGGACGGCGAGCTGGAGGAGGACGACGAGGGCGAGTTCGACGACCTGGACGACGAGGGGCACATCTGCCTGCCGGCGAGCGACCTCTGCGACCTGATCGCCCGCGATAACCCGGACGAACGCCTCCGCGAGATCCTGGACGGCTACCGCAAGCGGCGCCGCGGCGGCGACGACGCGACGGGCGGGGCCACGGGGACAACGGCGGACGACGACGAGGAAGAGCTCGACGGCAGCCAGGAGGTGCGGCCCAAGTGGGGCAGCAGGGCCGTCCTGACCCTGCTCTTCCCGCCGTTCTCCACACCGGATTCACCCACGCCGAAGGGCGGACCGGACGGCCCGTCGCTCACCCCGCACGACCCGGTGCGGGCCCGCCGGATCGTGGAGGAGCTCGGCACCGTCGAGGGGGTCATCGAGGAGCTGCCGGCCGTCTCCCTGTGGGACGCACCGGAAGTGGAGGTGCGCTCGGACCTGGACCGGGTCTTGGTCGGCTGCTGGGGGAACGTGGTGCACATCGTCGAACCGGCCCTCGGCAGCGACCTGTTGACCAACGCACTGACCAACGAGACCGACCGGCAGCGCGCCCGGTACCCGGAGGCGCGCATCGTCGGATCCGTGGACATGGACTACGGCAACAGCTACCTGGAGGACGTGGTGATCCTGCCGGGCGGCGAGGAACTCGTCGCCGGTGGCTGGGACTGCGACGACGACTGGGACATCGTCGGCGACCCGGAGGTGATCCTGAACGCCCTCGGCGTGGACCGCGAGACAGCGGCGGAAGAGGGCTTCGACCTCGACGACGAGCCGTCGGAACGCGACTGGCCTTCACTCGGATCGATCGCCCTCGGCGGCGAGACGCACCCCGCGGCCGACTCCCGCCTGAAGGTGTCCGTGTTCCACGTCCGGCGCACGTCGTCGGCCCGATTCGACCTGGAGGAAGTGTGGTTCGGGAGCTAGGGACACCGGAGGAGAACGACGCCGAGCCGGGCCAGGCGGCACCCGACGACCTGGCCGCCTGGGTGGCCGACGTGCCGGCCCTGGTGATGCGCCTGGAGATCTGGCACACGCCCGAGCACTTCACCCTGGACCTGACGGTCGAATCCCTCCGCGTACTCGAAGAGGCCATCGTCTTCACGTACGCACCGGAAGGTACGGACGAGTCCCGTGACTTCCTCCAGGGCGCGATGGCGTATCTGGGCGAGGCGCTGATGAACATCGGTGGCGGCAGCTGGGGTTGGACCGCCGAGGGCCACCCCGTCGTCCGGCCCGACGCGGAGCTGGGCCAGGCGCACCTGGATCCGCTGCGCCTGATCATCGCCGCGCAGGAGCGGGGTGACTTCGAGGTGTTCGGCGAAGCGGCGGGCCGTCTCCTGGAGGCGGTCGCCGCCCGCCGGGACACGGACCCGGCGTGGAAGCCGGTCAAGGTGGCGACGCCCGGCCTCGACCCGTGGGAGCCGGAGGAGCGCCACCCATGGCTTGCGCGCTGGCTCGACGCCCGCAGCACGGAGTTCGGCACGTGGGCCGCGGCGACAGGGGACGACCCGAGGGCCTGGGACTTCACCCCCGAGTCGCTGACCCCGCTCGCCGAGCTGCTGATCGGGCGGTACGGCACGGGCGAGAAGTTGGCGGCGGCCCTGGACGAGCCGACGGTGCGGGGCGCCGTCTGGTACGTGGGCGAGGTCGCCGTCAGACACCGGGCGGCGGTGTGGACGTTGCATACAGGCGCAGGGGCGGCGGGAGTTGACCGGGCTGCACGTGGTGGTGTGGAGGCCACTCCCGAACAGCCCGGCGACGCACGCGCGTACCGGCGACCGGCCCGAGGCCGGGGCACATGAGGTCGGGCACCGCGTCGACGGCCCAATGCGTGTCGACCTCAGTGCCCGCGCGGCGCGTACATGATGACCGCCATCCCGGCGAGGCAGAAGAGTGCGCCGATGACGTCGAAACGGTCGGGCCGGTAGCCGTCAGCGACCATGCCCCAGGCGATCGACCCGGCCACGAAGACACCACCGTACGCGGCGAGGATGCGGCCGAAGTTGTCGTCGGACTGGAGCGTGGCGACGACCCCGTACAGGCCGAGCGCGATGACGCCCGCGCCGATCCAGATCCAGCCCTTGTGCTCGCGTACCCCCTGCCACACGAGCCAGGCCCCGCCGATCTCGAACAGCGCGGCGACAGCGAACAGGGCGACGGAACGGGCGACGAGCAGGTGGTCCTTCGGCGGTACAAGGGGCGGGCGGGGGCGGTCAGTTGCTCGCGGCCGCCGCGGGCGAGAGCAACTGACCAAACGCGGCGAGCACGGACGGTTCGACCCGGTAGTAGACCCAGGTGCCGCGCCGCTCGGAGGTCAGCAGGGAGCCACGGCTTCGGTCGGGACCACTTTCGCATTCGGAATGCGCCTATTTTGGCACACGTCGAATCAGTAGGAGATGGGGCCGAGAACTCCGACGAACGCAACAGGCGGCCGCTGCAGCACCCCGCCCCGTTCTAAAAGATTTCTCTAGAAACCTGTTCCATTCGGCCGGCCGCGCGGCCATACTTCCTGAAGGCCGTCGGCGGTTCGGGGGAATCGGGGTGACCGGCGGTCGCCTGGGGGAAAGTACCGGCTTCGGGGCAACGGAGCGCAGTACGGAGGGCGTTCGTGTCTGATCTGCTGTACGTGGATGTGCGCGAGCGTGGCTGTGTCACTGCTTGCCTCAGCGGGCCGGGGCGCTGCGGTTCGCCGCAGACGCGGGGGCTCAGGGGCCCCGCCGGGGAGCGGATCCGTTCCCTGGCGGGGCGCCGAGTGCCGTGTGGCCGGCCAGGTCGGCGGAGCGGGGCCGCCAGGAAGCCGACGTGAAGCAGCGGCGCGGCGCCGCCACCGTCGACCGGGCGCTGACAGCGGCGCTCCGGGTGTTCGCCGAATCCGGCCAACAGGGCTTCACCGTCACGGCAGTCACCGAGGCCGGCGGAGTCAGCCTCGGCAGCCTCTACCACCACTTCGGCAGCTTCGACGGGCTCGCCGCCCACCTCTACCTCCGCTGCCTCGGCCAGCTCTGCGACAGCATGCTCGACGCGCTCAGCCACGCCCGCACACCGCGCACCGGAATCCGCGCGCTCGTGCACGCGTACCTGCGGTTCACCGTGGAACACCGCGATGTCGCGCTTTTCCTGCACGCCTCCGCGTACTCGGGCCATCTCGCCGCGCACGCCGAGGAGATCAGGGCGTTCAAGGCGGAGCGGTACGGGGCCGTCGCCGCCTGGCTCGGTCCGCACATCGAGGCCGGCCGGATCGAACCGCTGTCCACGCCGGTGCTCGAAGTCCTCGTGATGGGCCCGGTCGAGGAGGCCGCGCGCCGCTGGCTGTCCAGTACGTACGACCTCGACCTGGACGAAGCGGCCCGCGTGCTGCCTGACCGAATCTGGCGCTCGGTTCGGCCTGACTGACGGGTCCCGCGGCCGCCCGCCGTGCGACACGGACGGCGCGGGCCAGGCGGGTGACGGTCACGGAATCTTCACGTTTGACGGGCTACACGTATGACTTATGACAGCTCGAATCTTCCGCACTCGCGTGGGCCTTGCCGCCGCGCTCTGTGCGATCGCCCTGGGCGCGCAGCCCGCCGCCGCGGCCACCACCGCGCCCACGCCGGACAAGCCCGCCGCGAAGCTGACCCTCATGAAGCACCCCGGCGAGTACCGCTCGGTCCCGTCCGACGCGTCCTTCGCCCTCCTCACCTGCGCCCCGCCCGGCGGCACGCACCCGTTCTCGCAGGCCGCCTGCGGGCTGCTGAGTGAGGTCGACGGCAACATCCACAAGCTGAACAAGACCCCGAACCACGTCTGTACGAAGCAGTACAAGCCGGTGACCGTGCACAAGTACGGCTACTGGAACGGGCGCAACGTGCACCAGTGGAAGACCTTCGCCAACGCCTGCGAGGCCGAAGCCGCCACCGGCGAGGTCTTCTCCTTCTGAGCCGCACCCCCGAAGGCCCGTCGACCGTGCGGTCCGTCGGGCGAGAGCCGTGCCGCACCCCTGTGGCACGGCTCTCCGCACGTCCGGGACCGCCCGTCCCGCAGCGCCTCCGGGACCACGCCGCACCTCTCTCGTTCACAGAGAGGCAGGCCCAAGGCAAGCCCCCACGACGTCACCCCCTCATGTCAGGAAGCTGTCACCCGTGACCCTCTCCGCCACGCTCGACCCGCTGCGTCGCCATCTCACCCAGGCCCGGGCGCGCCCGCCGTCGGAGGGGCGCGACCCGTTCTTCGACAACGCCAAGTTCCTGCTCGTCGTCCTCGTGGTCATCGGCCACAACTGGGGTGTACTCGTACGGGACATGGAGACCGCCAAGGCCGCCTACTCCGTCGTCTACCTGTTCCACATGCCCGCCTTCGTCCTGCTGTGCGGCGTCTTCTCGCGCGGCTTCACCGGCACCGGCCCACAGGTCCGCGCCCTCCTCGCCCGGGTGCTCGCGCCGTACCTGTTCTTCAACGTGGCCTACAAGGCACTCGGCACGCACGTCACCGGCGCCCCGTTCGCGCTCACGCCCACCGAGCCCACGTACCTGCTGTGGTTCCTCGTCGCGCTCTTCCTGTGGCGGATCACCGCACCGCTGTGGCGCGCCGTGCGGTACCCGGTCGCCGTGTCCGTGGTCGTCTCGCTCGCCGCCGGGCTCACCACCATGGGTTACGAACTCGCGCTGCCCCGCGTCCTGATGTTCCTGCCCTGGTTCGTCCTCGGACTCCAGTTGCGCCCCGAGCACTTCCACCGGCTTCGCACCCCCGCCGTACGCCGCTGCGCGCTGCCCGCGCTGCTCACGGCGCTCGGGGTCGCGTACGTCCTCGCGCCGGACCTCAACGCCAACTGGTTCTACATGCGCGCCAACCACACCGAGCTGCAGACCGGTTCGCTGGAGTACCTCGGGATCCGGCTCGTCCTCTTCGCGGTCGCGGCGGCCCTGGTCGTCGCGTTCCTCGCGCTGGTCCCCGCCCGCCGCACGTGGTTCACCGCACTCGGCGCGGTCACCATGTTCCCGTTCCTGGTGCACGGGCTGCTCGTGCAGGCGGGTCAGGCGTACGGCCTGTACGAACTGGTCGGCCGGCTCGGCGCCGCTGCGGTGCCACTGCTCGCGCTGTTCGGCGTGGCCGTGACCGTGCTGCTGTCCAGCGCACCCGTGCGCCGCGTGCTGCGGCCGGTCGTCGAGCCGCGTTTCCCGCCCTGCCTGATCCCGGCCGACAGATCCGACCGAGCTTCTGCTCAGCTCTCCGGATCCTCCGCTCAGTCCGCCGGATCCTCCGCTCAGTCCGCCGGACGTGAGGCGGCCAGCCAGTCGTAGGCGGCCGCGGCTGTGAACTCCCGCTGTCCGCCCCGGAAGACGAGCCCCGCCGTAGCGAAGGCGGGGTCGTCGGCGGTCGCGGCGACATACGGGATCGCGATGCAGCGCATCCCCGCCTTGTACGCGGCGACCGCGCCGGGGGCCGCGTCCTCCAGGACGACACAGTCGGCCGGTTCGACCCCGAGCCGACGGGCCGCCTCCAGGAACACATCGGGTTCCGGCTTGCCCTGCGGCACCTCCTCCGCCGACACCAGCGTGGTCAGCAGCGCGTCGAGGCCCGTGCCCCGCAGTATCGCGTCGATCGCGGCGCGCGACGAACCGGACGCCACCGCCATCGGCACCCCGCGCGCGTGCAGCCGCTCGACGAACGCGCGCATCTGCGGATACGCGTGCGTCCCGGCCTCGGCCAGCTCCAGATAGCGGCGGTTCTTCTCGTCCAGCAACTCGTCCAACGGCGTGGCCAGACCGTACTTCTCCCGCCAGATCGCCAGCGTCTCCGCCGTACTGATGCCGACGTACCGCTCGTGCTCCTGCCAGTCGAAGTCGGTGACGCCCACACCGGCGAGAAGCTGCCGCCCGGCCTCGAAGTAATTCGGCTCGCTGTCCACCAGCGTGCCGTCCAGATCGAAGACGACGGCGGTACGCGCGAGACCGTCCGCGCTGCTCGAGATGCTCATGCCGTCCAGGATGCCAAGGCGGGGGCGGACAGCGCTTTTCGGGGGCGTACGGGCGTACGGGGCGTGCGCGCGGAGGCGTCTAGCGGATGTCAGACGCGGCCTGGCGGCGGCGGTCCTTCGCGTCGGCGGCCGCGCCCACCGACTCCACCAGCGGCAGCAAGCGGTACGCGACGCGCTCGCGCAGGGCCACCTCGGTGCGGGTGCGGACCACGCCGGGCACCTGGATGAGGTGCTGGATGACGTCCTCCAGGTGGGCGTTGTCCCGCGCCGCGACCCGGGTCAGGAGGTCGCCGCCGCCGGTGATGGAGAACGCCTCGATGATCTCGGGCACGGCCGCGAGTGCGTCCCCCACCTCGTCCAAGTGCCCCTGGGTGACCTCGACATGGACGAACGCGAGCACCGGATGCCCCAGCGCGGCAGGGGAGAGGTCAGGACCCGAACCGGTGATCACACCGTCCCGCTCGAGCCGGTCGAGCCGGGCCTGCAGAGTGCCCCGCGCGATGCCGAGGATCCGGGCGTACTCGCGCACGCTGGTCCGGGGTTGTTCGAGCAGCAGCCGCAGAATGCGGGTGTCGAGCGCGTCCACAGCCATGATCTGTCGGCCTCCTGCCAGCCGTGGACGCGCTGCGCCCACGGTTCTCCTTGCGCCCGTACGAGCTGCCGCCCGAGCTTGAGCCACATGCGGCCGTACGTCCGCGATGTTCCGCCGTGAATGTACCAATGGTGCGCATCTGCGGCGCAAGCGTGGACCAACTGCTGGACATTTCCGGTCTGTCAGCGCACGCGCGGCCGGGCGGCCGGGTCCTCCGGACGGCGGCGGTCGGCGTGCACTGAGGCCGGGGTTCGCCGTGTCCTCGTTCGTATGGGTAACGAAGTGAGCGACCACAGCACGGCCCCGGACTCCGGGGCGCCGCCCGCGAGCCGCCGGCGCGCCCTCGGCCTGGCGGCGGGCCTGCTCGGCGCCGGGGCACTGGGCTTCCGGATGCCGGTCCCGGAGAGCGCCCTGCGCGCCCCCGCGGACCTGACCGGCGCGTGCACGGCGTACTACGACCAGGAGTACGAGGACCTGCTCGCCATGGTCGACGAGGCGCAGTTCGACCTGAGCGACCTCGACCTGCCCGACCCGGCCGACGTCGTCGAAGGTGTCGAGGGAGCCGGGGGTGCCTGTGCCGGGACCGGGCGGGGCGCGCTCGCGCCGAACGACGGCACGCTGTGGTCGCCCGAGCAGGCGTCGGCCTGGGCGCGGGAGGCCGTCCCGACCGGACCGTGGTCCTGGACGGGTGGTCCCGAAGGGCGGACGGCCGCGGACGACCGCGTGCTCTGCCCCGACGCCCCCGACGTCCCCGGTACCTCTGCCGCAGGACCCGAGGCGGGCCGCGGCGTCGGTGCCCCGACCCGCCCCTGGGCCCGCCCGCTGACCCGGCGCTACCGCATCACCACCGGCTACCGCGTGCGCGGCAACTGGCTCGCCGGCTACCACACCGGCGTCGACCTGGCCGTCCCGCATGGCACCCCGGTCTGGGCGGTCGGCGCCGGGGTCGTCGTCCTGGCCCGCTGGTCCGGGGCGTACGGCAAGGCCGTGACGATCCGGATGCGCGACGGCCGCTACGTCCTCTACGCCCACCTGTCCCGCATCGCCGTCCGGCCCGGCATGCGCGTGTACGCCGGGCGCCGCATCGGCAACAGCGGCAACACCGGCCGCTCCACCGGGCCCCACCTGCACCTGGAGATCCGCGCCCGGCGCGGCTACGGCTCCGACATCAACCCGATCCGGTACCTGGCCCAACGCGGAATCCGGGTGTGACGGCTGGCGCCGCGCCGGGCTCGCCCTCTCCTGTGGCGCGGTGGGCGCCCGGCGGGGCGTCGTACTCGTGCGCTTGGAGGCTGCGAAGGCGATGGCGCGCATGGAACGCGCCGCCCTCGGAGGGCCGGTGAGGGGCGGTCAGTCCGGGGAGTCCGTGAGCCATCGGTAGGACACCGAGACCACACCGTCGACCGTCGAGCACATCCGCTCGATCGCCGGGATGGTCCGGTACGGGGCCCGGCCGCCGATCTCCACCCGGCCGTCGTGCACCGCGACGGACAGGGTGCGCGGGTCCAGGCCGAGCGTCGCGTCGAGGACGTCCTCGGTGATCTCGCGGGAGATGTCCTCGTCCTCGCGGAGAAAGATTCCGAGCAGGTCGCGGCGGCTGACGATGCCGACGAGCCGGTCCTCCTCGTCCACGACGGGCAGTCGTTTGACGCCCTGAACCTCCATCAGGCGCGCGGCTTCCGCGATGCTCCAGCCGGAGCGGGCGCACACGGCGGGCGCTGACATCAGTTCCTCGGCGCGCGTTCCCTCCGCCTTCGCCCGTTCCCACGCCTCGACTCCCGGCACGGCGGGGATGTCGGCCGGTGCGGCGCTCCGGTCGGTGGTCTTGCGCAGCAGGTCTCCTTCGGACACGACGCCGATCACCCGGTTCTCGCCGTCCACCACCGGCGCCGCGGTGATCCGGTGCTGCCGAAGCACCCGGACGATCTCCTTGAAGGGGACGTCGCCGCGGACGCTCACCACGTCACGGGTCATCAGCTCACTGATCCTGCGGTGCCGCATGACGCTCTCCTCCAGAGGCCGAGGCGTCCTGTGCTTCCCACTGTGCTGCGTGGACCAAGGCCGGCAGCAGTGCCGAACGGTCCCCTTCCCGGACGGGGTGGCCCGGGTTCCCGTACGGGTGGCCCGGTTTCCCGGGCGGGCGGCCCAGTGGTGGAGGTCCGACCCATGGTCGGCGGGGGAGGAGGACCCGGCCGGGCCGGGGCCGGGACCGACCGGCCCTGGTCCGGGCGCCGTGGCCGGTGCGAGCGTGGCAGTGGGCCACCTCGCACACGGAAGGCGGTGGCGACGATGGACTCGCCCGTACTGGTGGGCGTCGACGGCTCCGAAGCCGGCCGCACGGCCCTGGACTGGGCCGTGGCGGAGGCAGAACGGCACGGCAGGCCGTTGCGTATCGTGCACGCCTCGCTCTGGGAGCGGTACGAGGGGGCCGTGCCGGCCTCGAGCAGCGACCGGCCCGCCGGCCAGGTCATGGCCGAGAACATCCTCGGCTCGGCGCTGGAACGCGCCCGCCTCCTCGCACCCGGTCTCCCGGTCACGGGAGAAGTCCTCGCCGAGGACGCGATCACCGCCCTGATCAGAGAGGGGCAGCAAGCCACGGTCCTGGTCGTGGGGGCGCGCGGGCGGGGAGGTCTCACCGATCTTCTGCTCGGCTCCGTCGGCCTCGTGGTGGCGGCCCGTGCCCATGGTCCGGTCGTCGTGGTCCGCGGGGACGAGTTCGCGCTGGGAGCACGCCATCGACGCATCCTCCTGGGCATCGGCGACCACGACGTCGACTCGCCGGCCGTGCGGTACGCCTTCGGCGAGGCGGCGGTCCGGGGCGCGGAGCTCGTTGTCGTACGCACCTGGCGACGGGCCGCCCACGATCCGCTCGACCATCCGCTCCTGACCGGGGAGAGCCTCGTGTACTTCGAGGAGCGGGCCTCGGAGACCCTCGACAAGGCGCTGGGGGCGGCGGTGAGCGAGTACCCGCAGGTCCGCCTGCGCAGATCCATCGTCGAGGGCACCGCCCGCAAGGTGCTCACGGACCGCTCCGCCGCTGCCGACCTGCTCGTTCTCGGCGCGCGCCGCACCCGACGCCCCGTCGGTCTGGAACTCGGCCGGATCGCCCACCGGGCCCTTCACCACGCATCGTGCCCGGTCGCCGTAGTACCCCAGCATCACCCTGCGCCTACGGCATCTTCGGAGGGAGAGTTGTGATGACCCCCGTCACCGACCCGCGTCACATGAGCGATCTCGGCCGCCGCGTCGCGGCCCGGCGCACCGAACTCGGCCTGTCCGCGGAGGAGGTCGCCGCGCGGACGGGATCCACGCCGGGATACATCGAGCGGTTGGAGGAGCAACTGCCCATGCCCGGAACGGCATTTCTGGTCCGCCTGGCGAACGGCCTCGAGACCACGGTCCAGGACCTGATGGGGTACGTGAGCGACCTCCCCGCCGGCAGCGGCCGGTCCGGGGTACACACCTGGATGGACGAGGTCGACGAGGCGGAGTGCTGGGCGCTCCTCAGCGATCACGGAGTCGGCCGCGTCGCGGTCACCGGTCGGGACGGACCGGAGATCTTTCCCGTCAACTACCAGGTCGTGAACGGAAAGATCCTGATGCTGACCGCGGCGGACGCACCGCTGGCGCGGGCCGCGGAGGCCGGCGAGACGATCGCCTTCGAGGAGGACTGCGCGGATCAGGCGTTCAGCCAGGGCTGGAGCGTTCTCGTCGGTGGCCCCGCACGTACGGTGCAGGACCGGGCCGCCGCCGAGGAGTTCCGCCGGTCCGTGCACTCGACCCCCTGGGCCGGCGGGGACCGGGACACCGTTGTCCTGCTGACGCCCCGTCGGGTGACCGGGCGGCGCGTTCTCGTGGAGGGCGCTCCTGGCGTGCCGGCGTCGCGGCCCTGATGTGGGTCGCGGATGTGGGTCGCGGCCTTGATTTGGTGGGCGGTGCTCTGGCCTGTGCGTTTCGTGCTCCACGTACGTGCTCCCCGTGCGTGCTCCCCGTACGTTTCATGCTCCTGACCCCGAACTGTCGCTGTCGGCGAACTGTCGGCCCGGTTCGCTTCAGCGGCACGGCACCACGGCGACCGGCACAGGGCTGTGATGGATGACGGCGTGAGCCGCGTGGCCGAGGTGCGGGCCGAGGGGGGAGGGACGGGTGCGGCGCCCCACGACGACGAATGCCGCCGTGTCGGACGCCTCGACCAGTTGAGAGCCGGGGCTGCCGAGCCGTGCCTCGGCCTGCGCGTCGACCTCCGGGTAGCGGCTCCGCCACGGTTCGAGGAGGTCGCGCATGCCCTTGACGTGCGGCTCGCCCATGTCCTGGACAAGCTCCGGATCGATCAGAGCGGCCTGGCCGTAGGAGGGCGGCAGGGTCCAGCAGGTCAGGAAGCGCAGCGACTGACCGCCGCCGCGGGCGGCCTCGGCGAAGGCGAAAGCGAGCAGGGCGTCGCATGAGCGGTCCAGGTCGATGCCCACGAGGATCTCGCCGCGGTGCTTGTCCCTGGGCTTACTGTCCGCGCGCACCAGGACGACCGGCTGCCGCGCCGAGCCCGCGACCTGGAGGGAGACCGAGCCAAGAAGGAAGCCCCGAACTCCGCCCAGGCCGCGCGAACCGAGCACCGTGAGGTCGGACTCGTCCGCCATGGCCGTCAGTTCCTCCCCGGGCCTGCCGAGTGCCTGGCCGGTGAACACCTCCAGGCCGGGGTGCTCCTTGCGCGCCTGCTCGGCCGTGTCGTGCAGCAGGGCCGCGGAGCGGTCCGACTCGGTGCGGCCGTCCGGGGCCGCGGCCTGCGGTGTGGTCGGCCACCCCTCGACATGTACAAGGCGCAGCGGAACCTCGCGCAGCGCCGCCTCCCGCGCCGCCCAACGGGACGCGGCGAGGCTTTCCTCCGAGCCGTCGATCCCGACGGTGACCTGGGCTGTCATGGCCTGCCTCCTCAGTGGTGCCGGGTGCGTCCGGACACTCAAGGGCCCCGGGTTTCAGACTCCTTCGCGCAGGCCCTGGCCAGGAGGGGCCGGGCAGGGTCGCGATCGGGACCGATCGGCCCATCCTCGGGTGCGCTCCGAGGTGCCAGCGTGAGAAGTGGCGTCCCTGGCACAGGTGCGGCACCGGTACGGGACACGTACGGCACAGGTACGGCACACGGGACACGTACGGGACACGTACGGAGCCCGCGGGACGGGGACCGGAGGAGGAGCCATGGACAGCGAGATCCCCGTGCGTCCGGAACTCGGCGACATCGTCGCAGGCGTGGACGGCTCCGCGTCCGCCCGAACGGCCGCGCTCTGGGCAGCAGCCGAGGCCGACCTCCGAGGCCGCTCCCTGCACCTCGTGCACGCCGCCGACTCGGTCCGCCGAGCCACCTGGACCGACGCCGACACGATCGAGCTGCTCCGCGACGCGGGCCGGGACCTGCTCACCGAGACGGCGAGCGCCGTCCGGGAACGCTTCCCGGATCTCGCCGTCGCCGCGGGACTGAGCGGTGACATACCGGTCGGCGCCCTCCGTACGGAGGCAGGCGACACCGGGACGATCGTGGTCGGCGGCAGAGGGCTCGGGGGCTTCCCCGCACTCCTGCTCGGCTCGGTCGGCCTGGGCGTCGCGGCCCGTACGCAGGTACCCGTGATCGTCGTACGCGGGGAGAGCGAGCGCCCCGACACCGGTGTGGTGACCGCGGCCGTGCACGAGGCCGGGGACCTGGAATGGCTGCTCGTCGCCGCGGCGGAGGCCGATGCGCGTAAGGCGACCCTGCGGCTCGTCAGCGTGTGGAACGTCCGCACCTACGTCGGCAGCGTCGTGACGATGCTCGACGACCTCGATGCGCTCGTGCGGCTCCGCACCGATGAGGTGAAGGACCTCGCCGCAGGCGTCGTTGAGCGCTACCCGCACCTGAACGTCACGCACCACGTCGAGGCGGGCAGCAGCACTCCGGGAATCCTGATCGAGGCGAGCGGCCACACCGACCTGATCGTGATGGGCCGAGGGCGCCGCCTGCTCGGCGTCGGCCCGTCCCTCGGCAGGGTCGCCCACGCCCTGCTCCACCACGCGCACTGCCCGGTGCAGATCGTCTCGGCCGCGCCGTGACCGCGCGGACGCCCGGCCTCGCGGCCCGTTCGCCTGAAGGGCTCTGCGGCGCCAGGTGGACGCCGCCACGCACCGGAGGTACGACATGAGCGATCACGAGCCGTCGGGCCGGACCGGGTCCTGGGCTGGACCTCTCGGTCGCGGTGTGGTGCGGTTCCTCCTGACGGTCGCGGTGGTGTGCGGTGTCGTCGCCGCGGGGCTCCTCTGGGACGCCGGGGGCCGGGCGGACCGCGAGCGCGCCGGGCACCTCCACCGGGTGGATGCGACCACGACCGCGAACGCGTCCAACACCGCTGTCGAGGCCTGGCGGGGCGCCCGGAGCGAGTCCGTCGCGGCGGCGGTGTGGGAGTACCCCGACAACAACCGCCGCTCCGGCACGGTCGACGTCCCGCCGCGGACACCGAAGGGACGCACGGTGACCGTCTGGGTGAACGACGACGGCACGCCTGCCCGACCGCCGGGTAACACCGGCGAGTTGGTCCTCGTGAGTTTCGCGGGCGGCATCACGGCGGCAGGCGCGGTCGTCGCCTCGGGTGCAGGCGCCCTGCACCTCGCCCGCCGGCGCACCGAAGGCCGACGCCTCGCGGCGTGGGCGCACGAGTGGGAGCAGGTGGAGCCGATCTGGTCCGGCAGGCTCCGGCGGGACAGCGGTTCCGGAAGCGGTGATGGGTGAGCACCCCGCAGGCCATGCGCCCGGCACCGGGACCGTCGCGAACTCGCCGTCGCCGTACGGGAGTTGCCGACCGGCGCGGAACCGCCGTCCCGCCGCACGGACGCCGAACGGCGTACCGGCGCCGTCAACGCCCCTCGCCCGGCACAGACTCCGCGCCGCCCTGGTCGAGCCGGAAGGGCGGGTAGACGTCCGTCATCAGGAACGCGTACACGACGACCCGGAAGACCCACCGGTTCAGGCCGACGATCAGCACGAACAGGTCACGCGGATACCGGCCGGTGAACAGCACCGCGACCCCGGCGAACAGGGAGAGCAGCGAGATCAGGCCGATGCTCCACAGCCCGGCGCGCATGCCGCCCGCGAAGAACGCGAGGATCAGGTAGTGGGGGATGGCGAGCAGCCACCACTTGACCAGGACGAGCCCGCGGGAGAGCCGTTCAGGCCGGGCGATGTCGAGCCGCGCGGGATAGCCGGGCTCGGCGCCCAGGCTGAAGGGCGGGTACCGGTCGGTGCCGAGTGCGCTGTACGAGTAGTACGAGACGCGCCAGGACCAGCGGAGCACGCCGAGGTTGAAGTCGAAGAGGGCCTGTGGGTAGCGCTCGGTGAACAGGATGGCGAAGAACGCGATCACCGTGGTGAGGAGGAAGGCGATCCACAGGAAGAACAGCACGATCCAGTGCGGGATCACCAGGAGCCACTTGACCAGCCACAGCCAGCGGGACAGCGGTTCGTCGAGTTCTGCGGTCAGCGCCACCGGGGAGCGGGGCGCGCGCTGCATATCCATGATCGTCACTTTCCTGTCGGGACGTCCTCGCGCCGGGTCCGGTCGACGACCGTCACGACGCCGTCGACGCTGTCGCAGAGCCGCAGCAGCACCGGCACGACGTCGGGGTCCCGCACCGTGCCGCTGAGCGTGACCCGGCCGTCCATCACCTCCACAGTGAGGGCCGAGGGGCTCAGCCGCAGCGTGCGGGTGATCACGTCCTCGACGATCTCCTCCTGGATCGCCCGGTCGCGGCGGAGAAACAGCTGGACCAGGTCGCTGCGGCTGAGCACGCCGATGAGGACGCCCGTTCCGTCGACGACGGGCAGGCGCTTGACCTTCTCCCGGTCCATCACACGGGCCGCCCGCACCACACTCCACTGCGGGTGGGCGACCACGGCCGGGCTCGACATCAGCGCGGCCGCCGTGTCCGCCCCGGCCCCGTGGAGTCGGCGGCGTACCAGATCGGCCTCGGAGACGACGCCCAGCGGCCGGTAGGCCTCGTCCACGACGGGCACCGCGGTGATGTCGTACTCGTCCAGAAGCCGCGCGATCTCCTTGAACGTCGTCTCGGGCGCGACGCTGACCGCCATGGGCGTCATCAGGTCCGCGACGCTGCGGTGTCTCATCGCCGGTCACCTCTCTCGTGCGCTGGACCGGCCCCGGTTCTCAGGCTCGTCCGGCTCCTTCGACCACGGGAGGGCCGGGACACGGCTACGTCCGGGCTCGCGCCGAGAGCTCGGACCGTACGTCCACCACGCCCTCGACGGCCTGGGCCAGGCGGGCGGCGAGGGGGATGAGTGAGCCGTCGCGGACATCGCCGGACAGGGTCACGACGCCGTCCGTGACGCGGACGTCGACCCGGTTCCGGGAGAGCGGGAACCAGCGGTCGACGATGCCGTGCCGTATCTCGGTGGCGAGGTCCTCGTCGCTGCGGAGGAACACCTTGAGAAGGTCGACTCTGCTGACGATTCCCTGGACCGTGCCGCGCTCGTCCACGACCGGGAGGCGTTTGACGTGGTGGGCGGCCATGAGGCGGGCGGCCTGTGGCAGGGACGCCTCGGGCCGGACGGCGACCGCGGGCGAGGTCATCAGGTCTCCGGCGGTGCGCGAGCCGGCCTTCGTGGTCGCTTCGAGGTGACGCATCTGCTCGACGAGGCCGAGCCGGTGGTCGTGGAACTCCTCCTTGAGCAGCAGGTCCGCCTCGGAGACGACGCCGACCACGCGGCCCTCTCCCCCGACCACCGGAACGGCGCTCACCGCCCACCGCTCCATCGTGGCGACGATCTCCTTGAACTCGGCGCCTGCCCGTACGGCGACGACCTTCTTGGTCATCACGTCGGCGACGGTGAAGGGTTGCGGGGCCATGGTTCTCTCCTCGTCTCTCCTCGCTCTGTAGATGCCTTCACCGGCGGTCGCGCCGGGTGGAGTCCGCCCCTGCCGACCCCACGGCCTCCATGTCGTCGTACGCGGTGGCCATCAGACGGCGGCCGAGGTCCTGCAGGGCGCGGCTCGCGGACAACTCGTCGCCGATCTCCGGCACGTCGCTGTCCGCGGGGTTGCACTGGGCCGTGCCGTGGCCGTCGAGCGTGCTGGTGCCGGTGTTGAGGACGGCGTGGGTCTTCGTCGTCCCGTTCTCCTCGGACATGTAGAGCCGGACGCCCCATTCCGCAGTGTGTTTCATGATCGTCTCTCTTCTCTGACTCTCTACTCGTGAGCGACCACTGCCACCGGTACCGGGGAGTGGTGGATCACCGCGTGGGTGATGGCGCCGATATGCGGCCCCAGCGGGGAGCTCCGCACGCGTCGCCCGACGACCACCAGATCGGCGTCGGCGGCGCAGTGGGCCAGTTGCTCCCCGGGAGAGCCCACGAGGGCCTGCCCGACGGCGTCCACCGACGGGTATTTCTGCCGCCAGGGCTCCAGCAGACCGTTGAGCGCGTGCTCGACCTCCGCCACCACCGGCCGCCCGTCGGCACCGTGCGACGGGTCGGTGTCGGGCACCGGCGACAGCGGCCAGATGTGTACGACGCGGAGCGGGCAGCCGCGGTGCGCGGCCACGTCGAAGGCGAACTCCAGGAGCGCGTCGGAGGCCCGGCCGACGTCCACGCCCACGACCACGTCGCGGTAGAGGCTCGTACGGTTCTGCGACGGCGTCCCGCCCTGCGGCCGGGGGGCGCGTACGAGCACGACCGGCCGCTCGGCGGAACCGATCGTCGCCAGTCCGACCGAGCCGAGCAGGAACCCCGCGACGCGACCGAGCCCCCGTGACCCGATGGCAAGCAGCTCGGCCCCGCTCGCCTCCGCGGCCAGTGTGGCGCGAGCCCGTGCCGCGACGGACCGGGTGCTGACCGCAAGGCTGGGATGCCGCTCGCGCACGGTGGCCGCGGCCCCGCTGAGCATCTGCTCGGACCACCGCTGCTGCCTCTCGAAGTCGCCCACCCGATAGGGCGCGCTCGTCTCCCGGCCGATCGGCGGCCAGTCCTCCGCGTAGACGAGATGCAGCGGCAGGTGGCGCAGTACGGCTTCATCGGCGGCCCAGGCGGCGGCTGCGAGGCTCTCGGGTGAACCGTCCACTCCTGCGGCCAGATGGCGATTCATGGCGCGGACCTCCTCGGGCGATGTGCCGCCGCCGCGGTTGTGGGGCGGCCGTGGCGAAGCCCTCAGCGCGAAGCTCTCGGCGCGAAGCCCTCTGCCGCCTCGGCGTCGGGTGGCCACCCGTCCAGTCCACAGCAGCGGGAGCCCGAGCACAGGAGCCGAACAGGGAGGAATATGGGACCGAACGTCCCAGCGCTCCGCGCACCGTGGACGAACGGCTCGCCACGATGGGGACCACTCGGTCCTGCCGCGGCACAGCCCTCCGTACGTAATGTGCGGACAAGAGCCGACCGCATGTGCGGACAGTAACGAGAGCCGACCGTGGCAGTTGGCCGGCGCCGCTCCGGACGGGGGGTGGAGGAACCATGACGCCCATCGGAAACCAGCCGGTCGTCTTCGGCGTCGACAGTGCGCCACAGGACGCCGCTCTGGCCTGGGCGACCGACGAGGCCGCCCGCCGCCAGGTGCCGCTGCACCTGGTCCACGCGGTGCTCCCCGCGGCCCATCACGTGCACGGCGTCGTGGAGACCGCGCACCACAAGGAGCTGCGGCAGCTGGGCGACGAGCTGCTCGACAAGGCCGTGGTCCGGGTCCGTGAACGCCGACCGGGCCTCGACGTGGCGACGTTCATCACGGAGGCCGTTCCCGCCCAGGCCCTGGTGAGCCGGTCCACGCAGGCGGGCCTCGTCGTCCTCGGCTCGCGTCGGCTCGGCCGCCTCGCGGAAATGCTCAGCGCGTACTCGACGACGGTGCCGGTGAGCGCGCACGCCGCCTGCCCTGTGGCCGTGGTGCCGGAGGGGGAGTACGGGGTGGAGGAGCCCTCGTACCTCGTGGTCGGCATGGACGGCAGCGCGGCGGCCGGGCTCGCCCTGGACCATGCGCTGACGGCTGCGGCTTCGCGGGGCGCGGAGGTGCGCGCCGTGTGGGCGTGGCAGCGGCCCTTGCTCGGATTCCTGGACGAGCGCGCGGCGGTCGTGGACCTCCGTGGTCAGTTGGCCGCCGCGACCGCCGGACCGGCCGCCGCCCACCCTGACGTGCCGCTCAGCCGTGAGCTGCGGCGGGGCCACCCCGTCGACGTACTGGCCGATGCCGCCAAGGACGCCCTCGCCGTCGTCGTCGGCCGCCGCGGCCGTGAAGGGTTCACCGGCATGCGGCTCGGCTCCGTTCCGCACGGCCTGCTGCACCGAGCCGGCTGCCCGGTGATCACAGTGCCCTCGTCGGCCGACGAAACCGCCCGGCACGGCGGAAGCTGAGCCCAACTCCCTCCAGTACCAGCCGAGTTGAGGAGCCACCCCTGATCCGGCACACCGCAGCACAGGCGCACCGTCGCACAGGCGCACCGCCGCACCGGCCATGAGCCGCTCGGCCCCCGGACGACCCGCTCGGCGCCCGGGTGGGCCGCCCGGCCTCTCGCCGCACCCCGGTCGCCGTCGCAGACTGAAAGAGGAAGAGGAACGGAGACTCTCATGCGCTCAGCCATCCCCACCTCGATCACCACCCTCCCCGTCGCCTACCGCAAGCAGCTCCTCGAACACGCTCAGGAAGTCAACTACCCGGAGGAGACCCGACTGTTCAGCGAGGGCGGCCGCGCGGACACCTTCTGGATCGTGCGGTCCGGCGCGGTCTCCCTGGAGTACCGCGACCCCGGCCGCAGGCCCGCCGTCATCGAGAACCTGGGCCCCGGCGACCTGGTCGGCTGGTCGTGGCTGTACGAGCCGTACCGGTGGCACCTCCACGCGACGGCCACCACCCCGCTGCGCACCTACGAGTTCGACGCCCGCAACATACGCATGCTCATGGACGCCGACCTGGCCTTCGGCTTCGCCATCGACCACTGGGTCGGCCAGATCCTCGCCCACCGCCTGCAGTCGACGCGCGTCCGGCTGCTCGACCTGTACGCCCCGCACGACAGCGGAAGCGTGATGTAGCCGATGCCGAGCGAACCCGCCGCCCCGGAGTCACACATGCTCACGCACTGGTACACCGTCAGTGACGTGATGTCCCACACCGTGGTGGCTGTCGGCCGTGGAGCCTCGTACAAGGAGGCCGTCGAGCTGATGCGGCAGTGGAAAGTCGGCGCGCTGCCCGTACTGGAGGGGGAGGGCCGCGTGGTGGGACTGGTCTCGGAAGCCGACCTGCTCCCCGGCGAGGAGTTCCGGCGGGAAGATCCACGCCTGTCCGAGCGGGACCATGAAGCCGTCGAGGCGGCCGCCGTCCTCGTCGAGGACCTCATGTCGAGCCCCGCCGTCACCGTGCGGGCGCACGCCACCCTTTCCGAGGCCGCGCGCGTCATGGCGCGTAAAGCGGTCAGGCAACTGCCGGTCGTGAATGCGGTGGGAATGCTCGAAGGAGTGGTGAGCCGCGGCGATCTGCTGAAGGTGTTCTTGCGCTCCGACGAGGAGATCGAGGAAGAGGTCCATCGGGTCATCGACGAGCTACCGCTTCCCGGCCCCCTCGACGTCACGGTTCAGGACGGCATCGCCACTCTCCGAGGCCCACTCCGCGACCGCGCCCTCATTCCGCTGATCGCGAGGGTGCTGCGGACGGTCGAGGGCTTGGTCGACGTACGACTGGATCTTGTCGCGCAGAGCGCATCGAGGTGAAAACGCAGAGCGCATCGAGGTGAAAACGAGGTGACTCCGGGGGGGGGAGCGGTCCGAGCGTCAGGGCCTCAGCAGCCCGCCCACCCACCAGTCGTGCGGCTTGCCGTCGTTGGCGATGCCGCGACGGCGAAGTGTGCCTTCGACGGTGAAGCCGAGTTTCTCGGCGACGGCACGCGAGCCGGTGTTCCCGGCCATGGCCCACCACTCGATGCGGTGCATGTCGAGGGTGGCCCAGCCCCAGTCGCACAGGGCCCGAGCGGCCTCCACCGAGTACCCGCGTCCGCGCTGCTCCTTGACCGCCCAGTAACCGAGTTCGTAGACGCCCGGACTGATGACGAACAGGCAGTACGAGCCGACCAGGGCGCCACTGTCCCTGCGGAAGGCGCCGAGGGTGTGGTTCTTGTCCGTGGCCCAGCCCGCGGGCAGTTCCTCGCCGACGCGCTTCTCCGCGTCCGCACGCCGGTACGGCACCGGCACCGGCGTATAGAACTGAATGTCCTCGTCCTGGCAGGCCTCGTACACCGCATCCACGTCGGCAGGTGTGAAGGCCCGAAGCACCAGACGGTCGGTCTCAAGAGTCACCGGATCCATTGCGGAAGTATGAACACCGTCGGCCGGCTGCGACCAGCGAATATCCCCGCGCACCGCACATCGGCACACCCCGGGCCGGTGTCCGCGTGAGGTGGTCCGTTGGCCCTGCCGTGGCTGAGTGAGGTGCGACTGAGCTGGTCCGTTGGCCCAGTGGAAATGGAGGCTGTTGAACCATCGGTCACCCTCATGCTGAAATGTTCGAGTCGATGGCGCTGCGGATCCTCAGGGATCTCCGCGGCGCCTTTCTCATGTCGGAACTCATGTGATCGCGCACCTGGTGCGCGGAGCGAGCGGAGCAACTTGCTGAAGAGGGTGTTCGTGGCGCCGGATCCGGGCCGGATGCGGCTGCGGTTCGCGAGCCGGGCCGTGCTGGGCATCGGGCTCGCCGTGGCGTTGTGCGGGGCGGCCGGGTATTCACTGGTGGCTGTCATCACCGGGGGACTGACGGCGCTGCTCGCCCTGTTCACGGTGACGGATGCGACAGTCCGTGGGCAGGCGCTGACCACCGCGCTGATGCCGGCTGTCGGGCTGCCGGTGCTCGCGCTCGGAGCCGTGCTGCATGACGCGCCCCTCGCCCTGGACGCGGTGTTCCTCGCCGTCGTGGGAGCGGGGGTGTACGCGCGCCGTTGGGGGCCGCGCGGCCACTCGCTCGGCGTCTTCGCCTTCATGACCCTCTTCGTGGCCCAGTTCCTGCACGCCGTGCCCGGCCAGCTGCCCGAGCTGTACGGGGCCATGCTGCTGTCTCTGCTGGCATCGTCCGCGGTGCGGTTCGGGGTGTGGTGCTACGAGCGCGGGATGCCGGGACCAGCCGTGGTCACCGCCCCCACAGGGGGCAACGGGCTCGATCGGATGACGACGCGGCAGGCCGTACAGGCAGTCGCGGGAGCCGGCTTCGCACTCGCCGCCGGGCAGGTGCTCTCCGATCAGCGCTGGTACTGGGCGGTCGGCGCCGCCTGGTGGGTGTTCGTCAACACGACCTCGCGCGGCGAGACCGTGGTGCGCGGTTTCAGGCGGTTCCTGGGAACGGTGCTTGGCGTGCTGCTCGGCCTGGCCATCGCCGTCCCGCTGCATCACGAGCCAGTGATCGCCGCCGTGGTCATCGCGATGAGCGTGTTCGCGATCTTCTACACCGCCGCCGTCTCGTACACGTGGATGATGCTCGCCGTGACGGTGATGGCGAGCATGCTGTACGGACTGCTCGGTGTGCTCGACACCGGACTGCTCGCCCTGCGGGTGAGCGAGACGGCGGTCGGCGCGCTCGGAGCCGTCCTTGCCGTGCTGTTCGTGCTGCCGGTGACCACGCACAAGGTGACCGACGCGTGGGTGGAGCGGGCGCTGCACTGTGTGCGCGCCTGCACGGCCGAGACCGCCGCGCGGCTCGCCGGCAGCCCGGATGCCGACCCGGCCCCGCGCGTGGCCGAGCTCGAGGCGATTCTGGGGCGGGTGCGACTGTCGCTCGCTCCGCTGGTGCACCCCTTCAGCCCGATGCGGGCCCGCAAGGGCAGGGCCCGACAGGTGCTCGCGCTGCTCGACGAGTGCGCGCGTGAGGTGCGCGGGCTCGCGTCCGTCGCGGCCGATCCCGAGGCTTCGCACGATGCGCGGCTCGCCGCCGCCTGCTGGCGGGTGGAGGCCGCGGTCGAGGCGCTCACCTCGCCGCGCGGCGGCCGCCCGGCCCGGCAGCCGGAGCCCGCCGCGGGCCACGCCGCCGCGCACCCGGCGCTCGCCCACCTGCACGGTCTGGAGCGGGCCCTCGTGGCGATGGCCGTACCCCTCGCCGCGCCCCTGGCCGGAGCGGAACGGGTACCCACCGGCGGCGCGTGAGCCACCGACGCGTATTTACCGGCGGCGCGTGAGCCACACCCGGCCTCGGTGGCCGGGTGTGCCGAACCCCCTTTTCTGGTCTAGACCGACTGCTACGGTCGGGCCGACAGGCACCCGCCGCCGAAAAAGGGGTTCTCACGTGGCCAGCGCTCGGGCGTACATCGGTTCCTTCACGTCCGCCGGAGGCCACGGCATCCGTGCCGCCGCGCTCGATCCACGGACCGGCGCGCTGACCCCGCTGGGCGCCACTGACGCCGTCACGGACCCCTCGTACCTCGCGCTCGCTCCGGGCGGGGAGATCCTCTACGCGGTCAGCGAGACCGACGATGGCGCGGTCGCCGCTCTCTCCGTACGCGGCGACGTTCCGGAACTCCTCGCCCCGTCCGCCCCCGTGCACGGCTCGGGCCCCACGCACCTGGCCCTGGTCGCGGGCCAGGTCCTGACCGCCAACTACGGCTCCGGCAGCGTCTCCTGCCTGCCCCTCGGCGCCGACGCCGCACCCCGCGCCGGGCACGTGCTCCAGCACCGGGGCGCGGGCCCCGACCCGGACCGGCAGGACGGCCCGCACGCCCACCAGGTGCTTGCCGCACCGGGCGGCGGCTGGATCCTGACCGTCGACCTGGGCACCGACACCGTCGCCGTCTGCGCCCTCCTCGACGGCACGTTGGACGTGCGCCGCGAGGTGGCCCTGCGCCCCGGCAGCGGGCCCCGGCACCTGGCCTTCCACCCCGACGGCGACACCGTGTACGTACTGAACGAACTCGCCCCGACCCTGACCGTCTGCCACTGGGACCCCGTCGAGGGCGTGCTCACACCGGGCGCCGAGGTCCCCGTACTGCCCGCCGAACCGTCCGGCGACGCCTACCCGTCCGAGGTCGTCGTCGCGCCCGACGGACGCTTCGTGTGGACCGCCACCCGCGGCCAGGACGTGATCTCCGTCCTCGCCGTGACCCCCGAGGCGGACGGAGGACCGGGGGTGCGCCTGGTCACCACCGTCGACTGCGGCGGGCACTGGCCGCGCGACCTGGCCCTGCACCCGTCGGGCCGCTTCCTGTACGCGGCGAACGAACGCTCCGGCGACGTGACCTGGTTCGACATCGACCCCGACACCGGCATCCCGAGGCGCGGCGGCAGCGTCGACGCCCTCGCGGCCTCCTGCGTGGTGTTCGGCTGAGCCGCCTCGCCTCGCCTCGCCTCGCCCCGCGCCGCCCCGTCCCGCCCCGCACGTGCGAACGGGGTACGGGGGAGCGGCGCGCGCCGCTCAGTGCGACTGTGCGCCCTGCGCCTGCGGCGGGGTGATCCCGAGCGCGGCCATGTACTGCGACAGCGCCAGCTTGCCGATCGCGGGGTACGCGCCGAGCGCCTCGGCGTACGCGCAGCCCGCGTCCTTCGCGGCCGCGTCGAGGACACCCTCGGGCACCTCGGGGCCGATCAGGTGCGGTACGAGCGCCAGTTGCGCGGAACCGGAGGACCGCAGCTGCTCGGCCGTGGCCGTGACCGCGCCTTCCTGGTCGAGCGCGGCGGCCATCACCGGCACGGCGAGGCGCGCGGCGAGCAGCATGCCGGTGATCCCGGCCGCCTGCACGGCCTCCTCGCCGCCTATCGTCGTGAGGATGATCCCGTCGGCGGCCGTCGCGACCGTGAACAGGCGGGCGCGGTCGGCGCGGGCGAGACCCGCCTCCGACAGGCGGACGTGCAGCGCCTCGGCGAGCAGCGGGTGCGGGCCGAGGACATCGGTCAGCTCGGCGGCCACGCGGCTGTCCATGACGGCCTGGCGCACGTGGCGCATCAGAGCGTTGTCAGGGCCGGCGAGTAGCGGCACCACGACCGCCACGGGGCCCTGCGGCGCGGCCACGTCCTGGCCGGCGGCGAGCGCCTGCTGGTGGCGGGCGGCGCGCTGCTCGGCGGCGTGCACGAGCACGGCCTGGATCGAGGGGTACTCGCGGTCGTCGCCGTCCAGGTAGCCGATCCGCGCGTCCAGGCCGGGCAGTTCGGAGCGGGCGATGCTCACGACCTCTTCGGCGAGGCTGCGCGTCGCGGCGGACGGGGCCCCGGGCACGGCCAGAACCAGCGCGGGCGCTCCCTCGGGAGCCACCGCGGGTTCCGGACGGCGGTGCCGACCAGGCTGTCGAGGACGCGGCATTCGTACGGGCAGGCCGTTGTCGGGCCCAGTGGGGGAGCTCATGGCGCCGCATGCTACTGGTTTCCCGCATCGCCCTGTTCGGGCAGGTGCCACCTGAGTGGTATCCGTCCGCTTTTATCCGTTCGGTTACCGAATTCTGGACGGTCGAGATCGCTTCAATGTTCGAAGCGGGGCGATCCCGTGCCTGGTCAGGGGCGCGCGGCCGGCTCGGGAGGCAGGTGGAGCAGGCGCCCGTCGGACGGCAGCCGCAAGCCACCGCTCGCGAGCGCCCGCGCGAGCGCCACAGCCCCGTCGAGCGGGTCACCCGCCGCCACGGCCCGCGCGGACGGCAGGAGTACGGCGAGTTCCTCCGCCAGCGGCGCGAGCAGCGGGTCGCCCATCCGGAACAGGCCGCCGGTGAGGCCGACTTCACACTCCGCGCCGCTCGGGCAGACCGCGGCCGCGGCCTCCGCGATGTGCCGCGCGGCGTCCCGCAGGATGCCCGCCGCGACCGGGTCGTGCGGCGCGAGTCCGGCGACCTCGGGGGCGAACGAGGCGAGTACCGCGGGCCGGTCGGCGCGTGGGTAGAGCTTGCCCGGCAGTTCCGTCACCGGCCCGTCGAAGAAGGCCTCGGCACGGGCCAGGAGCGCGGCCGAGCCGCCGCGGCGGCCGTCGTGCGCACGCATCGCGGCCTCCAGACCGGCCCGCCCGATCCAGGCGCCGCCGCCGCAGTCGCCGAGCAGATGCCCCCAGCCGTCGGCCCGGCGCCAGGTCCGCAGATCGGTGCCGAGCGCGATCATTCCGGTACCGGCCGCGACCACCGCGCCGGGGCGCTGGCCGAGCGCCCCCGCGTACGCCGTCACACCGTCCGCGGCCAGTGCGAGGTGCCGTACCCCGAAGGCCTCGTCGAACGCGCCGGGCAGGCGGCGGCGCAGGTCGTCGCCCAGGGTCGCCATGCCCGCGGCGCCCACGGCCACGGCGGCGATCCGGTCACCGCCGACGCGGTCGAGCAACTCCCGGACCATCGGCGCGAGTTGCGCCATCAGGTGCCCGGCGTCGATCCCGTCGTCACCGGTCCGCACGGGCTCGCGCGAGTCGAGACTCGCGAGTCCGCCACCGGGCTCCTCATCGACGGCTCCCTCGGCGCGTGCCGGTGCCAGGGCCGTACGCAGTCCGGAGCCGCCGGAGTCGACGCCGAGCACCCAGGACGGCGAGGTCACGGCAGCCGCCAGTCCACCGCCTGTGCACCCTGCCGGGTCAGCAGGTCGTTGACCCGGCTGAAGGGCCGCGAGCCGAAGAAGCCGCGGTCCGCCGACATGGGCGAGGGGTGCGCCGACTCGACCGCCGGAAGGTCCCCGAGCAGCGGCCGCAGATTGCGGGCGTCGCGGCCCCACAGCACGGACACCAGCGGACGACCCCGCGCGGCAAGGGCACGGATGGCCTGTTCGGTGACCTCTTCCCAGCCCTTGCCGCGGTGCGCGGCGGGCCGCCGGGGCGCCGTGGTGAGCGCCCTGTTGAGCAGCAGCACCCCCTGCCCGGTCCAGGGCGTCAGGTCGCCGTTGCTCGGCGGCGGCACACCCAGGTCGGTGCCCAGCTCGCGGTAGATGTTGATGAGGCTGCCCGGTATCGGCCGCACCTCCGGCGCCACCGAGAAGCTCAGCCCGACCGCGTGCCCCGGTGTGGGGTACGGGTCCTGCCCCACGATCAGCACCTTCACCTCGTCGAAGGGCTGTTGGAACGCGCGCAGCACGTTCGCCCCCGCCGGGAGGTAGGTGCGGCCCGCGGCGATCTCCGCGCGGAGGAAGTCGCCCATCGCGGCGACGCGGTCGGCCACCGGCGCGAGAGCGCGGGCCCACCCTGGTTCGACGATTTCGTTCAACGGTCGTGCAGCCACGGGCGTCACCCTACTGGTGGTAAGCACCCGTTGATCACCCGATGGCTCGATCCCGCCCTGACCCGGCAGACATTGACCTGGCAGGCCTGCCAGGTCGTGGCCCGGCACGCCTCAACTGATCACCGCCGCCCGCACGCACAGCACGTCCGGCAGGTGCGAGGTGAGGAGTTGCCAGCTGTCGCCGTCGTCCGCGCTCGCGTACACCTCGCCGTTGCGATTGCCGAAGTACACGCCCGCCGGGTCCGCGTCGTCCGTGCACAGCGCGTCCCGCAGCACCGTGCCGTAGTGATCGGTCTCCGGGAGGCCACGCGAGAGCGGCTCCCAGGTGCTGCCCGCGTCCTGAGTACGGAAGACCCGGCAGCGGCGGTCGGCGGGGACGCGGTCCGCGTCGGCGTTGATCGGGAAGACATACGCGGTGTCGCCGCGGTGCGGGTGGGCGGCCACGGCGAAACCGAAGTCGGACGGCAACGAGCCGCCGATGTCGGTCCAGTGGGCGCCGCCGTCGTCGCTTCGGTACACCCCCCAGTGGTTCTGCAGATAGAGCCGGTCCGGAGTGGCCGCGTCCCGGGCGACCTTGTGCACGCACTGCCCGAACTCAGGGTCGGGATCCGGCAGGAACACCGCGGACACCCCGGAGTTGGAGGGTGCCCAGCTCGCACCGCCGTCCTTTGTACGAAACACCCCGGCCGTGGACACGGCGACCGTCACCGCGTCCGGGTCACGGGGGTCGGTGAGGATGGTGTGCAGGCCCTCCCCGCCGCCGCCCGGCACCCACTTGGAGCGGGTCGGGTGCTCCCAGAGGGGCCGCACGAGCTCGAAACTCTCGCCGCGGTCCTCCGAGCGGTACAGCGCGGCGGGTTCCGTGCCCGCGTACACCACGTCCGGCTCGGCCGCCGAGGGGTGCAGCTGCCAGACCCGCTCCAGCGAAGCGCCCGTGTCCTTGGGAAACTTGACGGCCGCCTTGGCCGGTTCGACCCAGGTCGCGCCCAGGTCGTCCGAGTGGAAGACGGACGGGCCCCAGTGCGCGCTGTCCCCGCCCGCGAGCAGCCGAGGGGTGTCGCCTCTCATGTCGATCGCGACCGAGTACACGGCCTGCGCGTTGAAGTGCGGCCCGTCGAACTCCCAGGCGACGCCGCGCCTGCGACCGAGAAAGAGCCCCTTGCGGGTGCCTACGGCGAGAAGAACGTCGGTCGGCATGCCGACCACCTCCGGTGACTGTCGGTTGACCTCGTTGTCCACGACAAGCCTCAGTCTGCACCCGGCCACTGACAACGGCCCCGAAACCCGCCCGGACCTGCACCTTTCCGACGAGCCCCAGCACACCGCGCGCGCCCCGTGCGCACGCCGCCGAGCACCCGCCCCGGCCGCCCGCCCGGTCACTCTCCGTCGAGCACCCGCGCGACGCCCGCGATCTCCTCGGGCCCGACCCGGCAGCACCCGCCCACAAGGCGGGCGCCCGCCGCCACCCATGCGCGTACGCGTAGCGCCGAGAACGTCGCGGAGCCCCTCCAGTCACGGGCCGTGGCGTCCCACTGCTCGCCGCTGTTCGGGTAGACGACGACGGGCTTCCCGGTGACCCGGGCGGCGATCTCCACCGCGGCGTCGGCGTCCTGCGGGGTGCAGCAGTTGACGCCCACGGCGAACACCTCGTCGCACTCCGCGGCCACCGCGAACGCCTCCTCAAGGGGTTGCCCCGCCCGCGTCCGCCGCCCGCTCACGCTGTACGACAGCCACGCGGGCACCCCGAGACCGCGCACCGCCCGCACCAGGGCCCGTGCCTCGTCCGCGTCCGGCACGGTCTCCAGGGCCAGTACGTCGGGCCCCGCCGAGGCCAGCGTCTCCAGGCGGGGCCGGTGGAAGCGTTCAAGCGCGTCGACGCTCAGGCCGTACCGGCCGCGGTACTCCGAACCGTCCGCCAGCATCGCCCCGTACGGACCGGCGGAGGCGGCCACCCACAGCGGACGGCGCACGCCCGCCGCTCGCGCGCCCCGTACCGCCTCGCGCCCCAACTCCACACTCAGGCGCAGCAGTTCGCTCGTGCGTGCGGGGTCGAGGCCGTGCCGCGCGAAACCCTCGTACGTCGCCTGGTAGCTCGCCGTGATCGCGACGCTCGCGCCCGCGCGGAAGTACGAGAGATGGGCGTCGGTGACGGCCTGCGGCCGGTCCGCGAGCAGCCGTGCGGACCAGAGCGCGTCACTGAGGTCGTGGCCGGCGGACTCCAGCTGGTTGGACATCCCGCCGTCCAGGACGACGGGCCCCGCGGCCACGGCCTCGGGCAGTGGGGCGGCGGCGGGTGAAGGGGTGCCTCGGTTCATATGTCGACGCTACGCGCCGCGCGCGCGTGCCGTACCGCCCGCCGCCGTACCGCCCCCGCACCGGTCGTACGCTGGGGCCATGTCAACGGTACTGATCCTCAACGGCCCCAATCTCAACCTGCTCGGCACCCGTGAGCCGGGCATCTACGGGGCGCAGACGCTCAAGGACGTGGAAGCTCTCTGCCAGGAGACCGCGCGGGGGCTCGGCCTGACCGCGGACTGCCGGCAGTCCAACCACGAGGGCGAGTTGATCGACTGGATCCACGAGGCGGGCCGTGCGCAGGCCGAGGGGCGGCTGATCGGGGCCGTGATCAACGCCGGTGCGTACACGCACACCTCGGTGGCGATGCACGACGCGATCAAGGGCGTGGGGCTGCGCGCGATCGAGGTGCACATCTCCAACGTGCACAACCGCGAGTCCTTCCGCCACCACTCGTACCTGTCGCCCGCCGCCGCGGGCATCGTGGTGGGCTTCGGGACGGACGGGTACCGGCTGGCCGTCGAGGGCCTTGACCGGTTGGCGAAGGCGGCGTCCTGACGCCGTCGTACGCGACGTGACGCGCGCCCGGTGCTCGGGATGAGCACCGGGCGCGCCCTGCGTCAACCGCCCACGGTGAGGCGGACTCCGCACTTCGGTCCGAGCGAGGTCTCGGTGGGCGCCGGGCCCACCCGGGAGAGCAACGCCAGCCAGCCGTCGGGCACTTGGACCCATGTACGGGTGCAGAGCACGCGCGCGTGGAAGGGGCGGCCGTGGTCGGTGCCCTCGGCGGTGAGGGTGCGTCGGGTGATGCCCGCGCGGCCGTTGACGGTGGCGAGGGTCTCCTCCGGGACGAGCCGGTCCACCACGAGGCGTCCGGCGACCAGTTCGTCTATTTCCTCGCTCCGGTCGAGACTGCGGCCGTCGGGGCGGATGGAGACGAATTGGGGGTGCAGCAGCCGGTCGAGGGCGTGCGTGTCGACGGCGACCACGGCGGCGGCGAGCCGTCGTTCCGCACCGATCAGCGCCTCAGCGGGGAAGATGTCGTCCATTGCGCAGATCGTACGGGTCCGTCGGGCCCCGCGGGAGGGTGCGCGAGGACCCGTGGGAGTGCCGTGTGGGCGCCGAGCGCGTGACGCCGCCCGAAACCGGCCCGTGACGGGGCCGGCTGCGAGCGGCGTCAACTCCCTTGTTCGGAGGGTGACATGCGGAACTGTGTGTACGGCTCGTCAGATCGCCCAGGCGTACGGGGACGGAACACGGATGTCCGCGTCGAGCGCGCGGGCGGCGTCCAGGGCCCACGACGGGGTGCGCAGCAGCTCGCGGCCGAGGAGGATCGCGTCCGCCTCGCCGTTGTCGAGGATCTTCTCCGCCTGCCGTGCCTCGGTGATCAGGCCGACGGCGGCGACCGGCAGGTCCGTCTCGTTCTTGACGCGGGCGGCGAACGGCACCTGGTAGCCGGGTCCTGTGGGGATGGTGACGCCGGTCGCGTTGCCGCCGGTGGAGACGTCGAGCAGGTCGACGCCGTGCTCCTTGAGCAGCCGGGCGAAGCGCACGGTCTCGTCGGCGGTCCAGCCGCCCTCGTCCAGCCAGTCGGTGGCGGAGACGCGGAAGAACAGCGGCTTGTCCTCGGGCCACACCGCCCTGATGGCGTCGACGACCTCGAGGGCGAAGCGGGTGCGGTTCTCGAAGGAGCCGCCGTAGCGGTCGGTGCGCTTGTTGGAGTGCGGGGAGAGGAACTCGCCGATGAGGTAGCCGTGCGCGCCGTGCACCTCGACGACCTCGAAGCCCGCGGTGAGCGCGCGGCGGGCGGCGTCCGCGAACTTGCCCACGAGCGCGTCGATCTGGTCGGTCGTCAGCTCGGTGGGGACCGGGTGGTCCTCGCGCAGGGCCACCGGGCTGGGGCCGACCGGCTGCCAGCCGTGCTCGTCGGGGCCGACCGGGGCGCCGCGGTCCTTCCAGGGCCGGTCGGTGGAGGCCTTGCGTCCGGCGTGCCCGAGCTGGATGCCGGGCACGGTGCCGTGGGCCTTGAGGAACGCGGCGATCCGGCTGAGCGCGGCGGCCTGGTCGTCGTTCCAGAGGCCCAGGTCGTAGGGGCTGATCCGGCCCTCGGGGGTGACCGCGGTGGCCTCGACGAGGACGAGTCCGGTGCCGCCGGTGGCGCGGGCCGCGTAGTGCGCGAAGTGCCAGTCGTTGGCGATGCCGGCGTTCGGTCCGAAGGCCTCCGCCGAGTACTGGCACATGGGGGCCATCCACACGCGGTTGGGGATCGTCACCGACCGGAGGGTGTACGGCTCGAACAGTGCACTCACAGCGGACTCCATTCGTGGGCTGGCACGGCGCCGCGGTGGCGGGCCGTTCGCTTAGTACGATACCCACCGTAGTACGAGACCTGTCAAACTACGAGGGTTCTCGTACAATGGATTTCCGGAACCGTCTGAGCCAGAACCGTCCGGGCCGGAAACCGTCAGAGCCAGAAACAGTCCGGGGCAACCGCCGGGCCGACCGAGGAGAGCCGCCGTGACCACCGAGACGAAGAGTGCGGGCAGCAGCCGGACCCTGGATCACCCCGCGCTCGACGAGATCCGTCTGGAGGGCGTGCTGCACGCGCTCTCCGACCCGATGCGGCTCCGGATCGTGTGCGAACTTGCCGAGCAGCAGGACGAGTTGGCCTGTTCGAGCTTCGAGCTTCCGGTGACCAAGTCGACCACCACGCACCACTTCCGGGTGCTGCGCGAGAGCGGGGTGATCCGGCAGTGCTACCGGGGCACCGCCAAGATGAGCGGGCTGCGCAGCGACGACCTGGGCACGCTCTTCCCCGGCCTGCTCGACCACGTCCTGGAGGCGGCCACGCGGCAGGCCGACCGGCTCGGCAC
>NZ_JAAAHS010000789.1 GCF_009908195.1 Streptomyces boluensis | reverse complement strand
CGGCTTTGGGGCTGCGCCCCTTGCCCCCTATCGCGCTGCGCGCTCGTCCTCAAACTCCCCCAGCTACCGCTGGGAGGTGCCCCCAGGACGGGCTGAATTGCGTACCCTCAACGCCCGTTCCAGGTCGTCCAGTTGGTCCACCAGCTTGCGGCGCAGTGACGGGGACGGGGTGGACTCGGTGAGGCAGGTGTGGCCGAGGGTGAGTGTGGGTGGGGCTACGGCCACTCCGGGGAACGCCCAGCGGCCCGCCGCGTCGCCGATGGCGGGGCCGCGTCGGGCGGCGACGGCGAGGGCGGCCTCGTAGTAGCGGGGGATGTAGTCGCGTACGAGGTCGAGTTGTTCGGGTTGCCAGAAGCCCTGGGCGGTGGCGGTGAACAGGTAGTTGGAGAGGGTGTCGTCCTCGAACATGGC
>NZ_JAAAHS010000788.1 GCF_009908195.1 Streptomyces boluensis | reverse complement strand
TGTATAAGAGACAGCCTCATGCCCGTCCCCGTAACTCCTACGGGCTAAATGATCTCCGTACGTACATGGCGGGGGCCTCCGCTGCGCAGTGTGCTCGTGTGACAGTCATGACCGCGCGGCGCGCGGCCTCTCCGGCCCGGCGTCGCGCCCTCCTCATCACGCCGTTCCTCGGCCTGCTCCTGGCCGCCCCCGCCGAGGCCGCGGCGGCGACGGCCACACCCGCGCCCACGACCACACCCGCGACCGTGTCCGTATCCGCCTCCGCGCACGTCTCCAGCTCCCTCAGCCCCAACGGCCGCCCCCGCGTGGACAGTTGTGCCTACGCCGGCGTCGACCTCCCGCTGGAGGAATGGGCGGAGGTCGCACGCAAGGAGGGCGTCGCCGAGGCCGTGCGCAGGGCGTGCCGCCACACCACGCCGCCACCGGCCCCAAAAC
>NZ_JAAAHS010000787.1 GCF_009908195.1 Streptomyces boluensis | reverse complement strand
AGACAGGGGGAGTGGTAGAGCTCCGGCTGCCAGGGCACCTCGCGTCCGGAGGGCAGCTCACGGCGTACGCAGAGCCCGGCCGCGACCTCGGTGCCGTGGTCGACGGCCGCCGTGAGCAGCGCGTCGACGGCGCCGGGCGGCAGCACGTCGTCGCTGTCGAGGAACATCACGTACGGCGAGGTGCAGGCGTCGATGCCGTCGTTGCGCGGGGTGCCGCAGCCGCCGCTGTTGGCGGTGCGCAGGACGGGCCGCAGGCGCGGGTCCGTGGCGGCGAGGCGGCCGAGCAGCTCCGGGCTCTCGTCGGTGGAGCAGTCGTCGACGGCTATGACCTCACGGACGGCGGGCCCCTGCGCGAGCGCCGAACGCACCGCGTCCGCCACGTGGGCCGCGTCGTTGAATCCGATGACGACGACGCAGACCTGGGGCTGCTGAGGCGGAACGCTGTTC
>NZ_JAAAHS010000786.1 GCF_009908195.1 Streptomyces boluensis | reverse complement strand
AGGGGAATTGGGTGGTGAACGTCGGGGGTTCGGGGCCGGGTGAGGTACAAGGGATCGTCGATACGATGCATAGGCTGCCGCCATGTGGAGAGACACCATCACCCGCGCCTTCCCCGACGCCGCGTTCCGTGACCCTGCCCTACCGGCCGATGTCACCACCGCAGAACGGGAGTTGGGCCACGCCCTGCCGTCGGAGCTCGTAGAGTTGCTTCAGGAGTCCGACGGGGTCGTCGGGGCGTACGGGGTGGACGCCGTCTGGTCGTTGGGGCGGATCGTCGAGGACAACCTCCGCTTCCGCTCGGACCCTTCGTTCGCGGGGCTCTACATGCCGTTCGAGCCGCTGCTGTTCTTCGGTGACGACGGTGGTGGGGACCAGTTCGCGTTCGTGCGTACGCCGTCGCGTCCCGATGTCTTCGTGTGGGAGCACGAGGACGACAGCCGGCGCTGGGTCG
>NZ_JAAAHS010000785.1 GCF_009908195.1 Streptomyces boluensis | reverse complement strand
CCGCACCACCTGCACCGGCACCACCTGCACCCGAGCCACCTGGACCCGAGCCGTCCGCACCCGAGCCAAGCCCACCCGCGCCGGAGCGCGCCCCCGCCGCACCCCGTCCCGACATAACCACCCGTGCCAGCAAGCCAGTTGCCGCAAGAGCCGCCAGCGGCGTAGCTGTGGAACCACCCTGGGTCTCGCGGCGGGAGACCGTTGTGACCGCGAAGGTGTGCGCGGCGAGGACGGCCGAGGCCGGTAGTGCGGGGCGGATGCCCGCGAGGGTGCTGCCTCCGAGGGTGCCGCGCTCCCCCGTACCGGAGACAAGGGCACTCCGCTCCCCCGCGCCTGAGACAACTGAAGAGGGAGAAGTGCTCGCGGTCGCGCCGAGGAGGAGGTCGAGGCCTCGGGCGGCGGCCATGGCGGCCGGGCCTGCCGGGGTGTGTTTGAGCTTCAGGTCGTAGGCCCAGACCG
>NZ_JAAAHS010000784.1 GCF_009908195.1 Streptomyces boluensis | reverse complement strand
GAGTATGGGTGCTTCGGGCAGGTGGGCTTCGGGCAGGTGGGCGAGATGGCCGAACGGCCCGTCGGCGCCGGGCGTGACGGCGTCGCTCATGGGTGCGGCGGCGTCAGGGAGAGCCCAGAGCTCAGGCGTCGCCACCCTCACCGGACCACGAGTTGCGTCAGGACCAGGCCCGAGCCATGGGTCTCGACCTCGAACAGGCCCGTGCGGTCGGCGGTGAAGGTCAGGGTGGCGGTCTTGCCGGCGGGGAGTTCGGCCTCCTTGTCGTAGCCGTGCACATGGAGGGTGTCGGCCTGGTCGCTGGTCACCCTCAGGCGGACGCGCTCGCCCCGCTTCAACTCGACCCGGCCCGGCGGGGGTTCGACCTTGCCGTCGGTGACAGCGATCGCGACGGTGCGGGCGCGGGCGTCCGTGTCCGGTGCACCGTCCCCCGCCCCAGCCGCGTGCTCATGCCCCGAGCCCCCGCTCGCCGCGGTGAGCCGGATCGTGGCCTCGATCGGCT
>NZ_JAAAHS010000783.1 GCF_009908195.1 Streptomyces boluensis | reverse complement strand
CGTGTATAAGAGACAGTCAGCGACCTGCCCACCCCCGTACTCCTCACCGCCACCGCGGGCACCACCGACGCCGGCCACATCGACCCCCTGACCGAACTCGCCGACGTCGCCACACACCACGGCGCCCGCCTCCACATCGACGCCGCGTACGGCGGACCACTCCTCTTCAGCGACCGCCGCGCCCACCAGGTCCACGGCCTCCACCGCGCCCACACCGTCGCCCTCGACCTGCACAAACTCGGCTGGCAACCCGTCGCCGCCGGACTCCTCACCGTCCGCGACCCCACCGAGACCAGCCCCCTCGACCACCGCGCCGACTACCTCAACGCCGACGACGACACCGAAGCCGGACTCCCCGACCTCCTCGGCCGCTCCCTGCGCACCACCCGCCGCCCCGACATCCTCAAGATCGCCACCACCCTGCGCGCCCTCGGCCGCACCGGCATCGGCGCCCTCGTCGACCAAGTCTGCGACCTCGCCCAGGACTTCGCCGACACCCTCAC
>NZ_JAAAHS010000079.1 GCF_009908195.1 Streptomyces boluensis | reverse complement strand
GGCCGGGGCCGGGGCCGGTGTCGAGCGGTTCCGCCGGGGGCGCCAAGAACCCGGGCACGGAGGAGCCGGAGCGCCCGGCATCCCCCTCGAAGTCGCCCTCGAAGTCGCCGTCGGCCGATGGCGGTGTGCTGGCCGGCAGGACGGTCGTGATCGACCCGGGCCACAACCCGAACAACCGCGATCACACCGCCGACATCGCCCGCCTCGTCGACATCGGTACGAACAAGAAGGAATGCGACACCACGGGTACGGCCACCAACAACGGCTACAGCGAAGCGGAGTTCACGCTCGACCTGGCCCGCAAGCTCCGCGCCCTCCTGGAGAAGCAGGGGGCGACGGTGAAGTTCACCCAGGACGGTGACCGTTCCTACGGCCCCTGTGTGGACGAGCGCGCCCGGATCGGCAACGAGGCCGACGCCGACGCGGTGATCTCCCTGCACGCGGACGGCTCGGGCGTGGGCAACCGTGGCTTCCACGTGATCGTGCCGGGCAAGGTCGACGCGGGCGCGGCGGACACGGGCGCGATCGTCGCCCCGTCCCGCGACCTGGGCACACGGATCGCGGGCAGCTTCGTACGGAGCACCGGAACCGCCCCGTCCAACTACATCGGCGACGGCACGGGCCTCGACACCCGCACCGACCTCGGCGGCCTCAACCTCTCCACGGTCCCGAAGGTCTTCATCGAGTGCGGCAACATGCGCGACCCGAAGGACGAGGCGCTGCTGACGAGCGCCGAGTGGCGGGGGAAGGCGGCGAAGGGGATCAGCTCGGGGCTGGTCGGGTTTCTTCGTAAGTGAGGTAGCCGCGAGGCGTCTCCTCGGCCTTCGACACTTCGGCCAGGAACTGGCTGTTGGCCCCGAGCCGGCTGAAGGGAGAGGCGTCAAAGTGCGCGTCGATCAGCAACATGTCTCGGAGTGGATTGAGCGCCACGGCGCGCGAGTCCTCCCTGTCGAGGAATCGGCGCGATTTCATGAGGTGCTCCTCCGGTTTCCCTGGAGTGCGAGCCATGTGCGGTGGAGTGAGGTTCCACATCGGGCGATCGAACTTCCGGAGGGCGGTGCGTGGGGTGAGTGGGGGGAGTTCCAGAGGGCGTTCAAGGGCTCGCCCGTCGGGAGCCACGATTTCCTCTTCCTCATGTACGGCCCCGGAGAGCCCGGACTGTTGTGCCGGGTGGCTGACGGAATCGAGGATTTGGATCTCCTTTACTCGAGTGCTCCCGGGCCCCGCTACTTTTGCGGAGCGGACGCGACCGAGACGGGACTGATCCTGTTCTTTGAGGATTTCGCTGAGTACGACGGAGCGTTCACCGTGGTCGCTCGCTTGACGGGTGGCGGATTCCGCCAAGGAGTCGGCGTTCCGACCGGCGTTCCGACCGGCGTTCCGACCGGCGTTCCCACCGTCGATCCCGCCGCCCTCGTCGCGGCCGTAAAGCGGGGTGCGGGGCTCCGGTGAACAGCATGTGAAAGGTGGGGAGTTGGGGGATTCCTGTGCTGTGTGGGCGTGATTGTGTCTAGGGGCACGACTTCCCACCACACACGAAGGACACTCATCACCATGAGCGAGACCTCGCGCATCGAGACCGCCGAGATAGCCGACGCCGACCTGGACAACATCGCGGGTGGCCTGTCCGTCGGTGGCGACGTGGAGGGCCTGAAGGCCAACTTCGCGCAGGGCCCCAACGGTCTGCCCGTGCTGACCGACGGCTCCATCGACTCCGTCTCGATCACCGTCAAGGACATCCCGCTGGGTCTGAGCTAGGCACCGCCTGACTCCGGTCTCTGCGCCTTGCGCTTACGTCGGCCCCCGGGAGCTCTCGTTCCGGGGGCCGACGCGTGCGGCGCCCGTGACACGCACCCTCACGGCGTCCACGTCACATCGTCGATCGCCAGGAACGGTTCCGCCTCCGGGGCCACCCGAGGGCCGGCCGCCACCCGGCGGGCCAACTCCGCGTCCGTCAGGGCGAATCGGGCCTACTAGGACGACGCCGACGCCAGCCGCTCGCAGAGCCGAGCCGTGTCCCGCTCGCCCCACAGGCCGGCGACACCACCGCCCCGTAGAGCTCGGCCGGGCCCGCGCCCATGCTGCCGGGGCTCGGGCACTCGCCGATCGTGGAGGGCCCGGAGCGGACGGCCGTACCGCTGCTCGGCTTCGCCCGGACGGTGGCCGGCCGGCAAGCGGCCGACAGTCGACCGGCAACCGGTCAACAAGCGACTTCATCTGACCTTCCGTCAGATTGAAACGTGTTCTAGTGTGCCCCGCATGGGCATCGGAAGCATCGGAATCACCGAACAGCAACGAGAGTTGGCCGACGCCGTGCGGGGCTGGGTCGGCCGGGCCGTACCGACCGAGGAGACGCGCAAGCTGCTCGACGCCCCGGGCGGAGCGGCCGGGCGGCCCGCGTACTGGGACGGGCTCGCCGGGCAAGGGCTGCTCGCGCCGCATCTGCCGGAGGAGTACGGGGGAGGGGGAGGTGACCTCGTCGATCTCGCCGTCGTCCTCGAAGAGGCCGCGCGGGCCGCGCTTCCCGGGCCGTACCTCGCCAACGCCCTGACCGCCACCGTCCTGCACCGGGCCGAACAGCGGGAACTCACCCGGCAGTTGGCCGGTGGCGAGCGGATCGGCGCCGCCGCACTGGGCGCCGGCACGCTCACCGCCGTGGCCGACGGCGACGGATACGTGCTCGACGGCACCGCACCGCCCGTGCTCTCCGGCGCCGAGGCCGACCTGCTGCTCCTCGCCGCCGAATCCGCGACCGGCACCCTATGGGTGGCCGTCGACACCGAAACCGTCACCACGCGCGTGCACGACAGTGTCGACCCGACCCGGCCCACCGCCGAGGTCAGCGCCGCCCAGGTGCACGTGCCCCGCGCGCGGGTCCTCCAAGGCGTCGACACCGCCCTCGTACGCGACCTCGCCGCCGCCCTGTACGCCGCCGACGCCTGCGGCACCGCCGACTGGGCGTTGCGCACCGCGGCCGAACACGCCGCGGTGCGCGAGCAGTTCGGGCGGCCCATCGGACAGTTCCAGGGCATCAAGCACCTCTGTGCCGACATGCTCGTACGGGTCGAGCAGGCGCGGGCGCTCGCCTGGGACGCCGCCCGCGCCGCGGCCGAGGACGAGGACGTACGCGGGCTCGTCGCCGCCCTCGCCGCCGGGACCGCACTCGACGCCGCCCACTCCTGCGCCAAGGACTGCATCCAGGTGCTCGGCGGCATCGGCTTCACCTGGGAGCACGACGCGCATCTGTATCTGCGGCGCGCCCTCGTCGCCCGGCAGTTGCTCGGCACGGGGGACAGCCACCGCGCGCGTGCTGTGCGTTTTGCCGAAACCGGCGCCCGTAGAGAGCTCCGCCTCAGCCTTCCGGCGGAGGCGGACGCGTACCGGGAGCAGGCGCGCACCGTGATCGAGGGGGCGCGCGGGCTCGACCCCGGCGCCGCCCGCCGCGCCCTCGCCCCCACCGGCTACGCCGCCCCACACCTGCCCGCGCCCTACGGACTCGGCGCCGGTCCGGTCCAACAGCTCGTCGTACAGGAGGAGTTGAAGGCCGCCGGGGTCAAGGTCAGCGACCTGGGCATCGCCACCTGGGTGGTGCCCTCGCTCCTCGCGTACGGGACCCGGGAACAGCAGGAGCGGTACCTCGCGCCGACGCTGCGCGGCGAGGTGCTCTGGTGCCAGCTGTTCTCCGAGCCGGAGGCCGGGTCCGACCTCGCATCGCTGCGCACCCGTGCCGAGCGGCTCGACGACGGGCGCTGGCGGATCAACGGGCAGAAGGTGTGGACGAGCGCCGCCCAGTGGGCCCACTACGGGATCCTGCTCGCCCGTACCGACCCCGAAGCCCCCAAGCACAAAGGGCTGACCTACTTCCTCGTCGACATGAAGGCCGCGACTTCTCAAGCGGGCAACGGCATCGACGTCCGGCCGCTGAAGGAGATCACCGGGGACGCCCTGTTCAACGAGGTGTACTTCGACGATGTCGTGCTGCCCGCCGACGCCGTGGTCGGCGAAGTGAACGACGGCTGGCGCGTCGCCCGCAACACCCTCGGCAACGAACGCGTCCACATGGCCGACCAGTTGACCTTCGACACCGGCCTCGAAGCGCTCATCGGCCGCGCCGCCGACCTCGACGGCGCCTGCCGCGCCCGGATCGGCGCACTCGCCGCCGAGGCGCACGCCCTCGCCAGCATCGGCCTGCGCACCACCATGCGCCAGGTCGCCGGGGCCGAGCCCGGCGCCGGGGCGTCCATCAGGAAACTCGTCCAGACCCCGCACCAGCAGAAGGTGGCCGAGCTGGCCCTCGAACTGCTCGGCCCGGCCGGTGCCGTACGCGAGGGCGCGGGCGAGCGGGCCGTGCACGGGTTCCTGATGTCCCGCTGCCTGACCATCGCGGGCGGCACCACACAGGTGCAGCTCAACGTCGTCGCGGAGCGGCTCCTCGGGCTGCCCCGAGACCCCGAGCCGCGCCCCCTCATCTGACCCCACGCCCTGACCCCACGCCACGACCCCACGCCACGGACCGGAGGCTGTTGTGAAGACGTACATCGTCGGTGTCGGCATGACCAAGTTCGAGAAGCCCGAGACGCGCGACTGGCAGTACTGGGACATGGCCAAGGAGGCCGGCACCAAGGCTCTTGAGGATGCCGGGATCCCGTACGAGAAGGTCGAGCAAGTGCCCGTCGGGTACTGCTTCCAGGCGTCGACGGCCGGGCAGCGCGCCGTGTACGAACTGGGCCTGACCGGCGTGCCGGTCTACAACGTGAACAACAACTGTGCGACCGCGTCCACCGCCCTGATGATGGCCCGGCAGTTCGTCGCGGGCGGGCTCAACGACTGCGTACTGGCGCTCGGTTTCGAGAAGATGGCGCGCGGGGCGCTCGGTGGCGGTGCGGACGGCGGCGACTTCAAGACCTCGCCCGTCGCCCGGCATTACGGGATCATGGCCGAGCGGCACGGCTTCGAGATGAGCCCGCCCACCGCGCAGATCTTCGGCGACGCGGCCCGCGAGCACATGGAGCTGTACGGCACCACCGAGGCGCAGCTCGCGGCCGTCGGCGCCAAGAACCACCGGCACTCGGCGAACAATCCGTACGCCCAGTTCCAGGACGTGTACACGGTCGACGAGGTGCTCGCCGCCAAGACCATCCACCGGCCGCTCACCAAGCTCCAGTGCTCGCCGACCTCGGACGGCGCCGCCGCGGCCGTCGTCGTCTCGGAGCGCTTCGTGGACCGGCACGGCCTCGGCGACCGGGCCGTGGAGATCACCGGCCAGGCCATGACGACCGACACCGGCGCCTCCTTCGACTCCGGTTCCTGTATCGACGTGGTCGGCAAGCCCATGTCGAAGGCGGCCGCGGCGCGCGTCTACGAGGAGTCGGGCGTCGGTATTGAGGACGTCGACGTGATCGAGCTGCACGACTGCTTCTCCATCAACGAACTCCTCACGTACGAGGCGCTCGGCCTGTGCGGGGACGGCGAGTCGGGCAAGCTCGTCGAGTCCGGCGCGACCACGTACGGCGGGCGTTGGGTGGTCAACCCGTCCGGCGGCCTGATCTCCAAGGGCCACCCGCTCGGCGCGACCGGCCTCGCCCAGGCCGCCGAACTGACCTGGCAGCTCCGCGGCCAGGCGGGCGCCCGGCAGGTCCCCGGCGCGCGGGTCGGCCTCGCGCACAACATCGGGCTCGGCGGGGCGGCTGTGGTGACGATGCTGCGGCGTGCCGACTAGGGTCTGAACCAGGGGGCCCAGGGCTCCCCTAGGGGGCTCAACTAGGGGGAAAAGGTGGGCCGTTGATTGTCAGTGGCGGTCGTTAGGGTCTGCTCATGACTGAAACCGCTGCCACTTCTTCCTGGTGCACGCCCGCTGACGAGGCTGACGAGGAGGTCGCGTACTACGGGGAGTACTGCCTGACCGTCGTGCGGCATGTCGGAACAGGCCCGGCCGCTTCCGGCGTGCCGCATGATGCCGGGCTGCCCGCGCACGACCCGGTCGCGGCCCGCCGCTTCGCCGAGTCCTTCGGCACGATAGAGAAGGTCGTCGACGACCTGGGGACGGTCTCGGCGACCGAGGGCTTCGTGGCGGAGACCCGCGCGGACCTGGAGCTGGTGCGGGTCGGCTGCTGGGGCGACGTCATCGAGATCACCGATCCCGGCCTGATTCCCAGCGGCTACGGCACCTTCCCGGTGGACGAGGAGGCGGATGCCCTGGCCGAGCGCTTCCCCGACGCGGTCGTCATCGCTTCCTGCAGCATCGACTACAACATGCCGTACGGCGCCTGGAAGATCATCCACCCAGGCGGAGCCCGGCTGTTCGTGTCCGACAGGGCCAAGGAGGGCGAACAGGACGTCGAAGGCTCTGTGGCCGACGTGGTCAACGCCTTCGGCATCACCGCACAGGACTTTGCCGATGAGGACCTGGACGAGTACTTCCACTGGGACGGGCTCTGCGACCTCGCCCTGGGCAAGGTCAGCCCACTGCTCCGGGAGGGCCGGGAGCTGTCGGTGTTCCGTGTCGCCCACACCGAGGACGCGCTCGCGGACATGGAGGAGATGCTTCTGGGGGACTGAGGGAACTGAGGGCGCAGACGGGGATTTTCAGGGGCCGCTGGATGCGGGCCATTACCTGGGGGAGCGTAGGGGGCGCCAACTGGCGTGGATGAGCGGCCAGTTGATTGTCAGTGGTGGTCGCTACGGTTTGCTCATGACCGAGAACGCCGCTGAAGGCGCCGCCAGTTCGCCCTGGTACCTGCCCGCCGATACGGAGGTCGCGTACTACGGGGAGTACCAGCTGACCGTCGTACGCCATGCCGGAAGCCGTGCCGGAAGCCATGCCGGAAGCCATGCCGGAAGCCATGCCGGAAGCCGTGCCGGAAGTCGTGCTGGGAGTGGTGCCGGAAGTGGTGGGCCCGCTTCCGGCGTTGCGCACGACGCCCGGCTGCCCGCGCACGACCCGGCCGCCGCCCGCGCCTTCACCGAAGCCTTCGGCACCGTGGAGAAGGTCCTCGCCGACCTGGGGACCGTCCCCGCGACAGAGGGCTTCATGGCGGAGACCCGCGCGGACCTGGAGCTGGTCCGGGTCGGCTGCTGGGGCGACGTCATCGAGATAGCCGACCCCGGCCTGGTCCACTGCAACGGCGGCTTCCCGGTGAACGACGAGGCGGAAGCCCTGGCCGAGCGCTTCCCCGACGCGGTCGTCATCGCCTCCTGCACCATCGACTACAACATGACGTACGGCGCGTGGAAGATCATCCACCCAGGCGGAGCCCGGGTGTTCGCGGCCGGCTGGGCCGGGGAGGACGACTGGGACTTCGACGGCTCCGTGGCCGACGTGGTCACCGCCTTCGGCATCACCGCGCGGGACTGCGCCGAGGCGGACGTCGACCTGGACGAGAAGGTCAGGAGCTTCTACTGGGGAGGGCTCTGCGACCTCGCCCAGGCCAAGGTCAGCCCCCTGCACCGGGCCGGGCGCGAGCTCTCCGTGTTCCGGGTCGCACATACCGAGGAGGCGGTCGCGGACATGGAGGAGATCTGGCTGGGGGACGACTGAGGGCGCGGTCGTACGTGAAGGGCGCACGCGTAGTCGTACGCGAACTCCCCCGCCGCCCACGCGAGGCCTAGTCCCCGCGACCGAGACCGATGTACGCCGATACCCCGATGCATCCCGCACCCCCGCCCTGAGAGCATGGCCGTCATGGTCCAAACGCCGTCCGACACTTACATAGCCCCCCGCACCGCCAAGAAGGCCGCACCGCTCTGGGCGGTCATGCTGGCCGCCTGCGCGGGACAGTTCCTCGTCGTCCTCGACGTGTCCGTGGTGAACACCGCGCTGCCGTCGATGCGAGCCGACCTGGGCATGAGCGCCATCGGTCTGCAGTGGGTGGTGAACGCCTACTCGATCGCGTTCGCCGGGTTCATGCTGCTCGGCGGCCGGGCCGGGGACCTCTTCGGGCGGAAGCGGATGTTCCTCGTCGGCCTGGGCCTGTTCACCCTGGCCTCCCTCGCGGGCGGGCTCGCGCAAGCCGACTGGCAGTTGCTCGCCGCCCGCTCCGCCCAGGGACTCGGCGCAGCGATCCTCGCCCCGTCGACGCTCACGATCCTCACGTCGGCGGTGCCCGAAGGGCCCGCGCGGGTACGGGCGATAGGCACCTGGTCCGCGGTCGGCGCGGGCGGCGGCGCGGCCGGTGGGCTCGTCGGCGGGGTCCTCACCGACCTGCTGTCCTGGCGCTGGGTGCTGCTGATCAACGTGCCGATCGGCGTGCTCGTCCTCACCGCGGGCGTGCTCTGGCTCAGCGAGAGCCGCTCCGGCCAGGCCCGCCGCCTCGACCTGCCGGGCGCGGTGCTCGTCACGGCCGGCCTCGCCACCCTCGCGTACGGCATCGTGCAGACCGAGGCCGAGGGCTGGACGGCGAGCGCGACCCTGGTGCCGCTGGTCGCGGGCCTCGTACTGCTGCTCCTCTTCGTCCTCGTGGAGGCGCGGACGCGGGTGCCGTTGATGCCGCTGAAGCTGTTCCGGGTGCGCTCGGTGTCCGCGGCCAACGTGTCGATGTTCATCTGCGGCGGCGCCATGTTCGCCATGTGGTTCTTCATGACGCTGTACGCGCAGAACGTCCTGCACTACTCGCCGTTGAAGGCCGGACTCGCGCTCATCCCGTCCTCGCTGACCATCGTCCTCGGCTCCAAGGTCGCCCCGCGCCTGATGCCCGTGCTCGGTGCCAAGAACGTGTCGATGCTCGGCATCCTGATCGCCGCGACGGGCTTCGGCTGGCAGTCGACGATGACGGCCGACGGCGACTACGTCACGTCGATCATGCTGCCCGGCATCGTGATGATGCTCGGCGCGGGCCTCGCCTCGACGCCGCTCGCCTCCCTCGCCACCTCGGGCGCGGCACCCGGCGACGCGGGTCTCGTCTCCGGCCTCATCAACACCTCCCGCACGATGGGCGGCGCGCTCGGCCTGGCCGTGCTCTCCACCGTCGCGGCGTCGACGACGGCCGGTTCCACACGGCCCGAGGCCCTGGCCGAGGGGTACGCGGCGGCGTTCCGTACCAGTGGCTTCATCCTGCTCGCGGGCGTTGTCGTCATGCTCCTGTGGATGCCACGCGCCGAACGCCGCACCGGCTGACCGGCCACGACGGAGGCGGAGGCGGACCAGGCCTCCCGCCCGGTCAGTTGCCCGTACCCGTACGAGAAGCGGCACCCGTACCCGTATCTGTATCCGTACGCGAAGCCGCGGCGAGGGCCGGGTCGATGACCGTCTCGCCGCGCAGGACCTGACGGATCGCCTCCGCGAGCTCGCCCACCGGCCCGTCCTTGACGAGGAAACCCGCCGCGCCCGCGTTCATGGCCCGATCGAGCGCGCCGGGCCTGGCGGAGGTCGTCAGGATCAGGACCTTGCAGTCCGGGCACTCGGCGCGCAGCTCCGCCGCCACGTCCGGGCCGTCGCGGACCGGCAGTTCGAGGTCGAGCAGCGCCACATCGGGCCGTACGGACAGCGCCTCGGCCACGACCCGGTCGCCCGTCGCGACCTGGGCGACGACCTCGATGTCCGGCTCCATGCCGAGCCGCAGGGCAAGCCCGCCGTGCATGCCGTGGTCCTCCGCGAGGAGGACGCGCACGCTCGTCGAAGGGCGGTGGTCGCGGGGCATCTCGTTCATGCGGTCACCCTAAGGACGGGCACCGCCGTCGGACGCGACCCGCGCCGGACCGTTCCAGGCCGTTCCCGGCCGTTCACGACAGTCGATCTGACATTGCGTCAGGAATGCGCCGGAGGAGTCTTCCCAACGGCACAGCGCTGCGTTATACATGGTGACCACCGGCCTAGAACGCGTTCTAGAACGGACGGGTCGGCCGGTCACATAACGACCTCGGCGCGGTCGACGGTGCGGACGGCCGCGCCGAGGTCTTGCTTGTACGCCGCCACGACAAGGACCTGTACGCCGCCACGACAAGGACCCGTACGCCGCCACCACAAGGAGCCGCGTCCCCATGCCCATTGATGCCGCAAAGGCCGTAGCTGCCGAGCCCCGCAGTACCGACATCGCCTGGGGTCACAAGGACATCCAGCTCTACCACCTGGGCCTCGGCGCCGGACTGCCCGCCACCGACCCTGACGAGCTGCGCTACACCCTGGAGTCCAAGCTGCACGTGCTGCCCAGCTTCGCGACCGTCGCGGGCGGCGGGATGGCCGTGGCCGGGGGTCTTTCCGCGCCCGGCGTCGATGTGAACCTCGCGCATGTGCTGCACGGCGGCCAGACCGTCACCCTGCACCGGCCGATCCCCGTGGCGGGCAAGGCCGTTCAGACCTCGACGATCCCGGCGGTGTACGACAAGGGCAAGGCCGCCGTCATCGTGATGCGCTCCGAAGTGGCGGACGACGAGGGCCCGTTGTGGACCTGCGACACCCAGATCTTCGTACGCGGCGAGGGCGGCTTCGGCGGTGAGCGCGGCCCGTCCGCCCGCCGGGAGCGGCCGGACCGCGCGCCCGACCGGGTCGAGGAGCGGACGGTCCGCGAGGACCAGGCACTCCTGTACCGGCTCTCCGGCGACTGGAACCCGCTGCACGCCGACCCCGAGTTCGCGAAGCTCGCCGGGTTCGACAAGCCGATCCTGCACGGACTGTGCACCTACGGGATGACCCTCAAGGCGGTCGTCGACACGGTGCTCGGCGGCGATGTGTCCCGGGTGCGGTCGTACACCACGCGGTTCGCCGGGATCGTCTTCCCCGGCGAGACGCTGCGGCTGCGCATGTGGCAGGACGAGGGCCGCGTCCAGGTCGAGGTCACCGCGGCCGACCGGGACGACGCACCGGTCCTCGCGGACACCGTGGTCGAGCACAACTGACGTACCGGCGCACCGATTTGGCGTACGAGCCGCACTGATCCGGCGTACGAGCCGCACCGATGTGGCGTACGAGGCGAACCGATTTGGCGTACGAGAGGAGCCGCACCATGCGCGCAGCCGTACTGCACGAGATAGGCCAGGACAAGCTGGAGGTCCTCGACGATGTCGAGGCGGTGGGGTTCGGACCCGGCAGGGTCAGGATCCGGGTACGGGCCACCGGCCTGTGCCACTCGGACCTCTCCGCGATGAGCGGCGTCTTTCCGCAGCCCGGACCGTTCGTGCCGGGCCACGAGGGCGCCGGGGAGATCCTCGACGTCGGCGACGGCGTCACGCACGTCAAGCCGGGCGACCGCGTCCTGGTGTGCTGGCTGCCCGCGTGCGGCATCTGCCCCGCCTGCAAGCGCGGCCAGAGCCACCTCTGTCTGGCCGGGTTCATGAACGCGGGCGTGCCCAACTTCAAGCGCCCCGCCGGTGATGTGTTCGGCTTCGCGGGCACCGGCACGTTCGCCGAAGAGGTCGTCGTGGACGCCAAGAGCGCGGTGCCCATCCCCGACGACGTGCCCTTCGACGTGGCCGCGCTGATCGGCTGCGGCGTGACCACGGGGCTCGGCGCGGCCGTCAACACCGCTGATGTGAAGGCCGGTTCGTCGGTCGCCGTGATCGGCTGCGGCGGCGTCGGGATCTCCGCGATCCAGGGCGCGCGGCTCAAGGGCGCCGCGCAGATCGTCGCCGTCGACCCGGTCGAGGCGCGGCGCGAGGCGGCCCTCCGGTTCGGCGCCACCGAGGCGGTCGCGCCGGACGCCCTCGACGACGCCAAGCAGCGCGTCACCGCGGGCGAGGGCTTCGACTACGTCTTCGAGGTCGTCGGCAAGTCCGCCACCGCGCGCACCGCGTATGAGACGACCCGCCGCGGCGGCACCCTGTGCGTGGTCGGCGCGGGCGCGCTCGACGACTTCTTCCAGGTCAATATGTTCGAGCTGTTCTTCGACGAGAAGCGGATCCTGCCCTCCATGTACGGCGGCGGCGACGTCCTCACCTCGTACGAACGCGCCATCGCGCTGTGGCGGGCGGGCCGGATCGACCTGGAGGGCCTGATCACCCACCGGGTGCCGCTCGCCGGGATCAACGACGCGCTCGACCAGATGCGCAGCGGCGAGGCGCTGCGCACCTGCATCGAACTCTGAGCCGCGACGGCTCCTCAACTCCTTTACTGCGGAAGGACTTTGATGTCACAGCCACTTGCGGGCCTGTCCGCGATCGTCACCGGCGCGGGCCGCGGCCTCGGCCGGGCCGAGGCCCTTGAGCTGGCCCGGCTCGGCGCGAGCGTCGTCGTCAACGACTTCGGGCAGCCCGGCAGGGACGGTTCCGGCGAGGCCTCCGCCGCGCCCGCCGAGGAGGTCGCCGCCGAGATCCGTGCCGCGGGCGGCCAGGCCGTCGCGCACCTCGCCGACGTCGCGGACCATGAACAGGCCCGCGCGCTCGTGCAGTTGGCGATCGACACGTACGGAAAGCTCGACATCCTGGTCAACAACGCGGGCATCCTGCGGGACCGGATGATCTTCTCCATGGCCGAGGACGAGTGGGACTCGGTGATCCGTGTCCACCTCAAGGGTCACTTCAACACCACGCACTTCGCCGCGGTGCACTGGCGGGCCCGCTCCAAGGAGTCCGGCGGCCCGGTCTACGGGCGGGTGATCAACACCTCGTCGGAGGCGTTCCTCGCGGGCTCGGCGGGGCAGCCCAACTACGCGGCGGCCAAGGGCGGCATCGTGGGCCTCACCACGTCCACGGCGCTCGCCCTCGGCAAGTACGGGGTGACCGCGAACGCGATCTGCCCCCGCGCCCGTACGCGGATGACGGAGGACGTCTTCGCCGGCTTCAACGAACCCACCGCCGGTGAACTCGACCCGCTGGCCCCGGAACACGTGGCCCCGCTCGTCGGCTACCTCGCCGGACCGGCCGCGGCGAAGGCCAACGGACAGCTGCTCGTCGTGCACGGCGGCATCGTCGCGATCGTCGAACGCCCCAAGGTGGCCGCCAAGTTCGACACCGCCAAGGAGGCCTTCTCGTACGAGGAGCTCGACGAGTTGCTGTCGCCGTACTACGCGGAGCGGCCGCCGAACGAGACGTTCGCGGCGGCGGAGGTGCTCGGCCTCAAGAAGGGCTAGCCGGCTGTCACTTGCTGTGTCACTTCCTGGCCGGGAAGTGTCTTTACGCGGCGGTGGCCACGCATGCCGAAGGGCCGTATCCGGAAAGCGGATACGGCCCTTCGGTGCTGCTCGGTTCCGTGTTGCCCGGCGGCGGTTCAGGCCGCTTCCGAGCGTCGTTCCTGGGACGGCTTGCGGTGCTTGCCGCGCGGCGCGGGAGCGTTCTCCGGAACGTCCTGCACGGAGACCTGGCCCCGGTGCCTGCCGTACCCGCTCTGCTCCGCACCGGCGTCCGGAGTGTTCAGCCCCGTCGGCACGTTGCTGTTCTCGGTCATGGGAAAAACGTCACCCCGTAAGAAGATCGTCAAAGGACAGCCGGGCGAGTCTAACCGTCCTGAAAGCGGTGCACGCCCCGCTCACGTAACGGGTTGTGGCACGCCTTCGTAACGGTTCGGAAGCCGTCCCCGCCACGCCGGACGAGCCCTTTGCGTCCCGGCTCGCGCCCTGTTCCGAACCCCGCCCGAGAGCCGTTTCCGGCACCGCGCGGGAGCCGATTTCCGTGCTGCGGATCACGTCCGGCTGGTGGCCCGGGGGAGCGCGAGCTGTCCGGTGCGCGAGGCCTGTTGCAGCGGCACCGGACGCGGCGCCGCCACGGGCTCCGGTACGGGGTCGGGCGTGGGCTCGGGTTCCCTCGGCGGCGGCGCCGGGAGCTGGGCCACACCGCAGGGCTCGAGGCCGGTGGCGTACGGGAGTTGGAGCACTCCGTCGGTTGTCCACAGGCCGGATCCGGCCAGCCAGCCGGTGGGCGCCGCGAAGTGCTGGACCCGTCGTTCCATGGGCCGCCACAGACCGATCCAGGTACCCGCCGCGCCGTCGACGCGCAGCGCCACCGCGCAGTGCTCCGGCATGAGGGCCTGCCCCGGCTGGATCGCGAACGGCGTCACCGCGCAGTCCGCGAGCCGCAGGCACTCCGGGAACCGCACCGGCAGCGTCGAGCCGAGCACACCCCAGCCGAGCCGGTCGTGTCCCGCGGCGTCGGAGCGGACCAGGATCAGACCGCTGGCCGCGTCCGCGAGCAGCAGCCGGTCGTTGCTCTCCTCGGTGATCTGCAGCAGCGCCGAGACCTCGCCGCCCCGCTCCAGGTCCACGGCGACCGTCTTCGTACGGCCGTCGAGTTCCTGGTCCACGGCGAGCATGCGGCCCGCGCGGTCCAGCCAGACGCCGCCGGTGCAGCGGCCGGGCAGTTCGGCGAGGTGCTCGGGGCCGAAGGCGCCGCCCGCGACCAGCCAGAGCGCGGTGGAGCGCGGGCCGACGGCGAGGGCGTACGCGTGCGAGCCGATCGGGGAGGGCGGCAGAAGGCGCAGCCGGGTCGACTCGACGGCGCCGAGCGGGAGTTCACCGGTGCCGGGGCCCGTCGGGTAGAGGAGGGAGAACAACTGCCGCCCCTCGACGGCACGTTGGACGAGCACCCGGCCGTCGGCCATCGGCAGCACCCCGGTGTCGTACTCCTCGGGCTGGCCCACGGGGAGCGGCACGGCGTAGGGCTCGGGCCCGTCCAGGGTCCACCGCTCGGCACACCACGCGTCCCCGCTGTCGCCGTACGGGGCGAGCCGCGCCGCGTACCCGCCGTCCGCGGTGATCGGGAACGGGTCGCGGGGGACTACGGGGACGTGCGGGGTGTGGTGGGCCGCGGGGGGCTCGGGTCCTTCCGGTCCTTCGGGTGCGCCCTCGGGGGAGTCCGTCGTGGCGGGGTCCCGCGCCGTGGCGTCCGCCGGGGCAGGGTCCGTCGGGGCCGCCGCGTCCGGGGGGTCCTCGGCGCGGTCGTCCGTCGGGGCGTGGTCCTTGAGCGCGGTCTCCGTGGTGGGGTCGTCGCCGGTCGCGCTCGCGCCGGTCGCGGTCTCGGTCGCACAGGCCGTCGTCGTCATGAGTGAGCTGTCACCTCCGGCGAAGAAGCTAGTTTTCGCACGCGCTGCCGTGGCACCTGCTGCCGTCCGCTTCACGCATAAGGGTGGCCATATCCAGATTCGCCTGAGAAAGGCGTGGTGTCTGTGCTGAACGGGACGTGGCTTAAGGTAAGGGCCACCTAAGTTCCACCTGGTCTTCCTCGGGGCCCTCCGCACGCTCCGGGGCCCTTTTCACGCTGGAGTACAGATGTCCGTACGACGCCGCGGCACCGCAGCCGTCGCTCTCGCCGTCGCCGCCTCGCTGTCCCTCGCGGCCTGCGCGGGCGGCGACGCCGGCTCGGGCCAGGGCGCCGGGAAGGCCAAGGACGGCAGCGGCAGCAAGTCCGTCGCGCAGGGCGGCGAGGACTTCGCCGCGGCGGCCGAGAAGACCGCCGGGATGGGCACCGAGGCGAAGCCCGGCCAGTTCCCGCGCACCATCGAGCACGCCCTCGGCGAGACCGAGCTGAAGGCCAAGCCGAAGCGGGTCGTCGTCCTGGACGTGGGCGAGCTCGACAACGTCGTGTCCCTCGGCATCAAGCCCGTCGGCTACGCCCCCACCGAGGGCGACGACGGCATACCCGGCTACCTCGCGAAGGACGCGGGCAGCCCCAAGGACGTGGGCACCATCAACGCCCTCAACCTGGAGGCCATCGCCGCCCTCAAGCCCGACCTGATCCTCGGCAGCGAGCTGCGCGCCGCGAAGATGTACCCGCAGCTCTCCAAGATCGCGCCGACCGTGTTCTCCATCCGTCCGGGCTTCACCTGGAAGGAGAACTACCTCCTCAACGCCGCCGCACTTGACGAGCAGGCCGAGGCGAAGGACCGCCTCGCCGCGTACGAGAAGAAGGCGGAGCGGCTCGGCGCGGACATCGAGAAGCGCGGCGAGAAGCCGACCGTCACGATGCTGCGCTACATGCCCGGCATGATCCGGCTGTACGCGAAGGCCTCGTTCATCGGCACGATCCTCGACGACGTCGGCGTACCGCGCCCGAAGAACCAGCGGATCGAGGACCTCGCCACCGAGGTCAGCCCGGAGAAGATCGACGAGGCCGACGCCGACTGGATCTTCACCGGTGTCTACGGCGACGCCGAGAAGACCGACCGGGCCAAGGCCGAGGACAACCCGCTCTGGAAGAAGCTCGGCGCCGTCGAGAAGGGCCAGGCGAAGAACGTCCCGGACGAGACCTGGTACCTCGGCCTCGGCGTGACCGCGGCCGACGAGGTGCTCGGCGACCTGCGCGGGTACCTGGCCCCCTGAGCGGGAGCGGGGCTGGGCTGAGCGGGCTGTCGGCGGTTCAACCCAGCCCGTCCGGCGTTTGAGGACGAGCGCGTCAGCGCGATGGAGCGGGGGTCTGGGGGCGCAGCCCCCGGATGCGCCTGCCCCGGACAGCGCCCAGTGATCGGACGACGGAAGGCCAGGTAGCCTAAACCCGTGCCCCGTCTGTCTGAAGTCATCGCCGCCCTCGACGCCCTGTGGCCCCCGGAGCGCGCCGAGCAGTGGGACGCCGTCGGCACGGTCTGCGGCGACCCGCAGGCCCGGATCCAGCACGTGCTGTTCGCCGTCGACCCGGTCCAGGACACCGTCGACGAGGCGGTGCGTCTGGGCGCCGACCTGCTGATCACCCACCACCCGCTCTACCTGCGCGGTACGACGACGGTCGCGGCCACGCATTTCAAGGGCCGCGTCGTGCACGACCTGATCAGGAACGACATCGCCCTGCACGTCGCGCACACCAACGCCGACACCGCCGACCCCGGTGTCTCCGACGCCCTCGCCGGCGCCCTCGACCTGCGCATCGTGGGTCCGCTCGTGCCGGACACCACGGACCCGGCGGGCCACCGCGGCCTCGGCCGGATCTGCGAGCTCGACCACCCGCTGACGGTGCGCGAGTTCGCGGCGCACGCGGCGAAGCGGCTGCCCGCCACCGCGCAGGGCATCCGCGCGGCGGGCGACCCGGACGCGGTGATCCGTACGGTCGCGGTGAGCGGCGGCTCCGGCGACAGCCTCTTCGGTGCCGTCCGCGCGGCGGGCGTGGACGCGTTCCTCACCGCGGACCTGCGCCACCACCCGGCCTCCGAGGCCACCCAGGCCGCCACGTTCGCCGAGGGCCCGCTCGCGCTGTTCGACGCCGCGCACTGGGCCACCGAATGGCCCTGGTGCGAGCAGGCCGCCGCCCAGCTCGACGAGATTTCCGACCGTCACGGATGGGACCTGCGGGTCCATGTCTCGAAGACGGTCACCGACCCCTGGACCGCCCACGCGGCGTCGTCCGCCCCCGCACCCACCGACTCATCTGGAGCCCCCAACTGAACGCCGCGCCCGCCGACCAGATCCGACTCCTCGACGTCCAGGCCCTCGACGTACGCCTGCAGCAGCTCGCGCACAAGCGCAAGTCGCTGCCCGAGCACGCCGAGATCGAGTCGCTCACCAAGGACCTCACGCAGCTGCGTGACCTGCTCGTCGCCGCGCAGACCGAGGAGAGCGACTGCGCCCGCGAGCAGACCAAGGCCGAGCAGGACGTGGACCAGGTGCGCCAGCGCGCCGTCCGCGACCAGCAGCGCCTCGACTCCGGCGCCATCACCTCGCCGAAGGACCTGGAGAACCTCCAGCGCGAGATCGCCTCGCTCGCCAAGCGCCAGGGCGACCTGGAGGACGTGGTCCTGGAGGTCATGGAGCGCCGCGAGTCCGCGCAGGAGCGGGCGGGCGAGCTGTCCGGACGCGTCGCCTCCGTGCAGTCGAAGATCGACGACGCCACCGGCCGCAGGGACGCCGCCTTCGAGGAGATCGACGGCGAGGCGACCACGGTCACCAAGGAGCGCGAGGTCGTCTCCGCCTCGGTCCCGGCCGACCTCCTGAAGCTCTACGACAAGCTGCGCGTGAAGGAGGGCGGCGTCGGCGCGGCCCGGCTGTTCCAGCGCCGCTGCGACGGCTGCCGCATCGAGCTCAACATCACGGAGCTGAACGAGGTCCGTTCCGCACCCGCCGACGCGGTCGTGCGCTGCGAGAACTGCCACCGCATCCTGGTGCGTACGTCGGAGTCCGGCCTGTAATGAGCACGGCGCGGCAGTTCGTCGTCGAGGCCGACGGCGGGTCCCGGGGCAATCCGGGACCCGCGGGGTACGGCGCGGTCGTCATCGACGCCCAGAGCGGCGAAGTCCTGGCCGAGGCCGCCGAGTTCATCGGCGTGGCGACCAACAACGTCGCGGAGTACAAGGGCCTGATCGCCGGTCTGACCGCCGCGCACAGCCTCGACCCGCAGGCCGAGGTCGCCGTCCGCATGGACTCCAAGCTCGTCGTCGAGCAGATGTCGGGCCGCTGGCAGATCAAGCACCCGGACATGCGCCCGCTCGCCGCCGCGGCCCGCGCGGTGTTCCCGCCCGGCCGGGTCACGTACGAGTGGATCCCGCGCGCGGAGAACAAGCACGCCGACCGGCTCGCCAACGAGGCGATGGACGCGGGCAAGCGCGGCGAGCAGTGGAGCCCGGACCGGTCCACCGCCCAGCTCGACGCCCAGGACGCCCGCGCGGCCCGCAAGGTCGCGAGCGCCCCTGAGCCCACGGGCCCGCCCGGCGACGCCTCGGCCGGAGCGGCCAAGGCCCGCGCGGCACTTGCCGGTTCACGCACGGAGCCGAGTACGGAGTCCGGTACGGGTTCGGGTACGGAGGCTTCTCCGGGCGGTGTGACTGTGGCCGGTACGGAGACGCCCGCCGCCGGCTGGTCCGCGCCCGCCGATCTCGGTACGCCCGCCACGCTGGTGCTGCTGCGGCACGGCGAGACCGCGCTCACGCCGGAGAAGCGGTTCTCCGGAAGCGGCGGCTCCGACCCTTCGCTCTCGGCCGCGGGCCGTGCCCAGGCCGAGCGGGTCGCCGCGGCCCTGGCGGCGCGCGGCACCATCCAGGACATCGTCAGCTCTCCGCTGCGCCGCTGCCGCGAGACCGCCGACGCGGTCGCCGCCCGCCTCGGCCTCGACGTACGGGTCGAACCCGGCCTCAGGGAAACGGACTTCGGAGTCTGGGAGGGCCTGACCTTCGGCGAGGCCAGGGAGCGTTACCCGGACGAGCTGGACGCCTGGCTGGCCTCACCGGACGCGGCACCGCCTGGCGGCGAGTCCTTCGGCGAGGTCACCGAGCGGGTCGCGGCCGCCCGCGACGAGCTGGTCGCGCGGTACGCGGGGCGTACGGTCCTGCTCGTCACACACGTCACGCCGATCAAGACGCTGGTCCGGCTCGCGCTCGGGGCGCCGCCGGAGTCGCTGTTCCGGATGGAGCTCTCGGCGGCCTCGGTCTCGGCCCTCGCGTACTACGCGGACGGGAACGCCTCGCTGCGGCTCCTCAACGACACGTCCCACCTGCGCTGAGCCGCTGGTCAGTTGAGGGTTCAGTCCCGTACGGCCGCGGCCTCGCGGGCCAGGCGCTCGACCCGGCCCCAGTCCTTCGCGGCGACCGCGTCGCCCGGAAGCATCCAACTGCCGCCCACACAGCCGACGTTCTTCAGCGCCAGGTACGAGGGCGCCGAGGCGGGCGTGATGCCGCCGGTCGGGCAGAACCGGGCCTGGGGGAGCGGACCGGCGAGCGACTTGAGGTAGGCGGTGCCGCCCGCGGCCTCGGCCGGGAAGAACTTCATCTCGGTGACCCCGCGTTCGAGCAGGGCGACGACCTCCGACGTGGTGGACACACCGGGCAGGAACGGCACGCCGGACGCCTTCATCGCGTCCAGGAGCGTGTCCGTCCAGCCGGGGCTGACCAGGAAGCGGGCGCCCGCGTCCACCGAGTCCCGTACGTTCGCCGGAGAGATCACGGTGCCCGCGCCGACCACGGCGTCCGGCACCTCGGCGGCGATGGCGCGGATCGCGTCGAGGGCGGCGGGGGTCCGCAGCGTCACCTCGATCGCGGGCAGCCCGCCCGCGACCAGCGCCCGAGCGAGCGGCACCGCGTCGGCGGCGTCCTCCACGACGACGACGGGCACGACGGGGGCGAGGTCCAGGACAGAACGCGAAGTCATGCGCCCCATCCTGCCGCTACCGTGCAGCATGCGCAAAAGGCGTTGCGCATGCTGCAATCGGCTGCTTTCGGGGGTGCGCCTCAGCTGCTTTCGAGGGTGCGCCTCAGTGGATCTCCGTCGCGATGCTCAGTGGATCTCTGTCGCGATGCTCAGTGAATCTCCGTCACGATCACATCGAGCTGCCACGCCTTCCCGGCCTTCGCCGGAGCCTGAGCCTCCACCATGTACCCGAGGTCCCGCAGCACCCCCGCAAGGTCGGCGGGCGACGCGGGCTGCGCGCCGGCCTGCAGCAGGTCGCGGACGATCCGGCCCTTGGTCGCCTTGTTGAAGTGGCTCACCACGGACCGCTTCTCCACCCCGTCGACCAGCTGCGAGTGCAGCACCCGCACGGTCGCGGTCCGCTCCGCCACCTCGCCCTTCGGCTTCCACGCGCTCGCGTACGCCGACGAGCGCAGGTCGAGCACCAGGCCGCTCCCCGCGGCCTCGGGCAGCACATCGGCCATGGCCGTGCGCCAGTACGCGTTCAGGGCGCCGAGCCCCGGCAGCTTCACGCCCATCGAGCAGCGGTACGACGGAATCCGGTCGGTGACGCGCACCGCGCCCCAGAGTCCGGAGAACACGAGCAGCGCCTTCGCGGCCCGCCGCTTCGCCGCCGCGTCCAGGGTCGCCAGGCCCAACGAGTCGTACAGGACGCCGGTGTAGATCTCCCCGGCGGGCCGCGCACCGGCGGTCCGCAGCTCGGTGTTCTTGCCGACCTCGCCGCGCAGCCCCTCGCTCAGGCCGAGTACCTCGCGCGCCTTCTCCTCGTCGGCGGCGCACAGCTCCACGAGCTCGTCGAGCACGGCCTGCCGGGCCTCGCTCAGGCCCGGCAGCGAGAGCCCCTCGACCTTCAGCGGCGCACCCCGCCCGGAGGCGGCCTTTCCCTCGGACGGAGGCAAGAGCACGAGCACGGCGGGTTCTCCTTCAGCGGCGGTACGAGACGGGGGTGCGGCCCCCGCCGAGCGTAACGGCCGCCGCCCGCAGGCCCACTCCCGGCCGGGACGAAGCCCTGGAGAAGGGGAGGAAACGGGCGGGACGAAATACGCTCACACACATGCCCCGCCGCCATCTGCACGTGCCCCCCACCACGGAGGCGACCCCGCTGCGCGCCGCCCTGCGCGAGCTGCGCACGAGCCTCGACGTACCGGAGGCCTTCCCGGCCGACGTGCTCGCCGAGGCGGAAGCGGCCGCGCGCGCACCCCGGCTGCCCGACGAGGACGCCACCGACATCCGCTTCTTCACCATCGACCCGCCCACGTCGACCGACCTCGACCAGGCCATGCACCTGTCCCGCAGGAAGGGCGGCGGCTACCGCGTCCGGTACGCCATCGCCGACGTGGCCGCCTTCGTCACCCCCGGCGGCGCCCTCGACAACGAGGCGCACGCGCGCGTGGTGACCCTCTACTTCCCCGACGAGAAGGTGCCGCTGCACCCGCCACTGCTCTCCGAGGGCGCCGCGAGCCTGCTCCCGGACCAGGACGTACCGGCGCTCCTGTGGACCATCGACCTGGACGCGGACGGCCGCCGCACCGAGATCGACGTACGCCGCGCCCTGGTCCGCAGCCGCGCCAAGCTCGACTACGACGGCGTGCAGAAGGCCATCGACGGCGGCACCGCCGAGGAACCGCTCGCCCTGCTCAAGGACATCGGGCTGCTGCGCGAACAGCAGGAGATCGAGCGCGGCGGCATCTCCCTCAACGTCCCCGAGCAGGAGATCGTCGAACGCGACGGCCACTACGCCCTCGCCTACCGCGCCCCGCTCCCCGCCGACGCCTGGAACGCCCAGATCTCCCTGCTCACCGGCACCGCCGCCGCCGACCTGATGCTCGGGTACGGCACCGGAGTCCTGCGCACCCTTCCTGCCGCCCCCGACGGCGCCGTGGGACGGCTGCGCCGCGCCGCGACCGCCCTGCGCGTGGACTGGCCGCACCACGTCCCGTACGCCGACCTGCTGCGCGCCCTCGACCCGCGCGAACCCCGGCACGCGGCCTTCCTCCAGGAGTGCACGACGCTGCTGCGCGGCGCGGGCTACACCGTGTTCACCGACGGCGAGCTGCCCGACCCGCGCGTGCACGCCGCCGTCGCCGCCCCGTACACGCACTGCACGGCCCCGCTGCGCCGCCTCGTCGACCGGTACACCGGTGAGCTCTGTCTGGCGGCGGTCGCGAACGAGCAGGCGCCTGAGTGGGTACGCGCCGCCCTGCCCGAGCTGCCCAAGGAGATGGCCGACGGCACCCGGCGGGCCAACACAGTGGAGCGCGAGTGCGTCGACATCGTCGAGGCCGCGCTGCTCAGGGACCGCGTCGGGGAGGTCTTCGACGCGATCGTCGTCGACGTGAAGGAGCACGAACCGGCCGTCGGCACCGTGTACTTGGAGGACCCCGCGGTGGTCGCCCGGATCGAGGGCGGCACCGCGGACCTGCCGCTCGGCGAGCGGCTGCGGGTCAAGCTGACGCAGGCCGACCCGGGAGCGGCGAAGGTGCTGTTCGCCCCGGAGTGACCGCGCCCCGGACGGCGGCCACCAGGCCCTGCGGATCGTCGGCGTGGAACCGCACCGCCGACGTCACCTCCACCCGCCGCCCCAGCGGCCGCGCGAACGTCACCGGCGCCGCAAGCTCCACGCACACCGTGCTCTGCGCGCCGACCAGCAGGTCCACGCTGCCGTCCGGGTGCTCCTGTACGCGCTTGCCGGTCGGGAAACGCCGCTCCACGCGCGCGTGCCGGATCGCCCCGGCCGGCACGTGCAGGTCGAGGAGATGCCCGTACCGGATGCGCAGCGCACCGTCGGCGGCCACCACATGCGGACGGGTCACACAGGCCGCGTGCAGGGCGAGCACCTGGAGCACCGTGTACACGTCGAGGAACAGCACGACCGCGTGCACCGCCGGCCACGGGATGAGCACCGCAAGGGCGACCGTCTCCAGCACCGCCACGAACAGCAGCCCGAACAGCATCGCCGTCTGCGGCGAGGTGTACGCCATCGGGCGCGCCCCCTCCGCGACCCCGTGCCGCCGCCGCACCACCCACAGCAACAGGCTGTGCATTCCGCGCACTTCGAGCACGGTCAGCCTGCGCAGAACGTCCAAAGACCTGGCCGGTCCCATCTCCCTCAACCCCCGTCCGCGCGCCGCGCGCGCTCCGTCAGCGCCGCGATCATGCGGCGTACGACCTCGGCCTGTGCCGGTGCGAAGTCCCCGAGGAACGCCTCCCCGAAGTCACCCCGTACCGCCTGCTCCGCGTCGCCCTCGCTCATCAGACGCAGCAGCTCCGCGGGCATGGCGGCGGCGAGTTCGGCGCCGAGCGGGGCGATCCGCGGGTCGTCCGCGGGGGCGTCGGCGAGCTCGTCGAGGCGCCGGTACATCCCCTCGACCCGGCGCACGAACTCCGGATCATCGGCCAACGGCCGCAGCGCGGCGAGCAGTTCACCACGACGACCGTCCGTGCCCCCGTCCCCGTCTCCGTTCCCGATCATCGAGTCGAACAGCGCCAGATGCTGCCGGTCCTTCGCGGCCATCGGTGAATCGCTCGGCCCGAACGCGGCGAAGATCCGGCCGAGCTCCGGCGACACGGGCCCCTCCGGCGGCAGTTCACCGGCCCGCGCCCGGTCGAGCAGCTCCGCGAGCCGCGCCCGCCGCTCCCGCACGGCGGCCTCCTGCCGCGCCAGATCCCCGTCCAACTCCTCAAGGACCTCTACGAGTTCACGCCCGGCGTCGTCCGCGAGCACGTCCTTGACCTCGGCGAGCCCGAGCCCGAGTTCGGTCAGGCGTCTGATCCGGGCCAGCTCGACGGCGTGCCGCAGGCCGTACGCGCGGTACCCGTTGGGGCGCCGCTCGGGCTCGGGCAGCAGGCCCAGCTGGTGATAGTGGCGCACGGCCCGCGAGGTGACTCCGGCGAGCGCGGCGATCTCTCCGATCCGCATGACCTCAGTAGAAACCTTGACGCTGCGGCAAGGTCAAGCAAGGTCGAGCGACGTTCCGTGCCTCAGGCGGCAGGTAGCATGGTCGGCACGGCGGACGAGCCGGCCGGGCGGTCGCGGCGAAGGTCTTCGGACCTTTTCCGAGGAACGTCCGGGCTCCACAGAGCAGGGTGGTGGGTAACGCCCACCCGGGGTGACCCGCGGGACAGTGCCACAGAAAACAAACCGCCCAGCACTCTGGTGCTGGGTAAGGGTGAAACGGTGGTGTAAGAGACCACCAGCGCCTGAGGTGACTCAGGCGGCTAGGTAAACCCCACCCGGAGCAAGGTCAAGAGGAGTGCTGTAAAAGGCACTCTGCGCGGATGTTCGAGGGCTGCCCGCCCGAGTCCGCGGGTAGACCGCACGAGGCTCGCAGCAATGCGGGTCCCAGATGGATGACCGCCTCCCCGGCCACCGCAAGGCGCCCGGGAGACAGAACCCGGCGTACAGGCCGACTCGTCCGCCGCCCCTACGCATGAGCATGGCTGAGCCCCGCATCCGCGCGAAACGGATGCGGGGCTCAGCGCGTTCAGGCCGCCGGGGCCGGGACGGGCTGCGGCGCGACGGCAGGGT
>NZ_JAAAHS010000782.1 GCF_009908195.1 Streptomyces boluensis | reverse complement strand
GCTCAGGGGTGAGCGTGGGCGCCGGCGGGGGTGCGGACGAGGGCACGGACGAGGGCATGGCGGAGAAGCCCCTCAACTCTGGGGTGAGCAGGACCCTTCCACCATACCCGTATGCATGAACAGGTCTTCATTCGTTCCGGGGAGTGTCCGCGAGGGCTCGCTACGATGGGCGTATGGGCCACGGAGTCGACAAGGAGCGCGCCAGCACTCGCGCACGTCTGGACACCGTCGGCGCGGCGGATGTCGCCGCCACGCTGCAGGCCCTGGCGACGCCGTCCCGGCTGCGGATTCTGGCTCGGCTGCAGGAAGGGCCGTGTGCGGTGAGTGAGCTGGCCGAGGCGGCGGATCTGGAGCAGTCGGCTTGCTCTCACCAGTTGCGGCTGCTGCGCAATCTTGGCCTGGTCACCGGTGAGCGCCGCGGGCGCTCCATCGTCTACGCGCTCTATGACCACCATGTCGCCGAGCTGCTCGATCAGGCGTTGTTCCATGTTGAGCATCTGCGGCTGGGGTTGCGGGACGCTACGTAGTTTCTTTCC
>NZ_JAAAHS010000781.1 GCF_009908195.1 Streptomyces boluensis | reverse complement strand
CACCGTGCACCTCGCGGGCCGCCCCACCCCCGCCCTGGAGTCCGCCGCCGTCGCGCTGCGCGACATGGGCGCCGAGGTGCACACGCACGCCTTCGACGCGCTCGACCCGGACAGCCACGAGGAGACCCTCGGCAAGCTGTTCACCGAGGGCGACATCGACATGGTGCTGCTCGCCTTCGGCGTACTCGGGGATCAACTGCGCGACGAGGAGGAGCCGTTGGCCGCGGTGCGGGTCGCGCAGACCAACTACACCGGCGCGGTCTCCGCCGGGCTCGTCTGCGCCGGGGCGCTCAAGCGGCAGGGGCACGGCTCGCTCGTCGTGCTCTCCTCGGTCGCGGGTGAGCGGGCCCGGCGCGCCAACTTCATCTACGGCTCCAGCAAGGCCGGACTCGACGCGTTCGCGCAGGGGTTGGGGGACGCGCTGTACGGGTTGGGGGTGCACGTGATGGTCGTACGGCCCGGGTTCGTACGGTCCCGGATGACCGCAGGTCTGAAGGAGGCTCCGCTGGCTACGACGCCGGAGGCGGTGGCTGAGGCGATCGAGGTGGGGCTGCGG
>NZ_JAAAHS010000780.1 GCF_009908195.1 Streptomyces boluensis | reverse complement strand
GTTCCTGGTCGGCGGGGCGATCAGCGCGAGCGGGGCGATCGTCGGGACGCTGGCCCCCGCGGTGCGCCGGGCCTCGCTGCCGGGACCGGGAACTGTCACGAAGGCCTCGGAAAAATCCGACAACACCCGCGATACACAGGTGAGTTGAGAAATCGCGCGGGCATGCTGGGCACGCTGGGCCAACAGGTGTGCACGGTACGTGAGTTGTCGTGTGATGCACGGTGTTCCTGCTGTGAAGCTCTTGTGCGGAACGGCCGATTCCCCCTAGCGTGCTCGGCGTTCGAGCCTCGAACACCGTGCCGCCGAACGCCGAGTCCTGCCCCGGCGCGTACGGAACCACGCCGCAACCGTCGGGCAGGAGCGGGGGACCCACCCGCACCGACCGGTACATCCGCACCACGCACCACACACCGCGCGCGCACCACGTACCGGACGGCGCCGGCGGCCAGGGCAAGTGCCTGGCGGCCTAGGGGTGAAGTCGCCACAGTGCGACCGGGCAACTCCAGCCCGAACCCGACAGCTCACCTCGCAGGCGACTGGAGCAGGAGCATCGATGACGGCTGTCC
>NZ_JAAAHS010000779.1 GCF_009908195.1 Streptomyces boluensis | reverse complement strand
GGGTGGGCGCCGTCCTGAACCGGGCGCGGGTCGAGCGCGGCGACAGCGTGCTGGTCATCGGCGCGGGCGGCATCGGGCTCAATGTCCTCCAGGGCGCGCGGCTCGCCGGGGCGACGACGATCGTCGCCGTCGACGCCAACCCGGCGAAGGAGGCGACGGCCCGGCAGTTCGGGGCCACGCACTTCGTCGACGCGTCGGCGGTGGACGACGTACCGGCCGCGGTGCGGGAGATCCTGCCGCGCGGCGTCGACCACGCCTTCGAGTGCGTGGGCCGCGCCGAGCTGATCCGGCAGGCCGTGGACCTCCTCGACCGGCACGGCCAGGCGATCCTGCTCGGCATGACCGCGCCGAAGGTGGAGGCGTCGTTCCTGCCCGCGGCGATGTTCCTGGACAAGTCGATCCTCGGCTGCCGCTACGGCTCGTCCCGCCCCCAACGCGACATGGCGCTGTACGCGGAGCTGTACCTGAAGGGTCAACTCCTCCTGGACGAGCTGGTGTCGGCGACTTATCCGGTGGAGGCGTTCGCGGATGCGGTGCGGGATCTTGAGGGGGGGAAGGTGGCTCGGGGGGTTTTGACG
>NZ_JAAAHS010000778.1 GCF_009908195.1 Streptomyces boluensis | reverse complement strand
CGCCGGAGGGGCTGATTATCGGAGGGGAGAGAGACCGTCTGAGCGTCCGAGCACGACAACGGCCCCGCCGCACCCCGGAGTTGGGGTACGACGGGGCCGACGGCACTCGACCGGAGAGGGTCAGGGGGCCGTGCCGTAGCTGTAGTCGGAGACGTCCGTGCCCGCGTCGTCCCGGAGGTGGGCGGTGTCGCCCTTGTCGTTCCAGATGGGGCGGCCGCTGCCGTAGTTGAAGCCGCCCCACTCGGGGTGGACCTCGTTGGTGTAGATACGGATGCGCTGGCCCGGCTGGAGCACCGTGCCGGGCGGGAAGGTGAAGTTCTGGCCGGGGTCGTCCGCGTACAGGATCCAGCCGGAGATGTCCGCGGGGGCCGTGCCGCGGTTGACGATCTCCACGAACTCGTCGGCCTGGGTGTACTTGACCTCGCCCTTGGCCCGGATATTGGAGATGACCACGTCCGGGCGGCCGACGCGGGAGAGCACGGCGACGATGTCGGCGCTGTTCGCCGAGCCCTCCGGGCTGATGAACTTGTTGACGATCTCGCCGTTCTGCTTGAACCCGGTGATCACGACGGCGTACTCCTCGCCGTCGATGGTCACACTCTCCGGGGACACCC
>NZ_JAAAHS010000078.1 GCF_009908195.1 Streptomyces boluensis | reverse complement strand
GCCCCCGAATCCCGCTCGGCGTCCGCGATGCCGGTGGCCACCTGCACCAGGCTGTCGAAGCCGCGCCGCCCCGCCCAGGGCCCGGCCTCGCCCCACGCCGACAACTGCGCCACGACCAGGCCGGGGCGGCGCGCGGCCAGTTCCTCGGCGCTCAGGCCGAGCCGGTCGAGGGCGCCCGGCCGGTACCCGGTCACCACCACGTCGGCGTCCGCGAGCAGCTCGTCGAACGTCGTACGGTCCGTCGGACGCGCCAGGTCGAGCAGCGCCGAACGCTTGCCGAAGCCCGTGTCCGCGTGCTGGTCGGCGAGTTCGGGCAGGCCCGGCGCGTCGACGCGCAGCACGTCCGCGCCGAGCAGGGCGAGCGTGCGGGTGGCGACCGGGCCCGCGATGACCCGGGTCAGGTCCAGTACGCGCAGACGCCCACCACGCGCGCGTGGTGCACGATTTCCGAGCCGTTCCCGGTGCACCAACGGCTCGGCAGCCACCGCGGCGCCCTGCGCGTGCGCGGCCCACTGCGCGCGCGTACGCAGCGCCACGGCGAGCCCGCCCGCGGCGTACACGCGCTCCTCGACGTCGACGGCCCGCAACTTCGCGAGCGCCCGCTCGACCGGCTCGACCCGGTCCTCGCGCAGTCCGAGTGCGGCGAGCAACGCGGCTTCGTGGTGCGGGTAGTTGGCGTGCGTGCGCACCCAGCCGTCCGTCGTACGCCAGAACCGGGACAGCGGCGCGAACATGCTCGGCGCCCGCCCGTCCACGCGCAGGTGCCGCTCGCTCACGAAGGCCGTCGCCACCGCCCCGTCGTCCACCCGCACCCGCGGCACCGGGCCGCCCCGCCCCGCGTACTCGGCCGCCGCGAGGGAACACACCGCCACGCACGCGCGCGCGAGGTCGAGCACCGGGAGCCGGGCGGCGAGCAGCCCCCGCGCGTACCCCTCGTACGACACCAGGGGCAGCAGCTCGGGGGCGCCGCCGAGCGCGGCCCAGGCCTGGGCGACGGCGGGCGGGCACATCGTGTCGTCGACATTCACGCGCCCATGACAGCACAACACACGGGAACGGGCCGCCCGTTGACGTACCGGACGGCCCGCGCGCGTGTGTGGGAAGGGCTACTCGCGGACCGCGTCAAGCGCGTCCACGATGCCGAAGCCGTAGAAGCCGTTCAGGTTGTCGCCGCCCTCGCAGACCGCGTCGACCTTGCCGTCGCCGTCAGGGTCGTACGGCTCGGTCGGGCAACCCGGGTTGTCCGCCTGCACCTTGAGGAGCCGCTGCAGCTCCGCAGCGTCGGCCTTCGGGTGCGTGGACTTCAGCAGTGCGGCCACACCGGCGGCGTGCGGCGACGCCATCGAGGTGCCCTGCGCCCAGCCGTACTGGTTCCCCGGCATGGTGGAGAGGATCCGCCCGTTCTTCGACGGGGTGTCCGGGATCTGGTACTTGTCGCCGCCCGGCGCCGCGATGTCGACCACGCCCTTGCCGTACGTCGAGTAGTACGACTTGAGGTTCTTGTCGCCGCTCGCGCTGACCGTCACCACACCCGGGAGCTGGGTGGGAAGGTCGAAGCACTCGCTCGGGTCGATGGTGCGCTCCACCGGGGTGGAGTCGTCCGGCGAGGAGTCGTCCACGATGGCGTCCGAGGCCAGGTCGTGGTTGGAGTTGCCCGCCGAGGCCAGGTTGAGGGTGCCCTTGCGCTGGGCGTACAGCTGGGCCCTGTTGACCGCGTCGACGATGGCCTTCTGGTCCGGGTCGTTCAGGCAGTTGTACAGCCACGGGTCCACGTAGTAGCTGTTGTTGGTGACCTCGATGCCCTTGTCGGCGGCGAACACGAAGGCGCAGACCACGCTCTCCGGGTAGAACAGCTCGCTGACCGGGTCCGCCACCTTGATGCCCGCGACCTTCACACCCGGGGCCACACCCGCGACGCCGATGTTGTTGCGCGCGGCGGCGATCTCGCCCGCCACATGCGTGCCGTGGTAGTGCTCCGGCTTCTCGGGACGCCAGGCGCCGGGCGAGGTGTCCGGCTTGCCGCCGACGCAGCTCGCGGACTGCGACGCGGAGAAGTTGGGGGCGAGGTCCGGGTGCGTGTCGTCCACCCCGGTGTCGATCACGCCGACCGTCACCTTGGAGCTGCCGGGGTTGATCTTCGCGGCCTTGTCGGCGCCGATCGCGCGCAGGTCCCACTGGTCGGCTTCCATCGGCTCCGCGTCCGCGGCGGTCGCCTTGGTGCTCGCGGCGGGCGCGTCGACGTACTGAGGGGCGCCGACCTCGGTGGTGCCCGCCGCCTCCAGCGGGGAGGTCCGGGTCGCGCCCGCCGACTGCACGCCGCGCGCCTTGCGTATCTCCTTGCCGAAGTCCGGGTTCGCGGAGTGCACGACGATGACGCCGATGCGCTCGTACGCGATGACCACGGTGCCGCCGGCCGCGGCGATCGCCTTGCGCACCGACGCGATCGTGTCGGCGTCCACCTTCGTGTTGACCACATACGCCAACTTGGGGGCGTCCACGGCTACTTGGGCGCTGACCTCGCCTCCCTGAGGAGCTGCGGCCGCGGCGCCGGGCAGCAGCCCGAGCGTCGCCGTCGACAGCGCGAGGGCCAGTCCGACCGGCGCGGCGAGGCGACGGCGTCTGGAGCGCAGATGAGTCATGGGGTCTCCACTTCATCCGTGAACAAAGAGCCCGAACACAAGCCGTGTTCGGGCGTCACTTGGCGCGAAGCGCAGGCCTGAACGTAGCGTCGCACCTCCCTGACCGGCAACGACTTCCCGTAGAAAGATGGGGAGTTGAGATGCCACGGGCGCGCCGCTGTGCGGTTTCGGTTGGGTGAAGCCTGCATCGACCCCTGTTGGATCACGTGTCGGTGGGCCTAGCATCGCCATCCGGCCCGCGTGATCCTGCTCACTTGTCACCGCAGGTCGTGAGTCAACAGACCAACGCCCCGTGTCGCTAGGAGAATCCGTGGCCACCGATGCACCACCACCGTCGAAGGGCGGTTCACAGAACAGTCCCGAGACGCCTACGACGGAGGCTTTCGTCGAGGTGCAGAAGGGTGCGGAATTCGGCGAACTGCGCCGTTCGCACCGCTCCTTCGCCTTCCCCCTGACGATCGCGTTCATCGCCTGGTACCTGCTGTACGTCCTGCTCTCGAACTACGCGGGCGGGTTCATGGGCACCAAGCTGTTCGGCAATATCAACGTCGCCCTCGTCTTCGGGCTCCTGCAGTTCGTCAGCACGTTCGTCATCGCCTGGCTGTACTCGCGGCACGCCGCGGCCAAGCTCGACCCCAAGGCCGAGGCGATCAAGTCCCGTATGGAGGCCGGAGCATGAGCCAGCCCGTGTTCCAGGCAGTCCAGGCCGCCGAGACCACAGTCCTCGCGGACTCCGCGGTCAGCGAGCACCAGCCGCTGATCATCACGCTGTTCGGCCTCTTCGTCCTCGCGACCCTCGGCATCACCGTCTGGGCCGGCAAGCAGACCAAGAGCGCCGCCGACTTCTACGCCGGCGGCCGCCAGTTCACCGGTTTCCAGAACGGCCTCGCCATCTCCGGCGACTACATGTCCGCCGCGTCGTTCCTCGGCATCGCGGGCGCCATCGCCCTGTTCGGCTACGACGGCTTCCTGTACTCCATCGGCTTCCTCGTCGCCTGGCTCGTCGCGCTGCTCCTGGTCGCCGAACCGCTGCGCAACTCCGGCCGGTTCACGATGGGCGATGTGCTTGCGTACCGGATGCGGCAGCGCCCCGTCCGTACCGCCGCCGGCGCCTCCACCATCGTGGTGTCGATCTTCTACCTGCTCGCGCAGATGGCGGGCGCGGGCGTCCTGGTCTCGCTGCTGCTCGGCATCACCACCGAAGAGGGCAAGATCGGCGTCGTCGCCCTCGTCGGCGTCCTGATGATCGTGTACGTCACCATCGGCGGCATGAAGGGCACCACCTGGGTGCAGATGGTCAAGGCGGTGCTGCTGATCGGCGGCACCCTCCTGATCACCTTCCTGATCCTGCTGAAGTTCAACTTCAACGTCTCGGACCTGCTCGGCATGGCTGCCGACAACAGCGGCCACGGCGCGGCCTTCCTCGAACCAGGCCTCAAGTACGGGGCCACGCCCACCTCGAAGCTGGACTTCCTGTCGCTCGGCATCGCCCTGGTCCTCGGCACCGCGGGCCTGCCGCACATCCTGATCCGCTTCTACACGGTGCCCACGGCGAAGGCCGCCCGTAAGTCCGTGAACTGGGCCATCGGCATCATCGGCGCCTTCTACCTGATGACGATCGTCCTCGGCTTCGGCGCCGCGGCCCTGCTCAAGCCGGACGTGATCACCGCGTCCAACAAGGCGGGCAACACGGCGGCACCGCTCGCGGCCCTGGAGATCGGCGGCGGTGGTGACTCGACCGGCGGCGCGATCCTGCTGGCCGTGATCTCCGCGGTCGCCTTCGCCACCATCCTCGCGGTGGTCGCCGGTCTGACGCTCGCGTCCTCGTCGTCCTTCGCGCACGACATCTACGCCAACGTCATCCGCAGGGGCGAGGCCACCGAGAAGGAAGAGGTCAGGGCGGCCCGCTGGGCGACCGTCTGCATCGGCATCGTCTCCATCGCGCTCGGCGCCCTGGCCCGCGACCTCAACGTCGCGGGACTCGTCGCCCTGGCCTTCGCGGTCGCCGCGTCGGCCAACCTGCCGACCATCCTCTACAGCCTGTTCTGGAAGCGGTTCACCACCCAGGGCGCCCTGTGGTCGATCTACGGCGGCCTCGGCTCCTCCGTACTCCTCGTGCTGTTCTCGCCGGTCGTCTCGGGCAAGCCCACGTCGATGTTCCCGGACGTCGACTTCCACTGGTTCCCGCTGGAGAACCCGGGCCTCATCTCGATCCCGCTGGGCTTCCTGCTCGGCTGGCTCGGCACGGTGCTCTCCAAGGAGAAGCCCGACATCGGAAAGTACGCGGAACTCGAAGTGCGCTCGCTCACCGGTACCGGAGCGCACTGAGACGGATCGTTGCTGGTAGCGGCCGCGTCGTAGATCCCTACGACGCGGCCGCGCCGCTCCTCGTGGGATCGGGGCGGTGTCACTGTCAGAGCCGTCACGTAGGCTCGAAGCCAGCAGTGATCAGAACAGCAGTGATCAGAACAGCAGTGATCAGGACGACAGTGATCAACAGGGAGGGGGCCGACATGCTCATCGACACCTACGGCCGCGTGGCCACCGACCTGCGGGTCTCACTGACCGACCGGTGCAATCTGCGCTGCACCTACTGCATGCCCGAAGAGGGACTGCAGTGGCTGGCCAAGCCCGACCTGCTCACCGACGACGAGATCGTGCGCCTCGTCCGGATCGCCGTCACACAGCTCGGCATCACCGAGGTCCGGTTCACGGGCGGCGAGCCGCTGCTCCGCCCCGGCCTCGTCGGCATCGTCGAGCGCTGCGCCGCCCTGGAACCCCGCCCCAAGATGTCCCTGACGACCAACGGCATCGGGCTCAAGCGCACCGCCGAAGCCCTCAAGGCCGCGGGCCTCGACCGGGTCAACGTCTCCCTGGACACGCTCCGCCCGGACGTCTTCAAGACCCTCACCCGGCGCGACCGCCACCATGACGTCCTGGACGGCATGGCCGCCGCCCGCGCGGCGGGCCTGACCCCGGTGAAGGTCAACTCGGTCCTGATGCCGGGCCTCAACGACGACGAGGCCCCCGACCTCCTGGCCTGGGCCGTCGAGCACGACTACGAACTGCGGTTCATCGAGCAGATGCCCCTGGACGCCCAGCACGGCTGGAAGCGCGACGGCATGATCACCGCCGGTGACATCCTGGAGTCCCTGCGCACCCGGTTCACGCTCACCGAGGAGGGCCAGGAGGAGCGCGGTTCCGCCCCGGCCGAGCGCTGGATCGTGGACGGCGGCCCGCACACCGTGGGCGTCATCGCCTCCGTCACCCGCCCGTTCTGCGCCGCCTGCGACCGCACCCGGCTCACCGCCGACGGCCAGGTCCGCACCTGCCTCTTCGCCACCGAGGAGACCGACCTGCGCGCCGCCCTCCGCTCCGACGGCGAGGACGGCTCCGACGAGGCCATCGCCCGGATCTGGAAGCAGGCCATGTGGGGCAAGAAGGCGGGCTCGGGCCTGGACGACCCGACGTTCCTGCAGCCCGCCCGCCCCATGTCGGCCATCGGCGGCTGACCGTAGCCGTACTCAGCCTTACGGGGCCGAGTCCTGCCAGTCCGCGAGGCGCACCACGTCCTTGAGGAATCCCCGCACACCCAGGAACTTCGACAGGTGCTCGCGGTGCTCCTCACAAGCGAGCCACGTCTTACGGCGCTCGGGCGTGTGCAGCTTCGGGTTGTTCCACGCAAGCACCCACTCCGCGTCGGCGCGACAGCCCTTGGCGGAGCACTGCGGAGTGGCGGGGGATTCGGAAGGCGTACCGGGAAGGATCACGGCCCAACCCTAGACAACGCGGAAAAGGCGACGCCGAGCAGCCACGGGGGGAGCTGCCCGGCGTCGGTCTGTCGCTCCGACGGGGGATGCGGAGCGCGTACGAAGTATGTCACGGGGGACCCCGTGCGGTGCACCGGAACTACGTGATTGATCTGAGCTTTTCTTGAGCTTCGGGTCCCGCCGCAGCTCAGCCCTGGTCCGCCGCCCGGTCCCGCGCCGCCTGGTCGGCCCGCGCCGACGCCCGCTCCGCGTCCGGCTGTCGGTCCGCGTCGGCCTCCGGCGCCTTCGTCAGCATCGGCCGTACCGGCGTGGGCACGAACGTGGACGGCAGCGAAGGGGCGTTCTCCCGGCCCGCGTTGGCGATCACCACGGAGATGTAGGGGAGCAGTACACCGAGGACGAGGGCGACGATCGCGACGTGCCGCTCGACGTTCCACAGCACGGCCGCGAGGATCACCGCGACGGTCCGTACGGACATGGAGATCACATAGCGGCGCTGCCGGCCGCGCACATCGTCGGCGAGACCTTGCCTGGCCCCGGTGATCCGGAAGACCTCGACATCGCCATGCTGCTTCCGCATCGTGTCCCACCACCCCGCCGACCGCACCGGTCCGTCCCGACTTGAACACGTTCTACGGTACGCCCGCGAGCCTCGCCCGACGAGACCGGGTCGGCGCCTCCTGGGCGGGGAGTGATCGTCCCGAAATGCGCGCTTCCGCCGCAGGGCCGAGACTGTCGGAAACTGCTCACCGAGCCGTATGAGGAGGCAGCCATGGGCTGGTTGTGGGCGATCATCGTGGGATTCGTGCTGGGCATCCTCGCCAAGGCGATTCTCCCCGGCAAGCAGCACATGCCGCTGTGGCTGACCACGGTGCTCGGCATCATCGGCGGCGTCGTCGGCAATTCACTCGCGTCGGGCTTCGGCATCGCCGAGACGAGGGGCATCGACTGGGGCCGGCACGCGCTGCAGATCGTCGCCGCGCTGGTGCTCGTCTTCCTCGGCGACATGGCCTACAAGGCGATGAAAGGTGGCAAGCAGCAGGTCACCTGAGCCTGACGGCAGACAGGAGGGGCCGGTCCCGCGACGGGACCGGCCCCTCGTCATGCTCGCTCAGGCGTCGACGACCTCGACGGCCGCCAGGTTCTTCTTGCCCCGGCGCAGCACCAGCCAGCGGCCGTGCAGCAGCTGCTCGCGTACGGCCTCGGCGTCCTCGGCGGCGACCTTCACGTTGTTCACGTACGCGCCGCCCTCCTTCACCGTGCGGCGCGCGGCGGACTTGCTGGCCACCAGGCCGACCTCGGCGAACAGGTCGACGACCGGGCCGAGTTCGGTCACCTGCGTGTGCGGCACCTCGGAGAGCGCCGCGCTCAGCGTGGCCGCGTCGAGCTCGCCCAGGTCGCCCTGGCCGAACAGCGCCTTGGACGCGGCGATCACGGCGGCGCACTCGTCGGCACCGTGCACAAGCGTGGTCAGCTCCTCGGCCAGCGCGCGCTGCGCGGTACGCGCCTGCGGCCGCTCCTGCGTGACCTTCTCAAGCTCCTCGAGCTCCGACTGCGACTTGAAGCTGAGGATGCGCATGTACGTCGAGATGTCGCGGTCGTCGACGTTCAGCCAGAACTGGTAGAAGGCGTACGGCGTCGTCAGCTCCGGGTCCAGCCAGACCGCGCCGCCCTCGGTCTTGCCGAACTTGGTGCCGTCCGACTTCGTCATCAGTGGCGTCGCCATGGCGTGCGCCGAGGCCTCCGGCTCCAGGCGGTGGATCAGGTCGAGGCCCGCCGTCAGGTTGCCCCACTGGTCGGAGCCGCCGGACTGGAGCACACAGCCGTACCGCCGGTGGAGCTCCAGGAAGTCCATGCCCTGAAGCAGCTGGTAGCTGAACTCGGTGTAGCTGATGCCCTGGTCGGACTCCAGGCGGCGGGCCACCGAGTCCTTGGTCAGCATCTTGTTGACCCGGAAGTGCTTGCCGATGTCGCGCAGGAACTCGATGGCGGACATGCCGCCCGTCCAGTCCAGGTTGTTGACCATCGTCGCCGCGTTGTCGCCGGACTCGAAGTCCAGGAACGGCCGGATCTGCGAGCGCACCCGCTCCACCCACAGCGCGACCGTCTCCGGCGAGTTCAGCGTGCGCTCGGCGGTCGGCTTCGGGTCGCCGATCTGGCCGGTGGCGCCGCCGACCAGGGCAAGCGGGCGGTGCCCCGCCTGCTGGAGCCGGCGCATGGTGAGCACCTGCACCAGGTGCCCCACGTGCAGGCTCGGCGCCGTCGGGTCGAAGCCGCAATAGAAGGTGATCGGACCGTCCGCGAGCGCCTTGCGCAGGGCGTCCTCGTCAGTGGACAGGGCGAAAAGGCCGCGCCACTTCAGCTCGTCGACGATGTCCGTCACGATCCTGTGTCTCCTCGAAGCGAAGGTCGGCCGCAGAACGGGCCGCTGCGCGCCCAGTCTATGGGGGCGCGAGCGCGGGCCGAACCGGATAACTCCCCGCCAGAGCCACGCGGGCGTGCGCCCCGCATCGCACCGGAACCCGCGACGCACGCCCGCGCGTGGCTCACACGCCCTTGCTGACCGAGCTCATGTTGAAGTCCGCCACCCGCAGCGGCGGCATCGCGGCCCGGGTGAACCAGTCGCCCCACTCGCGCGGCAGCGTCTTCTCGGTACGTCCCGCCTCCGTGACCCGGCCGAGCAGGCCCACCGGCGACTCGTTGAAGCGGAAGTTGTTCACCTCGCCCACCACCTCGCCGTTCTCCACCAGGTACACGCCGTCCCGGGTGAGGCCGGTCAGGAGCAGTGACGCCGGGTCGACCTCGCGGATGTACCAGAGGCAGGTGAGCAGCAGGCCCCGCTCCGTGGCCGCGACCATCTCGTCCAGGGACCGCTCCCCGCCGCCGTCCAGGATCAGGTTGTCGACGCTCGGCGCGAGCGGCAGACCGGTGAGGTCCGCGCTGTGCCGGGTGCTCAGCAGGTGGGTGAGCGCGCCGTCGCGCAGCCAGTCCGTGGGGCCGAGCGGCAGTCCGTTGTCGAAGACCGAGGCGTCGTCGCCGGAGGAGTGCGCGAGGACGAACGGGGCGGATTCCAGGCCCGGTTCGCGCGGGTCGCTGCGCAGCGTCAGGGGCAGCTCCGACAGCTTCTCGCCGAGCCTCGTCCCGCCGCCGGGCGTGGAGAACACGGTGCGGCCCTCGACGGCGTCCCGCGCGCCCGACGACCAGTACTGGTAGATCAGCAGGTCGGCCACGGCGCTCGGCGGCAGCAGCGTCTCGTACCGCCCGGCGGGCAGCTCGACGCGGCGTTCGGCCCAGCCGAGGCGGGTCGCGAGCTCCGCGTCCAGGGCCGCCGGGTCCACGTCGGTGAAGTCCCGGGTGGCCCGGCCCGCCCACGCCGAGCGGGTGCGGTCAGGGGACTTGGCGTTCAGTTCAAGGGTGCCGTTCGGCTGGTCGTGGCGGAGCCGGAGCCCCGTCGACGTACCCAGGTAGCTGGACGTCATCTCGTGGTTGGCGAAGCCGTACAACTCGCGTCCGCCCCCGCGCGCGCGTGCGAAGGCCTCGCCGAGCGCGGGCGCGAACCGGGCGAACACCTCGGAGGAGGTCGTGGCGGGCGCCTCGGTGAAGTCGGCGGACGCCTCGCCTCCGGAGACCAGCGGCCGCGCGTCCTCGGCGGGCCCGGCCGAGCGTGCCGCCGCCTCGGCGGCCCGCACGATGTCCGCGAGGTCGTCCGCCGTCACCGCCGACCGCGAGACCACGCCGGACGCGGTGCCCTCCGCGCCGTCGACGGTCGCGATCACGGTGAGGGTGCGCCCGCGCGTGACGCCGTTGGTGGTCAGGGCGTTCGCGGCCCAGCGCAGGTTCGCGGTCGACTCCTCGTCGGCGATCACCACACAGCCGTCGGCCCGGGACAGTTCGAGGGCATGCTCGACGATCTCGTGCGGCTTGTTCGTACGAGCGCTCATCGCCCCGCCTCCTGCGTCGTGTCGAGACTGTGCCTGCCCGGGGGACGACCCCCGGACCCCCAGCCGGGAGTGGTCCGGTGCAACCGGTTCCTCATCGCCCCGCCTCCTGCGTGGTGTTCAGAATGTTCACGCCCTGGAAGAGGGCCGAGGGGCAGCCGTGGGAGACCGAGGCCACCTGGCCCGGCTGGGCCTTGCCGCAGTTGAAGGCGCCGCCGAGTACGTACGTCTCCGGGCCGCCGACCGCGGCCATCGAGCCCCAGAAGTCGGTCGTCGTCGCCTGGTACGCGACATCGCGGAGCTGGCCCGCGAGCCGGCCGTTCTCGATCTTGAAGAAGCGCTGGCCGGTGAACTGGAAGTTGTAGCGCTGCATGTCGATGGACCAGGAGCGGTCACCGATCACGTAGATGCCCCGGTCCACCCCGGCGATCAGCTCGTCCGTCGACGGACCCTCGGGCGCCGGCTGGAGCGAGACGTTCGCCATCCGCTGCACCGGCACGTGCCCGGGGGAGTCGGCGTACGCGCAGCCGTTGGACCGCTCGAAGCCGGTGAGCTTCGCGATCCGCCGGTCCAGCTGGTAGCCGACCAGGGTGCCGTCCTTCACCAGGTCCCAGGACTGGCCCGCCACGCCCTCGTCGTCGTACCCGATCGTCGCGAGCCCGTGCTCGGCGGTGCGGTCACCCGTGACGTTCATGATCTCGGAGCCGTACTTGAGCTTGCCGAGCTGGTCGAAGGTCGCGAAGGACGTGCCCGCGTACGCCGCCTCGTAGCCGAGCGCGCGGTCCAACTCCGTTGCGTGGCCGATCGATTCGTGGATCGTCAGCCACAGGTTGGACGGGTCCACCACCAGGTCGTACCGGCCCGCCTCGACGCTCGGCGCGCGCATCTTCTCGGCCAGGAAGTCCGGGATCCGCGCCAGCTCCGCGTCCCAGTCCCACACACTGCCCGTCAGGTACTCCCAGCCGCGCCCGACCGGCGGCGCGATGGTGCGCATCGAGTCGAACTCGCCGCTGCGCTCGTCCACGGCGACCGCCGTGAGCTCCGGGTGCAGGCGGACCCGCTGCTGGGTGGTGACGGTGCCCGCGGTGTCGGCGTAGAACTTGTTCTCCTGCACGGTGAGCAGCGAGGCGTCGACATGCGCCACCCCCTCGGCGCCGAGCAGCCGCGCACTCCACTCGGCGAGCAGCCCCGCCTTCTCCTCGGCCGGCACGTCGAAGGGGTTGATCTCGTACGCGGAGATCCACGTCCTGTCCGCGTGCACCGGCTCGTCCGCCAGCTCGACCCGCTCGTCGGAACCGGCCGCCGCGATCACCTTCGCCGACAGCTTCGCCATGGCGACGGCCTGCGACGCGACCTTCGCGGCGGCGTCCATCGTGAGGTCGACGCCGGAGGCGAAACCCCAGGTCCCGCCGTGCACCACGCGTACCGCGTAGCCGAGGTCGGTGGTGTCCGACGAACCGGAGGGGCGGGCGTCCCGCAGCCGCCAGGCGGCGCTGCGCACCCGCTCGAAGCGGAAGTCGGCGTGCTCGGCGCCCAGGGCGCGGGCACGGGCGAGCGCCGCGTCGGCGAGCGCCCGCAGCGGCAGCGCCGTGAACGCTGCGTCGATGGAACGATCCACGAATGTCTCCTGTCGACTGCTGTCGGTGTCCGGTACCCGGTGGCGACGGGCCCGGCGACGGGCCCGGTGACGGACGGTCCGATCATGTCGCGCGAGCGGGGCGGCGTGCCAGCGCTGTCTGTAGGAATCCGACAGTCACCGCTCCGAGGGGCTGTCGGGGACCGATTCTCCGTATCGCGGAAGCTACCGATAGTTTGCTGGGGTACCAGACTGCTAGGGAAAGGGTGATCCGTTGAGCCGCTCGGTTCTCGTCACCGGAGGCAACCGGGGCATCGGCCTCGCCATCGCCCGCGCGTTCGCCGATGCCGGCGACAAGGTCGCGATCACATACCGCTCGGGTGAGCCGCCGGAGGGCTTCCTGGCCGTCCGGTGCGACATCACCGACGCCGAACAGGTGGAGCAGGCCTACAAGGAGATCGAGGAGAAGCACGGTCCCGTGGAGGTCCTCGTCGCCAACGCCGGCGTCACCAAGGACCAGCTCCTCATGCGGATGTCCGAGGACGACTTCACCAGCGTCCTGGACACCAATCTCACCGGCACCTTCCGTGTCGTGAAGCGCGCCAACCGCGGGATGCTGCGCGCCAAGAAGGGCCGTGTCGTCCTGATCTCCTCGGTCGTCGGCCTCCTCGGCTCCGCGGGACAGGCCAACTACGCCGCGTCCAAGGCCGGCCTGGTCGGCTTCGCGCGCTCCCTGGCCCGTGAGCTCGGCTCGCGCAACATCACGTTCAACGTCGTCGCGCCCGGCTTCGTCGACACCGACATGACGAAGGCGCTCAGCGACGAACAGCGCAAGAGCATCGTCGGACAGGTGCCGCTCGGCCGTTACGCGCAGCCCGAGGAGATCGCCGCGACCGTGCGGTTCCTCTCCTCGGACGACGCTTCGTACATCACTGGAGCCGTCATCCCCGTTGACGGCGGATTGGGCATGGGGCACTGACACCGATGACTAACACCGGCGGAATTCTCGAGGGCAAGCGCATCCTGATCACGGGTGTGCTGATGGAGTCCTCCATCGCCTTCCACGCCGCGAAGCTGGCTCAGGAGCAGGGCGCGGAGATCATCCTCACCGCCTGGCCCCGGCCGACGCTGACCGAGCGCATCGCCAAGAAGCTCCCGAAGCCGACCACGGTCATCGAGCTCGACGTCACCAACGACGAGCACATGGCCGGCCTCGCCGACAAGGTCCGCGCCGAGCTGGGCGGCCTCGACGGCATCGTGCACTCCATCGGCTTCGCCCCGCAGGACGCCCTGGGCGGCAATTTCCTCGACACCCCCTTCGAGTCGGTGTCGACGGCCATGCACGTCTCGGCGTACTCGCTGAAGTCGCTGACCATGGCGCTGAAGCCGCTCATGCCTGCATATGACAGCGCCTCCGGCGCGGGCGGCGGCTCGGTGGTCGGCCTGACCTTCGACGCGCAGTTCGCCTGGCCGCAGTACGACTGGATGGGCCCGGCCAAGGCCGCCCTGGAGGCGACCAACCGGTACATGGCGCGCTACCTCGGCCCCGAGGGCATCCGGTGCAACCTGGTCTCGGCCGGCCCGCTCGGCTCCATGGCCGCGAAGTCCATCCCGGGCTTCTCCGACCTGGCCTCCGTCTGGGACAGCCGCTCCCCGCTGAACTGGGAGCTGACCGACCCGGAGCCGACCGGCAAGGCCATCGTCGCCCTGCTCTCGGACTGGTTCCCGAAGACCACGGGCGAGATCGTCCACGTCGACGGCGGCCTGCACGCGATCGGCGCCTGACCTTTCGGTCCCTTCGGTCACTTCTGCAGCGGTACGCCGCTACGCCGACGACGCCCCGTTCCCCGCACCGCGCGGGGAGCGGGGCGTCGCCCGTTCGGCCCCCTCGACCGGGCGCCACCAGCTCAAATCGCGCACTCTGGAAGCGAGTTCGAGACCGACATCCCCCTTGTGGTGCAGCAGCGACGGCCCGACGGCCCGTCGCAGTACGGCCGAGGAGGTCTTCCTGGTGCGCAGACCACACAGCCTGCCCTCGTTACTCGCCGGTCTCGCCCTGCTCGTCCCGCTGCCCGTGGTGCTGCCCACGGAGGCCGCCTCGCAGCCCGCGCCGGCCGAGGCCGCGGCCCCGGCTCCGGCCCCGCCCGAACGGCCCTTCGGCGCCGAGTGCCGCACCCACCAGGAGGGCTCGCAGGTCGTCGCGTACTGCCACAACCCCTACCCCGAGACCGACCGGGTCGCCCTGCACATCGAGTGCGTGCGCTGGTGGGACCTCGACTCCGACAGCACGCGCGTGGCGACGGGCCCGGCGATGACGATCCGGCTCACGGGCCGCTGCTGGAAGGAAGTCGGCTCGGCCTGGGTCACGCATACGCGGTGAGTGTTGGTTCTTACGTGTACGGGGGGCACGTGCGCGTGCCGGTCACGGGGGCCACGTGCGCGTGCCGGTCACGGGGAGAAAACCGTCACCACGCGTGCGTGCTGACGAAAACCGTCACTACGCGCGCGTGCCGTGCTCGTCGAACCGTTCCGTGCGGCACAGGAACGGGTACCCGGCGGCTTCCGCGGCGGCCGTGTCCGCGTCGCCCCCGCGGATCGCGTCGACAAGGCGGGTGTGGTCCATGTTGTTCTCCGGGGTCAGCTCCTCGCCCACGTCGTCCCGCAGCCAGGCGCGCAGGACCTCGCCGAGGTCGGCGTACAGGGCCGTGAGCACATCGTTGTGCCCCGCCGACACCACGGCTTGGTGGAAGGTCGCGTCGGCCTCGATGAACGCGTCCCGGTCGCGCTCCTGCCAGGCCTCTTCGCGGCGTACGAGGAGGGCGTCGAGCTGCTTCAGCTCCCGCTCCGAGCGGCGTTCCGCGGCGAGCTTCGCGGCCGTCGACTCCAGCGTCGAGCGCAGCTCCGCGATGTGGCGCGGGTCGGCGTCGGCGAACCTGCGGTGCATCACCCCGGCCAGTTCGCTGGTCGCCACCACGTACGTGCCGGAGCCCTGCCGGATGTCGAGCAGGCCGTTGTGGGCGAGCGCCCGTACCGCTTCGCGGACCGTGTTCCGTGCCACACCCAGCTGCTCGACCAGCTCGGCCTCGGTGGGGATGCGGCCGCCCACCGGCCACTCACCCGAGGTGATCTGGTTCCGCAGCTCGGCGATGACCTGGTCGGCGAGGGCCGAACGCCGGGGGGACGTCAGGGGCATGAGGCTTCCTTAGGCGGGCGGGCGGCGTGGGACCGTCCGGACTTGTCGGAGCAGGTGGCGCCGCCACCGGGAGAGGTGGCGCCGCCACCGGGAGAGGTGGCGCCGCCAGGACCGTGAACACCGCCCGGCAGGACCGGGCGTCGCCCGGATCCTAGGGTCCCCGTGTTTCGTACGAGGAATCCGAGTGCCCCGGGCGGCCTGAGCGATCCGGGCGGACCGAGTGATCCGGGCACCCGGTGTGATCCGAGTGACCCGGGCAACTCCGCGGGGAGGGCGCGAGCATTCATCCCATCATTCTATGATGGCTCGCATGGCAGTTGAGGAAACCCAGACGACGACCCAGTCCCCACCGCGTACGGCGGACCCGCGGAACGCGGCCGAACCGCCCACCACGCGCGCGTGGACCACGAGACTGGTGATCGTCGGCATCGTCCTCGCCGCCCTCAACCTGCGCCCCGCCATCACCAGCCTCGGCGCACTTCTGGAAGAGGTGCGCGACGGCCTCGGCATGAGCGGCAGCGTCGCCGGTGTCCTCACCTCGGTGCCGCCGCTGTGCTTCGCCGTCTTCGGTGTGATGGCGCCGCGCCTCGCCCGTCGCTTCGGTCCTGCCGCCGTGGTCTGCGCCGGTATGGCCGCGATCACCGCGGGCCTCGCGATCCGCCCCCTCATGGGAGGTACGCCCGGCTTCCTCGCGGCGAGCGCGCTCGCCCTCATGGGCATCGCCGTCAGCAACGTCCTGATGCCGGTGATCGTCAAGCGCTGGTTCCCGGACCGGATCGGCACCATGACCGGCCTCTACTCGATGGCGCTCGCCCTCGGCACGTCCCTCGCGGCCGCCATCACGGTGCCGATGACCAGCGCGTTCGGCGGCGACTGGCAGATCGGGCTCGGCGTCTGGGCACTGCTCGCCGCCGCCGCCGTCCTGCCCTGGCTCCCGGTGGCCCGCGAGCGGCGCCGCACGGCGGGTGCTTCGGCGGGTGCTTCGACGGGCACTCCGGTGGGTGCTTCGGTGGGTGCGGAGACGGCCACCGAGGCGTCGGCCGAGTCCACGTCCGACAGTGCCGCCGCTGCGGCCGCCGGTGACGGGCTCCGTATCACCCGCAGCCGTACGGCCTGGGCGCTCGCCGTGTTCTTCGGACTCCAGGCGACCGGTGCGTACATCACCATGGGCTGGATGCCGCAGATCTTCCGCGACGCGGGCGTTCCGGCCTCCACCGCGGGCGTGCTGCTCGCCGTGACCATGGCGATGGGTGTGCCGCTCGCCTTCGTCATCCCGCGCGTGGCCGGACGGCTGCGCAACCAGGGTCCGATCGCGGTCGCCCTCGGCCTGTGCGGACTCATCGGGTACGCGGGCCTGTTCTTCGCCCCGGCCGCGGGCGCGTGGGTGTGGGCGGTACTGCTCGGCGTCTCCAACTGCTCGTTCCCGCTGGCCCTCACCATGGTCGGCATGCGCGCGGGTACCGGTGCGGGCGTCGCCAAGCTCTCCGCCTTCGCGCAGAGCACGGGCTACCTCCTGTCCATTCCGGGGCCGCTCCTCGTCGGTGTCCTCTACCAGCACAGTGGCGGCTGGGGCCTGCCCATCGCGCTCATGAGCGGACTGCTCGTACCGCAGCTCGTGGTCGGTGTCCTCGCGGGCCGCGACCGCACCGTGGAGCAGGAGTTGGCGGACCGCGAGCGCGCGGCGGCCGCCCGAGCGTGACCGGCGTCGCGGGGTCGGGGTGAGCCCCGACCCCGCCGTGAGCAGACCGGTCAAAGGGTGCGAGACTGGCGCCATGCCCGTCCTCGAACCGAATCCCCAGAACGGCCAGAAGAAGTTCCTCGCCGTGCTCGGCGCGATGCTGGCCATCACCGTCGTCATCGGCGTGATCGCCTCCGTCGTCTCACCTTGAGCCGCGTCCCGAGCCGTGCACCGGGGCCCCGCAGCCGCTGAAGGCTCCGGAGACGCACCCGCCACCGAGGCCCCCGATGCGCACCCGTTGAAGCCTGCCGAAGCCCGGTCACGAGAGTCCGTGACCGGGCTCTTGGACGTCCGGGGGTGGGGTTGTCCCCCCATCCCCTAGGGGGCGTGTGTCAGGGGTAAGTGGGTGGATCACCGGATAGGCCGCGCCCGCCGGATTCCGTAGGTTCGAGATGTGCCGCGAGACAGCGGTGCACGGCATCGAACAGCGCGGAGGCGACATGTCGGCCCCAGCACACACCAGGTCCGCCCCACGACCCACGGGCGGCATCGCGGCGAGACTGCCGTGGTGGGCGGTCGCCCTGCCCACGGCCGCCTTCGTCGTGCTGCTCGCCCTGGTGCTCCACCCGTCCGACGCCCAGGTCGCGACAGGAGCGTCACCGGTCGCGGACGTTCTCGCACAGCTGCGTCAGGCGCTGCCGTTCTGAGGTTCGCGCCGGGTCGTTCCGCAGACATTCCGCAGCACTTCCACCGCCGGTCACCCGTGCGTGCGGAGCATGTCAACTCCCTGCGCCCCGTGGCACGTTTCGTGCGAAGCTGGGACGCATGAGCGTCGATACACCCCGCAGGATTGTGCTCCTTCGGCATGCGAAGGCCGACTGGCCACAGGTGTCCGACCATGAGCGACCGCTCGCCGAGCGCGGCCGCAAGGACGCCCCCGTCGCCGGCCGCAGACTGGCCGACTCCGGCATCGAATTCGAGCTGGCGGTCTGCTCGACCGCCGCGCGGACCCGCGAGACATGGAAGCTCGCCGCCCCGCAGCTGCCGCACCGCCCGAAGACCGTCTACGAAGAGCGCGTGTACGACGCGTCCCCCGGCGAGCTGATCGCCGTGCTCAACGAAGTGCCGGACGACGTGTCGAACGTCCTCCTGATCGGCCACAACCCCGGAGTGCGGCACCTCGTCGATGTCCTCGCGGACGCTTCCGAGGGCGACGCCCTCGAGCGGATGCACCGCGGCTTCCCGACCTCCGCCTTCGCCGTCCTGTCGTACGCCGGTTCCTGGAAGGGCCTGGAGCCCGGCACCGCGACGCTGCTCGACTACTGGGCGCCGCACGAGTGACCCCGGCAGGCCGCCCGGAGCAGTCCCGGCGGCCCCGGTGACGCCCAGCCGCGGTCACCGGCCAACTCCCGTCCCCGTGAAGCCCGTTCACCGCGAAGGGCCCGGCACACACCAGGTGCCGGGCCCTTCGTACGCGTCAGTCGCCTCGTACGCGTCAGTCGTCGTGCGTCTCCGCCAGCTCCACCTCTTCCCGGGTGACCCCGAGGAGATAGAGAACGGTGTCGAGGAACGGCACGTTCACCGCCGTGTGCGCGGCCTCGCGCACCACCGGCTTGGCGTTGAACGCGACCCCGAGACCCGCGGCGTTCAGCATGTCCAGGTCGTTCGCACCGTCGCCGATCGCGACCGTCTGCTCCAGCGGAACCCCGGCCTCCGCGGCGAACCGGCGGAGCAGCCGCGCCTTGCCCGCACGGTCGACGATCTCGCCGGTGACCTTGCCGGTCAGCTTGCCGTCGACGATCTCCAGGGTGTTGGCCTGCGCGAAGTCGAGGCCGAGCCGGTCCATGAGGTCGTCCGTGACCTGGGTGAACCCGCCGGACACGACGCCCACTTGGTAGCCGAGGCGCTTCAGCGTACGGATCAGGGTGCGGGCGCCGGGCGTCAGCCGGACCTCGCTCCTGACCTTGTCCACGACCGAGACGTCGAGCCCTTCGAGCAGCGCCACGCGCGCGTGCAGCGACTGCTCGAAGTCCAGCTCGCCCCGCATCGCCGCCGCCGTCACCTCGGCGACCTCGTCCTCGCAGCCCGCGTGCGCCGCGAACAGCTCGATGACCTCGTCCTGGATGAGCGTCGAGTCGACGTCCATCACGATCAGGCGCTGGGCCCGCCGGTGCAGTCCCGCCGAGACGACGGCGACGTCCACGCCCTGTACGGCGGCCTCTATGGCGAGCGCCGTGCGCAGCGGCTCGGTCTCGGTGCCGGAAACGGCGAACTCCACCGCTGTGACCGGGTACTTGGCGAGCCGGAAGATCCGGTCGATGTTGCCGCCGGTGTCCGTGATCCGGGCCGCGATCGCGGCGGTCGACTCGGCGGTCAGCGGGTGCCCGAGCACCGTGACATGCGAGCGGCCCTCGCCGCGCGGCCGGTTGTCGCCGGTGCCGGAGATGATCTCGGCCTGCATCTTCAGGGAGTCGGCCCAGCTGTGCACCGTGGACCGCAGCTCGCCCTCGAACCCGGCGGCGGGCGCGGTGACCAGCGCGCACAGGACGATCCGGCCACGGGTGACGACCTGCTCCAGGTCGATCACGTCAACGGAGAAGGCGGCGAGGGTGTCGAAAAGGCCCGCGGTGATGCCGGGCCGGTCCTTGCCGAAGATCTTGACGAGGAGGGTGGGTACGTCAGCGGTGTGACGGGGCTGCGATGCGCTCATGGTGCTCCCACGGTATCCGGCACCGCGTGCCACGCGAACTGGTGTCCCGGTTGGCGGACACAGAAGCGAAGGCCGGCACGGCGGACCGGCCGCCGGAGCCGGGGCGTATGGGGGCGTACACACGGTCTGCCACTCGTACGTCGCTGTTCACCCGGTACGTCCAGTGGAGTCCGTACTGCGCCGCGTCCCCGTGGACGCCCTTGCCGAGGCCCGACTTTCGGACAGTGGGCCGAGCCTGAAATAGTTCCCCACGATGTTCGACATCCCTAGACTCCCCAAGACGGGGGCTAGCTCGGGGGACTACGTAGTGGGGCTGGAGTGCCGGAACTCGTACTTGAATTGAACGGACAAACCTGGACGCTCGATCCGTCCAGGCCGTACGCGCTCGGACGTGATCCGGGCGGCGACGTGGTGATCGACGACGCCCGGGTGTCCTGGCGGCACGCCACGATCAGCTGGGGCGGCCGGAGTTGGGTGGTCGAGGACCACGGCAGCACCAACGGCACGTTCGTGCAGGGGCACCGGATCCAGCACATGGAGATCGGCCCCGGCTCCGCCGTACACCTGGGCAACGCCACCGACGGGCCGCGCCTCAGCCTCGCAGCGGCCGGAGCAGCGGCCGGCGCCACCCCGCACCAGCAGGCCCACGCCCAGCAGGCCCACGCACAGGCCCACGCCCAGCAGGCCCCGGCCCAGTACCCGCAGCAGGGTGCTCCCGACTGGCAGCAACAGCAGCACGTCCCTCAGCAACAACAGCAGCAGCCGCAACAGCAGCAGGCGTGGCAGCACCAACAGCAACAGCCGCACCAACAGCAACAGCCGCAACAGCAGCACGTACCGCACCAGGCGCAGCAACCGCACGCCCCCCAGCAGCAGCCCGGCGGTGCCGTGCCCGCGCACGGCGACCGCAGCCCCACCTCGTTCCACCAGGTGGCGCTCGGCCATGTCATGCGCATCGGCCGTGCCCTGGAGAACGAGCTGGTCGTCTCCGACCTCCAGGTCTCCCGCCACCACGCCGAGTTCCACGCGACCCCCGACGGCCGCTTCGAGATCCGCGACCTCGGCTCGCACAACGGCACGTACGTCAACGGTCAGCCGCTGGCCAAGTCCGGCTCCGCGGCGATCGGCCCGAGCGACATCGTCGGCGTCGGCCACTCCACGTTCCGCCTGGTCGACGGGCGTCTCTCGGAGTTCGTCGACACCGGTGAGGTCTCCTTCTCGGCCCGGCACCTCACGGTCACCGTCGACGGCGGCAAGCAGATCCTCAAGGACGTCTCCTTCGGCGTACCGGAGAAGTCCCTGGTCGCCGTCATCGGCCCCTCAGGATCCGGAAAGTCGACCCTGCTCAAGGCGCTCACCGGCTACCGCCCGGCGAACCAGGGCGATGTCCTCTACGACAACCGGAACCTCTACAAGCAGTTCGCCGAGCTGCGGCAGCGCATCGGTCTGGTCCCGCAGGACGACATCCTGCACAAGGAACTGACCGTCAAGAAGGCACTCAAGTACGCGGCCAAGCTGCGCTTCCCCGCCGACACCAGCGAGCAGGAGCGCGAGCAGCGCATCGGCGAGGTGCTGCGCGAGCTGAAGCTCGACATCCACAAGGACAAGAAGGTCACGTCCTTGTCCGGTGGCCAGCGCAAGCGCGTCTCGGTCGCCCTCGAACTGCTCACCAAGCCGTCCCTGATCTTCCTCGACGAGCCCACCTCGGGCCTCGACCCGGGCATGGACCGCGATGTCATGCAGCTCCTGCGCGGCCTCGCGGACGACGGCCGTACGGTCCTCGTCGTCACGCACTCCGTGGCCGAACTGGCGATCTGCGACAAGCTCCTGGTGATGGCGCCGGGCGGCGCGGTGGCGTACTTCGGTCCGCCCGAGGAAGCGCTCAACTTCTTCGGCTACAGCACCTGGGCCGATGTCTTCTCCGCCTTCGAGAACTACCGCGAGTACGACTGGGCGGGCCGCTGGAAGGGCTCGCAGCACTACCAGATGTACGCCGCGGACATCGACGCCGTCGCCCCCCAGCAGCACTCGCAGCAGTACATGGCGCAGCCGCAGGCGATGCGACCGCCCAAGCCGCAGGGCTGGGGCTCGCAGCTGTTCACCCTGATCAGGCGGTACGTCTCCGTCATCGCGTCCGACAAGGGCTTCCTGGCCCTGACGGTGATCCTGCCCGCCGTGCTCGGCGCGGTCAGCCTGCTGATCGACCCGGACAAGGGCCTGCTCGTCAACCCGACGGTGAACCCGCAGACCGGCCTGCACGTCCCGAACGGCACGGCCACCACGGTCCTGCTGATCCTCGCGGTCGGCGCGTGCTTCGCGGGCGCCGCCAACTCGGTCCGTGAGCTGATCAAGGAACGGGTCATCTATGAACGGGAACGCGCGACCGGCCTGTCCCGGTCCGCGTACCTGATGTCCAAGGTCATCGTGCTCGGCACCATCACCGTGCTGCAGGGCCTGATGGTCGGCGCGATCGGCTTCGCCAGCCGCGAGCTGCCCGACGAGGGCCTGATCCTCGGCGGTTCGGTGCTCCTGGAGCTCTCGCTGCCGATCATGGCGCTCGGCTTCACCGCGATGATGTTCGGCCTGGTCATCTCCTCGCTGGTGAAGACCGCCGAGAAGACCATGCCGCTGCTCGTGATGTTCGCGATCGTCCAGGTGGTGTTCACCGGCTGCCTGTTCATCCTGCACGGCACGGTCGGCGTCAATCAGTTCTCGTTCCTGATGCCGTCGCGCTGGGCCGTGGCCGCCGCCGGTACGACCCTGGACTTCAACAAGATCAACCCGAACACCGACGACCCGGGCAGCACCGACCCGCTCTGGGACCACGAGGCGCTGTCCTGGTTCCTGGACATGGGCGCGCTGATCGTTCTCGGCGTCCTGTGCGGCTTCCTGGTGGCCCGCTTCCTGCGCCGCCACGAGCCCGAGGTCATGCGCAAGTGACGCGGGCGGCCGGTCCCGTACTCCGGAGACCGGCCGCGTACGACAACGAAGGGCGGCACCCCGAGTGGGGTGCCGCCCTTCGGCGCTATGAGGTCCTCAGCCGCTCAGCGGCTCAGCTGCGAGCCGCTCAGTAGGCGCTGTTGACGTTGTCGATCGAGCCGTAGCGGTCGGCCGCGTAGTTGGCGGCGGCGACGATGTTGGCGACCGGGTTGTACTGGTCGTGCGCGGTGCCCTCGACGTGGTACGCGTCGAAGGTCGGCTTGATGACCTGCAGCAGGCCGATCGAGGGCACGCCGTTCTGGGCGTTGATGTCCCAGTTGTTGATGGCGCGCGGGTCACCGGCCGACTCGCGGATGATGTTGCGGTGCAGGCCGTCGTACGTGCCGGGGATGCCCTTCGACTTCATGATGTCGAGGGACTGGCGGATCCAGCCGTCCAGGTTGTTGGCGTAGACCGGCTTGCGGGCGGCGTCGCGGGCGGCGCGCTCCTTGGCCTCGCGGTCCGCCTTGGCCTTCGCCTCGGCGGCCTTGGCCGCGGCCTCGGCCTTCGCCTTGGCGTCCGCCTCGGCCTTCTGCTTCGCGGCGGTCACGGCGGCCTCCGCCTTGTCCGCGGTGGCGGCCTGCTGCTTGCTGACGCCGGCCTGCACGGTCTTGGCCGTGTCCGTGGACCAGGCCACGGAGGAGGCGGGTACGTCGGAGGCCTGCGCGGTCTGGTCATTGCCCGGCACGAACGAGAACGCGAGGGCGGCGGCGCCGAGTGCGGCGACTCCGGCGATCGAGATCTTCTGGCTCTTGGTCAGTGCTTTATGACCAGGGGTGCTGTGCTGGGACATGATTGATGGACCTCTTCGAATTAGCGGATACCGCTCGCGTTTCCGATGCCGGACCGGACAGGGACTCCAGCAAAGGGCGCCGCGGTGGTGACCACGGCGCCGAGCGACGGGAGCCATTCTTAGCGGCCGCAAAAATTCGAAGCAAAGGTGTGACGTACTATCCCGGGTAGTGGATCAGGTCTCTTCCGGCTACCCTTCGCGCCCCTTTTTTCCCCGATGGGGACGCATATATCGGTCAACTAGGGACCTTCGTACGTGACCTGGGTCCTATGCGCGGGCTCACATCGACCACGTAACAGTCTCACCATGAGTTGCCAGAGCAATTCGGACCGTCACGTATCTCGTCCGGAAGTATGAGGTGGCTGTCGCCGAACTCGTGCCAGAGGTAGAGACGGCGTACCGCCTCGGTATATCCGCAGGCCACCGTCTCCTTTCCGGCTATCGCGGTGAGCATCAGAAGATGCGAGGCGGTGGGCTCGTGCAGACCGGTCAGGATTCCGTCCACGGCCCGTACTCCGCGCTCCGGTGTGATCACGAGATCCGTCCAGCCGGCCGCCGCGCGCACCACCCCGGCGCGGTCCGCCGCCGACTCGACCGCCCGTACCGCCGTCGTCCCCACCGCGATGATCCGGCCGCCCGAGGCCCGCGCCGCGTTGATCAGCCGCGCCGAGGCGGCGGGCACCGCGAACCGCTCCGGGTACGGCGGCTCGTGCGCCTCGGCCGAGGCCACCCCGGTGTGCAGGGTGACCGGCGCGAACTGCACCCCGCGGCTCACCAGCTCCGCCACGAGCCGGTCCGTGAACGGCCGCCCGGCGCTGGGCATCTCCGCCGACCCGGCCCCGCCGGGAGACGGCAGGGCGAACACCGTCTGATACGCGGACAGCGGCTGGTCCCGGTCCGTATAGGAGTAACGGATCGGCCGCCCGTGCCGGTGCAGCAGCGCCAGGACCTCCGCAGCGCCGCCGGACCCGTCGGCCGCCCGCACCCGCGCCCACCACAGGCGTACGCCGCGCTCGCCCAGCGGCTCCTCCAGTACGAGCCGCACACCGTCCGGAAGGGCCACCTCCGCACCCGCCGGTCCACCGGCACGCGCACGCGTACTGCCCGAGCCGTCGGGTTCGCGCAGCTCGACCGACCAGCGGCCGTCGTCGCCCCGGGTCGAGAAATGCACCACCACGCGCGCGTGCCCCATGAATCCGTCCAGGGCGGCGGGCAGCGTCGGCGAGGTGTTCACCACGAGCAGGTCCCCGGCCCGCAGCAACCGCGGCAGCTCCAGGAAGGTGTGGTGGGCCACCGAGCGTCCCCGCGAGACGAGCAGCCGTACCCCGTCCCGGCC